>CAKOQQ010000003.1 GCA_934101425.1 uncultured Bacilli bacterium | reverse complement strand
TAGCGAAGTGGTCAAACGCGGCAGACTGTAAATCTGTTCCTTCGGGTTCGATGGTTCAAATCCATCTCCCTCCACCACTTAATTGCCTCGTAGCCAAGCGGTAAGGCACCACACTTTGACTGTGGCACTTCGCTAGTTCGAATCTAGCCGAGGCAGCCAATTATGTCCCGTTAGCTCAGTCGGTAGAGCATTTGACTTTTAATCAAAGGGTCGTGAGTTCGAATCTCGCACGGGACACCATTTTATAAATTAAATCCTTTAGGATTTTTTTTATTACTATTGACAAATATTAAAAAAAGAGATAAAATCAATACAAATCTGTGATAAGGGAATGAAATACATATTTATTTTTAGAGAGCTGATGTTGGTGAAATTCAGTATTAATAGTATTTGCTCCTACCCTTTGAGTGAAATATAAAAAGTATTTCCGGTTAAGCCGTTATCAAAATTAAGTAAAAAAATAGGATGGTACCGTGCATATGCACTCCTTGGTACTATCTTTTTTTGTTAAAGAAAGGATGTATTTATGAAAAACAAAGCAATTGTAAGTAGAGATGTTGATTTTGCAGAATGGTATACTAACGTAGTTAAAGCAGCTAAATTAGCAACATATTCAAGTGTAAAAGGATGTGTTGTTTTTGAACCTAATGGTTTTGCAATATGGGAAAATATTCAAAAGAATCTGGATAAAATGTTTAAGGAAACAGGTCATAGGAATGTAGCTATGCCACTTTTTATCCCTGAAAGTTTATTAAAAAAAGAAGCTGAACTTATAGAAGGTTTTTCACCAGAAGCTGCATGGGTTACACAAGGTGGACAAAAAACGCTTGAAGAAAGATTGTGTATAAGACCAACTAGTGAAACTTTATTTAGTGATTATTATAGCAAAGTAGTTAAATCATATCGTGATCTACCATTAAAATATAATCAATGGTGTAGTGTAGTTAGATGGGAAAAAGAAACAAGACCATTCTTAAGAAGTCGTGAATTCTTTTGGCAAGAAGGTCATACTGTTCATGCTACTAAAGAAGAAGCAGAAAAAGAAACTTTAGATATGTTAAATGTATATAAAACATTTTTTGAAGATTATTTAGCTATTCCCGTATTAGCTGGAAGAAAGACAGAAAAAGAAAAGTTTGCTGGTGCAGAATATACTTATACAATAGAAGCTTTGATGTATAATGGTATATGTTTGCAATCTGGTACTAGTCATTATTTTGGACAAAAGTTTTCTAAAGCTTATGATATTAAATTCTTAAATAAGAATAATGAAACAGAATATGCTTATCAAACATCTTGGGGTGTATCTAATAGAATGATAGGAGCTCTTATAATGGTTCATGGAGATGATAATGGACTTGTATTACCACCTAAAATTGCTCCTGAACAAGTTGTTATAATTGGTATTTCTGATGATGAAAATGTAGTTAATACTGTTAATGAAGTTTATAGTAAACTAGTTGATAATAATGTTAGAGCTTATATAGATAATAGTAACAAAAGTGCAGGGTTTAAATTTGCAGAAGCTGAAGTAAATGGCATACCAGTTAGAATTGAAATTGGTAAAAAAGACCTAGAAGAAAATATGGTTACTGTTGTTAGAAGAGATACAAGAGAAAAAGTACAAGTTTCAATAAATGATGTATTAGAATATGTAGAAAAACTATTTGTTGATATTCAAAGTAGTATGTATGAGAAAGCTAAAAAGAGAATGGAAGCAAAAACATTTGAAGCTCATAGTATTAAGGATATTGAAGACATTATGGCTAAAGAACCAGGATTTGTTAAAGCTGATTGGTGTGGTAGTACTGAATGTGAACTTAAGTTAAAAGAAATTAGGGGTACTAAATCAAGATGTATATTAGAAGATCACAAACTTATTGATGGTAAATGTGTAGTATGTGGTTCTAAAGCTAAACATTTAGTTGTTTGGGGTATTCAATACTAATGGAAGAATATAATATAGATGAATTAGTTAAAGATTTAGATGTAGAGATGCATGATTTTTATAATGGTATATACTTAACAAAAAGACAAGCACAAATATTAAAGGAATATGGCTTTGATTATAATAAATATACTGATATGAAATCTTTAATCTTTGATATAAATAATTATTTAGAAGAAGTAGAAGATGAACAATTAGAAAATATATTATATGAATTATCTGAATTTGACTATTATCATAATACTAATAAATAGCGTTTTATACGCTTTTTTATTGACTTAAATTAAATTTTATATTATTATAATAACTCATATGGAGGGAATAATATGAATGATATGAGTGCACTAAATTTCTATCATTATGAACATCTTTTTAAGTTTACAAAAGATGAATTATCCCTACAAGAGTTATATTTATTAAAAGAAAGATGTCCTCTGTTTGATTTTTCATGTTATAAGCCAGGTGTTTTTACTTTGCCTAACATTAGAAAATTCTCAGAGACTTTTTTATTAGATAATTATCATTTGCTTTCAGAATCAATACTAGAATTAAGTAAAAATAAAGTTATATTTTTAACTTCCCATCCTCGTTTGTTAAGATTTGGTATTTCATCATTAAATAAATTATCTATAGATGAATTAAAGAAGATAGATGAAATTGAAGATACAGATGTATTTATGTTATTAGAAGAATTATCAAGAAGTAATAACTTTAAATCTCTATTAAATTTAATTTTTTCTAAATTAGATATAGTTAAGTTTTTATCTAAAAATTTTGAATATGTATTTAGTGAAAACTTAAGAAATAATATAATTCGTTTTATTAAAGATGAAGATTCTATGACTTTAATTTCTTTAGTGAAAAAAGAATATATTACTTCATTAACTGATTTAAATTATTTTATAAACAATTATTTTGCATGTAAATCGGTATTTAAAAAACTAGATAGTGATACTTTAAATGATATTCTTATACATAATCACATATTAAAACTAAATATTGATGATAGTAATTATAAAAAATATTACGATTTAAAATATAAAAAAGTAACATTATTGTTAGATAACGATTTAGATAATAATAAAAATCTTGTTAGTAGATTATATTTTAATATTGAATATAAAGTATTAAAAGAAACGCTTATAAGCGCTAAAAAATGTAAATTATTTGCAAAGTATACTAGACTATTAGATATTACTAGTAATTTAGAATTAATTTCTTTTATAGATTCTATTAAATATGAAACTAATATATATAATAAGATATATAAAACTCTTTTCCCTATTACTAAAAGTAGTATAGCTTCTAGTATAAAACCTAGTCCAAGTGTTTTAGATGGCCAAGAATTTAGCTTTTTAGTTCATACTATTACAGGTTATGAAAGTGGTGTAGAAGCGATTAAATTAGCAGATGATCCTAATTTATGGAATGATAGCCCTAGAGATGATTCTTATATATCTACTAGTTATATAAGTGATACTTTTATGGGTATGAGTGAATCTAAATCTTATATTTTAGGTTTTAGCAAAGTAGATGCTGATAGTATTTTATATACAGCCTCTAAAGATTTATATTCTAGTAGAAAACAAGTGAGAAATTCATTAAGAAATGGTAATAGTTCTTGCGTGTTTCCAGAAGCTCTTAAATTAGAACCTAAAATGATGTATAATGAAGTAACTATAAAAAGAGTAAGTAATGGTACTATACTTAGACCAGATTTTATTCTTTCTTTAGATAGTGTTTGTGAAATTGATACTGAAGCTTCAAAATATTTTAAAGTTCCTATTTATTTATTAAATAGAATGGCATATGCATCTAAAATGAGTACAGGATTAGATAAATGCTTATCTACTGATAATTTAGATGGCTATTTAAATTTACTTAGAAGAATGTTTTTAAGTTTTATAAATGATAGAAAAATTATGCATAAATATTTTAGTGAAAGTGAATTAGAAAAAAGCACATTAAAAATTGTTAGGAAGTATGCATATACTACTGATGCTAATATATTAAGAAAAGTAGAAGAAATTATAACTCTTTATTATAATTTAGTATTGGCTTATAATTTTAATAAAGATACTTGTATAGAATATGATAAAAAAAGATATGTAAATATGTTAAAAAAATATTGACAACATATCTTTTTTTATGTTATACTACAATAGCAAATTGGTTATGGGGAATTAGCTCAGTTGGCTAGAGCATCTGCCTTGCACGCAGAGGGTCAAGGGTTCGAGTCCCTCATTCTCCACCATTTTTGAAATTAAACCCTTATAATAAGGGTTTTCTTTTTTTATAAAAAAATGTATAATTATTTTGGTGATAATATGAAGAAGATAATTACCTTATTAATGGCTATAATTTTAATTACTGGTTGTACAAATAAAAAAGAAATAAATGATTCTCCTAAAGAAGAAATAAAAGAACCTATTAAAGAAGAAGTAGAAATAAAAGATGAATATGTTGATACTAATCCTATTAAAGTTGGCTTATATATTTATAGTAATGGTAAAAGATTTTTAGCTCATGAATATGTGAGTGCTTGGCCTATTTATACTGATATTAATGGTTTTACTGCATATTTTTCAAATGAAGAAGTAATTAGCAATCTAAGATTACAAACTGTATGGAAAAGTCTATATAATAATTACACTAATATTGATAGTTATAAAATTGGTTATCATATTAAATTTAGTACTAAAGACGGTGATTTCTCACAAACTATTTTAAAACCGTCAGATGATAAAAGCATATATGATTATATACAAGTATATTTATATGATGATATACATCAAGATTCATCTTTTTATTCTCATATGACTGATGATATGATAAAAGATAATACTATATTTACAACAATTAAACTTACTACATCTACAAAAATAAATGATATAACATCTGATATAGAGCTTACAGCTTTTACATATCTTGATGATAATGATTTTTTAGACGGAAATTATAGAGGTAATTCTAAATTTACTACGATTATAAAGAAAAAATAGACTACTATTTAGTAGTTTTTTTAATATTATTAATTAGGTGGTATTATGATTTTTTTTATATTTTTGTGTGGGTTTGGATTAACAATAGTTGGATCTACATATTTAATCAGCTACTTAAATTTATTTACTATGGGGTATAATTTTTATGATTATGTCCATTTTATAGTTAGAAGATATGAATGTTGGTATTTCTTTATAGGCATAGTCTTTATGATATATAGTATGTATATTGGAGGAAAAAGAAATGAATTATATATATGACGTATTATGTAATTTTCAAAATGTTTATTATGATTTTTATGATTGGAATAAAACTGATGATATTCTTAGAATAAGAAAAATTCCTATTATAAAAGTTAATGATGAGGTGTATTTAGATTTAAAAAATAACAATGTGAAAGTATCTTATGATTTTTTAGAAAATATTAAAAATAAAACAGAAGTATTTAAGAATAAATATATAGATAAGATTAATTATTCTTGTATAATTGCTAATAATTTAGAAGCTTTTATTATAAAGTTTGATAATAAAGGAAATAGTATTTATAAAAGTTCAATGTTAATAGATGAGGAAAGAGAAGTACTAGAAGATATTAATGATTATAATTGTGTTACTATAAAATATGAAATAGTATCTAAAAATAAGTTATGTTTATATACAAGGAATGAAGAATTTTATATAAATAAAATAACAAAAGATATAGATAAATTTTATAATAATAAAGAATATGAAAAATTGAAATATTTATATTATGAGTGTTTTAATTTAACTGATGATAATTATACTAAAATAAAAAATGAATTAATAAATTCGTTAACTGATTATACCAATATTGTAAAAATAAATAATTTTATTAAAATGACTAATGCATAAAATTTAAAAATAAAGAAATACTAATATTAGGAGGCAATATGAAAAAAGTATTTTATGCATTTATTCTTTGTTTATTATTTGTTGGATGTGGTAAAATGAATAATACTCCAACTAAGAAAGTAGAAGCATTCTTTAATAATTATCAAACTTTAGATAAAAGTGTTTTAGCTTCTTTAGATAGTGTTATATCAGATGATTATTCATTAGACCAAAAGTCTAAATATCGTGATATTGTAAAAAAGAATTATCAGAAACTTACTTATAAAGTAAAAGATGAAGTGATAGACGGTGATAAAGCTATTGTTACAGTAACTATAGATGTTATTGATTATTCTAAAATAAATAATGAAATAGATTTATATTTAGCAAATAATCCAAATGAGTTTCTATTAGATAATGGAGAATATGATAAAGAAAAAGCTAATGAATATCGTCTTAGTAAATTAAAAGAAGCTAAAGAAATGGTTACATATACGTTAGAGCTAGAATTACATAAAGATGGTAAGGATTGGATACTTAATGATTTAGATGAAACTGAGTTATCAAAAATTAATGGAACTTATAAATATTAAGTTCTTTTTTTATATTTTATAAATAAATTAGTATTAGGTGATATAGTGAAAAAAGCATTTGTTTTTATAATATTTTTCCTATTTATTATGAGAGTAGATGGAACTTCTACTATTGTTATGGATACAGATAATAAAAGGGTTTTATATAGCAGTAATGTACATGAGAAAAGAAGTGTTGCATCTATTTCTAAAATTATGACTTGCATAGTTGCTCTTGAAAATGGGGATATTAATAAAAAAATAGTAATAGGTGATGAAATAACTGGTAGTTATGGTTCTGGAATATATATTAAAAAAGGCGAAGAACTATCTTTGAAAGATTTATTATATGGACTTATGCTTAGAAGTGGTAATGATGCTGCTTTAGCTATTGCAAATATAGTAGCTGGTAGTGAAAAAGACTTTGTTTTACTTATGAATGAGAAAGCAAAAGAATTAAAGATGACTAATACTACATTTAATAATCCATCAGGATTAGATTATAATGGTGGTAATATATCTACTGCTTATGATATGGCTATTCTCACTAGTTATGCAATGCAAAATAATATATATAAAGAAATTGTAGGCACTAAAAAGTATACATTAAAAACTAATATGAATACTTATATATGGTATAACAAAAATAAACTTTTACATTCTACAAAATATATAACAGGTGGAAAAACTGGTTTTACAGAAATCGCTAGAAGAACACTTGTTACAACCGCCACTAAAGATAATTTGAATTTAGTTATAGTTACTTTAAATGATGGTAACGATTTTAAAAATCATTTAGATCTATATGAAAGTACATTTAAAAAGTATAAAAGTTACAAAATATTAAAAAAAGGTAAGATAAATATAGTAGGGGAAAAGTATTATGATAATTTATATATAAAAAATGATTTTTATTATCCTTTAAATGAATATGAAGTAGATAATATTGTTTTAAAGTTTAAATTAGATAAAGATAGTAGTAGTGATATAGTTGGAAAAGTTATAGTATATTTTAATGATTCTAGTATATATGAGGATAATGTATATCAAGAAATAGAAAAAAAGAAGGAAAATATATTTATTAAAATATATAATTGGTTATTTAAATGATAAATAAAATATGGGCATTTTTTATAATTGTTGGTATTTTATTTTCAGTTATTACTAATAACTTATCTACGTTAAATAGTGAAATATTAAATAGCGCAAAAGTTACATTAAATATGTTACTTGAGATATTTCCAATTATGGCGTTATGGTTAGGACTAATGAATATTGCTAAAGAGTCTGGCCTTTTATTTAAAATTAGTAAAGCTATTTCACCACTTTTATCTAAATTATTTCCAGACATTCCTAAGGGCCACGAATCTATTGGTTATATTGCTTCTAATATTATAATAAATGTTTTTGGACTAGGTTCAGCAGCTACTCCATTTGGCCTTAAAGCTATGAAATCATTACAAGAACTAAATCCTAAAAAGGATACTGCATCAAAAAGTATGATAACTTTTTTAGTAATAAATACTGGTGGTGTAACACTAGTTCCTACTACTATTATTGCACTTAGAATGTTATATAATAGTACAAATCCTACAGAAATAGTTTGGCCCTGTATAATTGCTACAGTTATATCGAGTATTTGTGCTGTTATATTAGATAGGATCTTATATAAAATATATGATAAATAATTTAATGATACCTTTTATGATTTTTGTTGTAGTTATATATGGATTAAAACAAAAAATAAATGTATATGATACTTTTATAGAGGGAACTAAAGAAAGTTTTGATATGATAATTTCTATGTTTCCTTATTTACTTGGTATGATTCTTAGTATCAATATTTTTACTGGAAGTAATTTTTTAGATGCTTTGCTTAGTATATTTAAACCAATATTTTCTATGTTTAATATACCAGATAAAATAGTTCCTCTTGGAATAATGCGATCTATATCAGGTAATTCTTCCCTAGCTTTACTTAATAATATTTTTAAAGAATTTGGTCCAGATAGTTTTATTGGTAAACTAGGATCTATTGTACAGGGCTCTACTGATACTACTTTGTATGTTATTACATTATATTTTGGTAGTATTGGTATTAAGAAAACTAGATATGCTGTATTTGCTGGTTTAATGGCAGATTTATTTGCTCTTATCGCGAGTATTATAATTTGTAATTTAATATATAATTGACATATTGATGCTAATAATATAAAATTAATAAAGGTGAAATTATGAAAAAATTAATATTATTAGTATCAATATTTTTAGCTAGTGGATGTAGTAAAACATTAACATGTACAAACGAAAGTAAGGATAATAATTCTACTCAAAAAAGTGAAGTTATTATAAAGTTTGATGGTGATAAACCTACTGAAATGAAAACTAATATTATATTTAAAACAAATTCAGAAGAAACTTTTAATACATATAAAAAGAACTTTGAAAAAGTACTTGAAACTATGGATATAGAAGGTGATATTTCAACAGGCGAAAATGAAATTACTTTAACATTCAGTGAAAAATATAATGATGACGCTAAAATAATTGATGGGACTAATGACTATAAAAATATAAAAGAATATTTTAGTAACAATGGATATACTTGCAGGTGATTTATGGAAAGATTACAAAAGATTATTTCTTCTTATGGATATACTTCTAGAAGAAAAGCTGAAGAACTTATTACAAAAGGAAAAGTAAGAGTAAATGGTGTAGTAGCTAAATTAGGTGATAAAGCAAATTATACTGATACAATTACTATAGATGGTAAAGTAATTGAAGATATGAATGAAAATAAAATATATATATTACTTAATAAACCAAGGGGAGTAGTAACTACTACTAGTGATGAAAAAAATCGTAAAACTGTATTAGATTTAATAGATATAGATAAAAGAGTTTATCCGGTTGGGAGACTAGATTATGATACTACAGGAGTATTACTTCTTACAAATGATGGAAAACTTACTAATTTGCTTACTCATCCAAGTAATAAATTTAATAAAACTTATGTTGCTAAAGTAAAAGGATTTTTTACAAAAGATGCTAAAGAATCGTTATCTAGAGGAGTTAATTTAGGTAGTTATATAAGTGCACGTGCTATTGTAAGAATGAAAGAATATAATAAGAAAACTGATACTTCTATAGTTGAAGTAACTATTCATGAAGGTAAAAATCATGAAGTAAAAAATATGTTTAAAGCTTTAGGATATGATGTTATAAAATTAAAAAGAGAAAAATTTGGATTTTTAGATACTAAAGGGTTAAAGTCTGGAGAATATAGATATTTATCTACCAAAGAAGTAAAAAAGTTATATGGAAACATATAACTTTTTTATTTAGATATTATAGATCTACTTACAGTGATAACTGGGCGAACACCGTAGTTGTCTGCATTAACCACGTGGCTGCTGCTCAAGTAGCCATTGCATTTCACGATCAAAGCGTGGTAAGAATAGCCGGAATATGCAGTGTTTGTCCAGTATCCATAAGTACTAGAATCTGCTACATTACATCCATATGTTGTACATTCTCTTGTATTATCAAATAGCCATGCATATCTGTTTGTTCCTGCTGCTCCTTTGTATTCTGTATTTGAATTTGTATGGAAGTAATAACGGTTATTATTCCAATTTGGATATCCTGTTATTTTTGCTATTTCACTTGCTTCTATTAGTCTAGCTGTACTTTTAACAGCACCATTCCAAGAAGCTATATCATTTTCTAATTGTGTTTTTACTTCAACTGGACCATTGGCATTTTTTCCACTTGATGCCCATGCAACTTTTGCTGTTGTATTATGATCTAGTAGTAAATTAACTGTATTATTTCCTTCATCATTAAATACATACCACTTCATACATCCGGTTTTTGTTCCTGTAGTGCTTACCGCTTCAGCGCTTGTGCATTTCTTATTTGTTTCTGGATTATAGTATACTACTGTTCCATTAGCTAGTATTTTAGATTCTCCTACTATAACAGTTCTTATAGCGTATGATTTAGTATTATTAGAGTCTTTTACTTCATATTTTATTTGATATATACCTATAGTATTTACATCTAAGTTAGATGTGGAAATTGTAACATTTAAGGGATTTCCATCATAATCAGTTGCTGATGCTCCAAGTTCAGTATATGTACTATCTACATCTATATAGTTTAATATATGACCATTTAATGTTATATATGGAGTGTGATTTTTATCATCTCTAGATAATATTGAACTTTCTACTATTTGATAAGTATATTTACTTCCATTTTTTATTATTTTAAATTCCATAGAATCATCTATTTCCTTGCCATCTAATGGATTTACTACACTATTATTTACTATTCCTAGTGATTTTAACTGACCTAATGTAAATGTTACATAATCAGCATCATTTACTGGTAATACTTCTTTATGTTCAATTGCATAGTTTTTAAGTCCTGTCATAATTATTTCCATTTGTGTGTCATATGATTTTTGTTTAGTTTTATTAATATATGTAGTAATTAATGGAAATGCTATCATAAGGATAACACTAAGTACTACAAGTACTCCTAGTAACTCTACTAAAGTAAAGCCTTTTTTATTCATAAACTCCTCCTATTATCTTATTATTTTAATAATATCTTTCGATTTCGGAAAAGTCAACAATAAACAACAAAAAAGCGTAAAAAAATGTAAATTTTAGGTGGTGTCGCCTTTTTTCGATATTATGTATTAAAAAAAGGTGTATATTTATAGTGGGAGGAATTATGAAAAAGAGGGTATATTTGTTTATGATAGTTTTTGCAATGATATTATTTCCATCTAGTACATTTGCAAAAACGATATCTGTTAATAATGAAGATGAATTATTGGAAGGACTTAATTCTTATCAAGCTGGTGATACTATTGAACTAAATAATGATATTGATTATACCACCGATAATATTATTGATATCAAAAAAGAGCTTAATATTGATTTAAATGGACATAATTTAACTTATAATTTTTCTTCTGATAAAGCTTTTAATATTATAAAAAGTGAATTTTCTATAAGGAATAGTGGAAAAACGGGAGAATTTAATTTAGTTAACACATATGCTAGTACAGGTAGTTATGCATTTAATGTAGATGGTATTTTAGTTTTTTCTGATGTTGATATTAATTACACTTCAAAGAATACCTCTTATATGATATATGTAGTTAATGGTGCTTTTTATACTGATCAGGTTAATTTATCTTTAAATGAAAAAGCTAATTCCCTAATTATTAATTATGTTAAAAATGATAAGATAAGGTATGGTATAAATGATACTAATATTTACATAAGAAGTAAAGTAGGTGGAACTTGTTTATCTATTGGAAATGCTGAACTTAAATTAAATAACGTATTAATAAAGTCAGAAATATCTAGTGCATTTAATGCTATTGCAATTTCTGGTTCTTCAGATGTAGAAATAAGTGGTAATTCTATTATAGACTTATCTAGTATTAAAGATAAAACAATATATGGTATTAAAACAAATAACAATTCAGATAATGGTAGTGTTATTACCATAAATAATGTTATTATAAAAACAAATGATAAATCTACTTCATATAATATATATGGAAGTGGTGCTAAGTGGATTATAAATGATGGTGAATTTTATAATAAAGTTGCTGTTTCTGAAAATACAATAACTGCTGGAAAATATAAAGTAGCACCATCAGCACAATTTATAAAAGAAGGCAAAGTTTTTAAATTAAACGAAAACTCTGGTTTTTATGAAGTTGTAGATGGAAAATATGAAGCTAGAATAAATAATATTGGATATTTTAAAATATCTGATGCTATTAATGATGTAGAAGAAAATAAAAAAACTACAATTACTATTATGTCGGATATAGAAGAAATAACAATTCCTAAAGGAAAGAATATAGTATTAAATAATAAAAGTAGAAAAAAAGTTAAAAAAGTAATAAATAATGGAACTCTTACAACAATGTATAATTTAGAATCAGATATTATAAATAATGGTACAATTAATATTAGAACAAGAGTTGGTAGTGTTGTAAATGATGGAATACTAAATATTCAAAGTAATGGTGTTATTAGTGGCCATTTAACTAATAATTCTACTATAACAAAAATCGATAAAGGTATAATATTAGGAGAAATTATTAATAATGGAACTATATCTGAAATTAGTGGTGGATCATTTAAATATTCATCAAGTATAAAAAAATCAATTTTAGAAGGATATCATTTATATAAAACTAAAGATAGCTCATATGGTGATTTAGAAACTGTTTATAAGGACGATTTAGTTGAAGCAGTTAGTAATGGATATTATTATACTTCCTATAAAGTAGCAGCAGCAAATGCAACAAAGGAAAACCCAGCTAAATTGTTAAAAGATATTAAAAAGACATCTAGTGAAAAATATACTAGTGGCACATATTATTTAGATTTAAATGAACACGTTATAACTTTTACTGGCGAAAAAAAGTCTAATCCGCAAGGGATAGAAATTAATGGAGCAAAATTATATTTAAGTGGTAAAGGAACTATAAACTATACTGGTAATGAAGTCATGTTTTATGTAAGAGGGACGGACAATATTTTTGAACAAGATCATACAAAATTAGTGATAGGGGAAAATGTTACAGTTAATGCATTAAATGCAATCGGGGTGGCTATGTACACTTCTTTAGGAAAAGATAAATACGGTGTTAATGTTACAATAGATGGTAGAATTAATGCTGTAACTTCATTATATGTTAATGGACAATATGAAATTTCTAATGAAAATGGTCCAGTATTCAATATAACTAAAACAGCTAAATTAAATGGTACAATTTATGCGCCTGGATATGCTACATGGAATATAGAAGGTAATGTTACAGGCTCTTCAGCAATTTATATAAAAACAGGTATTTTAAATGTTACTGATGGCATAATTACAGGTACAGGAGAAAAAAGTGAATATAAATATGATGGAAATGGTTATTATGCTACCGGGGATGCTTTAGTAGTTGATAACAGTTTTTCAACTTCTCCTGTTATAAATATAACTGGTGGTACATTTAATAGTATAAATGCTAGTGCTGTTGGAAGTTATGCTTATAATAAAGAAACAGGTTTAGCTGATAATAGTTTAGCACTTACTAAGTTATTAAAAGGTGGTAACTATAATACTGATATATCTAATTTAATTGCTGATAACTATTATTATAGAGTAGAAAATAATAGATGGTATGTTGAAGCATATGATAGAGATATAGAAATAAATGTAATTGAAGAAAATAAAAAAGTAGATGAAATTACTATTGGTGTTACTTCTAGAGAAGAAGCAAAAGATATTATTATTTCATCTATAGAAAGTAATGAAGAATTAAAAGATGTAATTGCTAATAAAAATGTTGATATTAAAGTAGAAGTAGATGCTATAACTCCAAGTGATGAAGTAAAAGAAAATATTATAAGCAAATTAAATAAAGATTCTAAAATAATTGGATATTTTGATATAAGTATTGGAATATATGAAAAAAATTCAAATACTAAAATTGGTAATTTAAAAGAATTAAATGATAAAATGAATATTACAATAGCATTACCAAGTGAATATCAAAATACTAATAAAAAATATAATAGAACTTATTATATAATTAGAGAACATGATGGAGTATATGAAAGTATTCCTGCAGTAGTATCAAGTGATGGCTTATACGTTACTTTTAAAACAGATAAATTTTCTACTTATGCAGTAGCTTACACAGATACATTAAATCCACAAACAAGTGATGATATACTATTATATACAGCTCTTTCAATAATTTGTTTATCTGGATTATTACTGGCATATAAATATAGAAAGAATTTTAATAATTAAAAAAAGAGATAAAATCTCTTTTTTTAATCTTCATTTTTAGTAATTGCATTAACAGGACAACCTTCTACAGCATCTACTACTTCTTCTGTTTTATCTTCCGGAATTTCTTCAACTTTAACAAAAGCTTGTCCGTCATCTCCTATTTCAAAAACATCATTTGCAATAGCTTGACAAGCTCCGCAACCAATGCATAAATCTTTATTAACTTTTACTTTCATATATCCTCCTTGACATTAATTATAGTAAAATAGAATGAAAAAATCAAGAAATTGTTTTATAACTTTCTTAAATATGTTATGATAATAATGAGGTGATTCTATGGAGAGTAGAGTTAATAAATATAGAGATGTTACTGAAGAAGAAAATACAAGAAGTATTCGTAATAAAGATATATATGATTCTATGTATAAAAAAGGGTATGAAGATGTAAAGGAAAATGTTACAAAAGTAAAACCTAATGAAGTTAACTTAGATAAACTTAGAGAATTACTAAAAAAAGAAGACGATAACGAATTTCATATTGTAAAAAAAGAATCACAAATTGATATTCCTAATTTTGAACTTGATGATGATAAAAAGTATGATTTACGAGATATTCTTGATAAAGCAAAAACTACGAGAGAAGAAGAACCAGATAAATTAAGAAGTTTAAGAAATACGGAATATGATATATTAAAAGGTATTGATATCAAAGAAAAATTAAAAGAAGAAGAACAAAAAGAAGAATTAAAAAAGATGATTGATGATGTTAATAATACTAGTGCACTAAATAAGCTTAATGACAAAGAACTTAGCTTAGATTTATTTAGTGATTTAGAAGCTACTAAAACAGTTTCTAGAGTAAAAGAAGAAACAGAAGAAATTGATAAATCTTTTTATACTTCTAGTTTAGGATTTACTTCAAATGATTTTGAAGAATTGAAAGATATAAATACTAATTTACAAAAAGATAATAAAGTTATTAAAGTGTTACTTATTTTAATATTATTATTCATGGTTGCTGCTAGCATATTCGTTGTTATAAACTTTATATAAAGGACTATGTCCTTTTTTTAATGCAATTAAAGGTATTATAAAATAAGATATTACTATAAATGTTGGTAATATGTATAAAAATAATATGTTAATAATATTATAGTTTAATATATTTGTTATAAATACTATTATTGTAATTATTATTATAAGAGATATTTTATAATTTACTTTAAATGTTGTTATTAATCCTCTTAATAAATAGTAGATGAAAAATGTTATAGTTACAAAATAGTCAAATAGCCATTGAATAGATAATATAGTATCTATTCTATTTAAGGTTTCTGCAAAACTTATTTTTTTTAATAAATGATATTCTGGTATATTTAAAAATAATGATAAATTAACACCATAAATACTTATAACATTAAATGATACTATAAAAATTACTATTTCAAATAATATATTATAAGTAATTATTTTTTTTATAGTAAAATTTTTAATAGTATTTTTAGGAAATAGTAATAATGTATAAAATGGTAGTACTATATATATTACATAGAACATAGTGCTTATTAAGATATTGCTATTATAAAATATGGGCATAAGATTATCTAATTTTATATTGGGTATTAGAAATATATAACTTAATGTAAACATTAAAATAGATATATAAAACATTATAACTTTTCCTCTATATAAAGCCTCTATATCTTTAAATAATGTGTATATAATAGGTATTACAAAAAAGATAATAATTATTATTTTAGGTGTATCATATAATAGATGAACACTTACAAAATTAGTCATATTCCAAAATAAGTATGTTGCTAACATAAGGGTAGTTATAATTATTAAACTATTAGCAATTTTATAATATTTAAAAATAGATTTATTTTTAGTAAATGAATCTATTTTATTATCTTTAACTTTATTATAGATAAGCAGTATTGGAATACTTATTATAATTCCTAAAATTATAGATATACATGTATCTTGTTTAGAAAAGGATAATATTTTACTAAAAAAGATATTAAAAAATAAGCTTCTTACCATAAAATAGATTAAAACTGCATAGTCAAATATATTATCTCTCATATTATTTCTCCTTTATATTTTTTGCTACACCAATTGACTCTAAACTTCCTTTAACTTCTATATTAAAATCTAAGTTATTTAAATAATCATCTTTAATGCTTTCATAATATTTTGGTTTATGTTTATATATTAAGTTACCAAATCCGATAGAATCTGTATTTTTATTTACTGTAATATCTATAGCTTCTTTTATATAACTATGTACTTCACGCTCTATTTCTTTTGTTAATTTATCTTTTTCATTTTTATTTGTAATATCTATATCTTTAATAGAATTTATTACATATGAAAATTTAACTTTTATATTTATTTTATTATCTTTATAATCTAATTTACATTTTATACTATTTAATGTTGCAGAATAATTATCTTTCATGATTTTTAAGTTTGTAGTTTTATTAGTTAAAATATTTATTCCTTTTGATTCATTTATAGATACTATATCAACTATTTTATCATTTTTAAAAATAGAAAATGTAAGAACATTTAAATGAGCTTTTGATATAGGATCTTTAATGTTATCTTCTTTAATAGCGTCATCACTACTACCTTTTATTGTAACTGTAGGAATTATAAATTCCATTCCTTTTTCTAAATATTTATATAATACTTCACTTAATTTTACGTTATAGATTGTCCCTACACTTTTATTAGTTGTATCTATATTAGTAATTATATTTTTAGACGAAAACATCTCTAATGGCGATAGTGTTGCAAGTACTTTATATGCCTCTGTATCTTTAGATATAACTACACACAGTTTTTTTATTAATTCGGAATTCTTAGTAGCATAATCAAAAAAATCATATAACCCTTTTTCTGCATAATTATAATCAAGTACAATTATATTAACATGGCCTAAATATAATTTTTTAGGTAATGTTAATTCTAGTGATGTAATAGCTTCGTCAATTGTAGAGCCTTCACCTTGAAATAATGATGTAGAAGCTTGATTTTCACTTGTGTTATTTGTATCTTTATGACTATTTGCCATAAGAATACTTACGATGTATTTATTATCTTTATAGTCTATTGATATCCCATTAGCAATAGCTAGTTCATTTAATTCACTATAATTATAACAACCTGTTAATATGAATAATAAAGATATAAAAATAATTAATTTAGTTTTCATTGTTATCACTCCGAAAAATATTATTTGTTAATTTAGGACTTCTTCTTTTTATTTTATCTTTTGGTAATTGTACAATACTAGATGCTATATTTTTATCATTTGATACTAATGGATATAAATAAGGGACATTAAGTGATGTTAAACTAGATAGTTTAATTATAAATATAAATGAAACTATCATAAAGCCATATATACCAAGTATCATAGCAAATAGCATAAATATTATTCTCCAATATCTATACGCATTAACCATATCTATATCGGTGAATAAAAGACTAGTAATTGAAGTCATACCTATTACAATTATTACAATAGGTGACACTATTCCTGCTGATACTGCGGCATCTCCAAGTACTAATACACCTACTATACTAATTGAGTTTCCGAATGTCTCTGGCATTCTTATATCTCCTTCTCTAAGTATTTCAAATGCCGTAAGTAAAAGTATTACCTCAAATGCTGTAGTAAATGGTACTCCTTCTCTTTGCACTGCTAATGATATTAGTAATTCATTAGGTATTATTTGTATATTATAAGTAGTAATTGCTATATAAATGGCTGGTGTAATAATAGTTATTACAAAGGCTAATAATCTAACTATTTTAGAAAATGATACATTGATAGCTTTCTCATAGTTATCTTCTATTGGTTTAAAGAAGTCTAATAAGGTGGCTGGTAATATAATAACAAACGGACTATTTTCAACTAAGATAGCGATTTTACCTTCTAATAAGTTTTGTGTTACTAAGTCTGGTTTTTCAGTACTTATTACCATAGGAAAGACATTTTTAGTATCCTTTATTAAAAAATCTCTAATATAACCACTATCTAGAATAGCATCTATATTTATATTTTTTATTTTGTTAATAATTTTATCTACATTTTCTTTTTTAGCAATATCTTTTACATACATAACACCAACTTTAGTTAGTGATCTTTTTCCAACCTTTAATTCACTTACTATAAAATTTTTATCTTTTAGTCTTTTTCTTATTAATCCAATATTAGCATTAAAATTTTCATTAAATGAATCTTTAGCTCCTCTAATTATTGATTCTGTTGTTGAATCCGTAATAGATCTATCTAGATTAGCTTTAGTTTCTACTAAGAATGCTTTTCTTGTATTATTTACTAATATGCATATAAATCCACTAGCTAAATGATAAAATAAATCATCATATGTTGTAACTTCTTTTGTTTTAGCACCTTTTATATTATTTTTTAAATAATTATATATGTTAGTGTAAAAATGTATTTCATTTTTTTTAATATTCTCTAATATTATGTTTCCAATTTTATCATCACTAGCGGTACTATCTAAAAATATATAACCTATTTTTTTATTTTTGATATTTAATATTCTACTTGTTATATCAGAACTACTATTATTCATTTTAGTTACAGTATCTATAATTTTTTCTATTTTATTATCTAACATATATTTCACCAGTATTATTATTAACTAAAAAAAATAGAATAACCTAATTATTAGTTATTCTATAAAAATTTATTGATGGTCTATTAAATAATCTAAATTTATATAATGATGTACCAAGTCCACTTGATATATATAAATCAGTATCACCTACTTTATAGTATTCATCATAATATTTTTTTGCTCCTACTGGAGTATATATTTTACCAATTATTGGTAATCTAACTTGTCCGTTATGTGAGTGACCGGCTAATATAAGATTAAATTTACTATAATTTATTCTATCTATATAATCGGGTTCATGTAAGAGTAATATATTTAATGCTGTATCAATGTTAAGTGAATCATTTATTTTATTAAATCTATCTTCTATATTTACATTATTATCTATGCTACTAGATAATCCAAGTAATAATATAGGAGTATATGAGTCAATATATACTAAATCGTATTCATCATTTAATACTTTGAAATTAGCTTTTTCCATTAGATTTTCAAATTTATCATTTTGGTCATTATTACCACTAACTGCATATTTTAAATTACAATTTATTTTATTTAATATTTCCACTAAATTATCAAGGGACACTTCTTCTTCTAACAAGTCTCCTGTAAATACTACAATATCGGGTTTTAATAAGTTTATTTCATTTACAATGCTTTCTAATTCATTTTCTTTTATAGTACTATAATAATGTAAGTCTGAAAAATGTACTATTTTAAGTCCATTATATTCCAAAGGAATACTATTATATACTAATTTATATTCTTTTGTTACTAATCCTTTTGTACCAATATATCTGCTATATAATGCTGTAAGTGCTATTAGTGATATTATTACAAATAAGGAAATAAAAATTTTCTTTTTCATAATACTAAGAATTGTAATGAAACAAGTATACCATTATGTAATAAGTGGAACATAACTGATGTAAATATATTATCTGATTCATAATACATTCTTGCAAGTGCTATACCAAGAGATGAATATGGAATTATATATAAGATATCATACCAATTAGTAATTTGACCTACTATATGGCATAAACCAAATAATACACCTGATAAAATTATAAAAGACCATTTCTCATCTATTATTTTTCTAACATTAAATCTAAATATACTTTCTTCTAGTATAGGTGCTAGTAAAACTGCTGATATATACATATAAATTGGACTTATTTTTAGTGTTGCTCTAACTGCTTCTTCGTTATTAGCGATTCCATCAAATATAGTTGCTAGTATTAAATTTGATATCATCATAAAGGCTATACCAACTAAATAATACTTTAAATATTTTTTAAAATATGAATTATAATTTTTTTTGAATTTATCAAAGTTTGCTTTATATTCTTTTTTATATCTAAAAATAATTAAAGTTATAAATAATATTTCCATGAATATAATATATATATGTTGTGCTAAATTAGACATATTACTAGGGTTTATATTTAAACATGCAAGTACTAAACTTATAATAGTACTAAAGGATAAAAACATCATAATAAATAATCCAGATGTTAATATTTCACTTACTTTTCTCTTTTTCATATTATCACCAATATAATTTTACCATAAAATTAAAAAAAATATGAAAAAATTCATGTTTTTATGATATAATATAGTAGATTTGAAGAAAGAGTGGGTTCCCACTCTTTCAAACATATTTGGAGGTATTATGATTGATAGAGTAAAAGAAGCTATAGAAAGTACTATAGAAGAAAATGGCTGTCATCTAAAAGATGTCTTATATGTTAAGGAAGACTCACTTAATTATTTAAGAATTGTTATTTTTAAAAATGGTGGTATTGATGTTGATGATTGTGTTTTAATAAGTAAAGCAATTAGTCCAATTATTGATAAGTTAGATCCAATTGAAGAATCATATATTTTAGATGTATGCTCTATGGAAGGGAATGAAGAAGATGAATAGTAAAGAATTTTTAAAAGCTTTAGAAGTACTTACTAAAGAAAAAGGTATTAAAGAAGATACCATTTATGAAGCTATGGAGCTTGCACTTGCTAGTGCCTATAGAAAACATACTGGTTCACTTACAAATGTTAAAGTTAATATAAATAAAGATACTGGTGATATTAAATTATATTCATATATGACCGTTGTAGATGAAGTAGAAAATCCAGAAGTAGAATTATCTTTAGAAGAAGCTAGTAAATTAGTTCCAGGTATAAAAGTTGGTGAAACTATTGATACTGAAGTAGATATGAAATCATTTGGTAGAGTAGCTGCTGCAACTGCAAAACAAGTAATAGTACAAAAGGTAAGAGAAGCTGAAAGAAATACAATTATGGAAGAATATGGTAGTAAAGTAGATGAAATGGTAATTGGTACTGTATCTATGGAAGATCAAGGAAATTATTATATTGATTTAGGTAGAACACAAGGTGTACTTCCTAAAAAAGCTATTATTCCTGGTGAAGAAATAAAAATGGGTTCTACTATAAAGGTATATATTACAAAGGTAGACTCTAATTCAAAAGGTTTATTAATATTATTATCTAGAACTCACCATAACTTTATTAAAAGATTATTTGAACTTGAAATTCCTGAAATTAATGAAGGAATTGTCCTTGTTTATGGTGTAGCTCGTGAAGCTGGAAAAAGAAGTAAAATTGCGGTTTATTCAGAAGATCCTAAAGTTGATGCTATTGGAGCTTGTATAGGTGAAAAAGGTTCCAGAATTGCTAATATCTTAAAAGAATTAGGCAATGAAAAAATAGACATAGTAGAATATAGTAAAGATCCAGCTAAATTTATTGAAAATGCTTTAAAACCTGCTAAGAATGTAAGAGTGTTCATAACTGATGATAAGAATAAAGATGCTATTGTAATCGTAGATGATGATAATTTAGCTTTAGCAATTGGTAAAAAAGGTTTAAATATCAACTTAGCTAATAAATTAACTAAATATAATATTGATATTAAAACTTATGAAAAAGCTAAAGAAGAAGGAATTAATATATTAGAAGGTTAATATGAAAAAGATTCCACTTAGAACATGTGTAGTAACTAAAGAAAAGTTACCAAAAAGAGAACTTATTAGAGTAGTTAGAACACCAGATGGTGAAGTCGTAATTGATGAAACTGGTAAATTAAATGGTAGAGGTACATACTTAAAATTAGATAAAGATGTTATTTTAAAAGCACAAAAAACTAAAATTTTAGATAAAAATTTAGAAGTAGAGGTTAAAGATAATATATATGATGAACTAATAAAATTAATAAAATAGGAGGTGTTTATTTATGATGAGTGTATTAGAATACGCAGAAGATATAAATAAAACTGTAAAAGAAGTAATAAAAAAATGTGAACAAATAAATCTATTTATTGCTTCAGAAGACGAAATATTAGATGAAGATACTATTATTGAACTTGATAATTTATTTGCAAAAGATGATGGCGAAGAAAAAGTATTCGAAGATAAGGAAGATGAAATCGAAGAAATAGAAGCTGTTGTAGGTAATCAAAAAGTAAATAATGATCATGTAATAGCAAAACAAAAACTAAAGAAAAAACAAGATAATCAAAAGAGTAAAAAGGATTTAGCAAATAAGAAAAAGGAAATGTATAAAAGTAAAGAAAAACTTATTTCTAATACTAGTGTGCATAATAGTGATAGTTTAGTCTATAAACCTAATATGACTGTTAACGATTTAGCTAAGGCATTAGGCGTTAATGCAACAGAACTTATAAAGAAATTATTTGCATTAGGTATTTTAGCTAATATAAATAATTCTATAAATTTAGAAACAGCTTCTTTATTATGTCTTGATTATGGTAAAGAAATAAAAGAAGAAGTTAAAATTGATGAATCTAAGTTTGAAGAAATAGAAATAAATGATGATCCAAAGGATTTAGTAAAAAGACCAGCTGTAGTAACTATTATGGGACATGTTGATCATGGTAAAACTACTCTTCTTGATGCAATTAGAGAATCAAATGTAGCGGAAGGAGAAGCTGGTGGTATTACTCAAGCAATTAGTGCATACCAAATTAAATGTAATGGCGAACTTATAACTTTTATTGATACTCCAGGACATGCTGCATTTACTGAAATGAGAGCTAGAGGAGCTAATATTACTGATATTGTTATAATTATAGTAGCTGCTGATGATGGGGTTATGCCTCAAACTAAAGAAGCTATTGATCATGCTAAGGCAGCTAATGTACCAATTATGGTTGCAATCAATAAAATTGATAAACCAGATGCAAATCCAGAAAGAGTTATGACTGAATTAGCTGAATATGGTCTTACACCGGACTCTTGGGGTGGAGATACTATATTTACTAATATATCTGCTAAAACTGGTGAAGGAATAGATGAATTATTAGAAAATATATTATTAGTTGCAGAAATGCAAGAATATAAAGCTAATCCAAATAGATATGCTATGGGAACTGTTATTGAATCAAGACTTGATAAACATGTAGGACCTATTGTTACTCTTTTAATTCAAAATGGTACTTTAAGACTAGGAGATCCTATAGTTGTAGGAGAAGCTTATGGTAAAGTTAGAACTTTAAAAAATGATTTAGGTGAAGAAATAACAGCAGCTTTACCATCTATGCCAGTAGAAATAACAGGACTTAATGAAACTCCTAAAGCTGGAGATAAATTCATGGCTTTTGAATCTGAAAAACAAGCTAGAAGTATTAGTGAACAAAGAAAAGAACAAAATAAATTTAAAGATACTTCTACAAAACAAGCCGTAACTTTAGATGACTTATTTGGTCAAATAAAAGAAGGTATAAAGGAAATTAATGTTATTGTAAAAGCTGATGTAAATGGTAGCTGTGAAGCTGTTAAAAATTCATTAGAAAAGATTGAAGTAGAAGGCGTTAATGTAAAAGTACTTAGAAGTACAGTAGGTTCAATTACTGAAAGTGATATAGTACTTGCTAAAGCTTCTAATGCAATAATTATTGGATTTAATGTTAGACCATCAAATGATATAAAGGATTATGCAAAAGAATCTGGAGTAGAAATTAGATTATATAATATTATTTATAAAGCTGTAGAAGAAATGGAAGCAGCTATGAAAGGTATGTTAGATCCAACATATGAAGAAAAAGTACTTGGCTCAGCTGAAGTAAGACAATTATTTAAATTCTCTAAAGTTGGAGTTATTGCAGGATCTTATGTAACTGATGGAGTTATCAAAAGAGATGCAAAAGCTAGAATAATTAGAGATGGTATTGTTATATATGACGGTAGTATAAATTCACTTCAAAGAGAAAAAGATTCTGTAAAAGAAGTTAAAAAAGGTTTAGAATGTGGTATTACTATTGAAAACTATAATGACATTAAAGTAAAAGATGTTATAGAAGCTTATGAAATGGTAGAAATTAAAGGATAGTTTTATCCTTTTTTCTTTACAAAAAAATACTATAAATGATACAAAATGGGTTATGGCTAACACCGATTAAACGAATAATTTATTTGTTTTTATTTTAAGTATTATGGTATAATGTATATGGTGATATTATGAGCTTGAAAATAGACAGATTAGAAAGTACTTATGTAAAAGAAATAAGTTATATATTAAGTAATGAGGTAAAAAACAAAAGACTTAATTTTGTTGTTGTTACTGATTGTAAAATTACTAGTGATTTAAGTTATGCTAAAGTATATATTAGATTACTTAACGATGATGATAAAAAAGAAGTATTAACGGAACTTAAAGGTGCTAGTAAATTTATTAGAAAAGAATTATCTGAAAGAGTTGATGTAAGACATACTCCAGAATTAGAGTTTGTTTATGATGAATCTATTGAGTATGCTAAAAATATAGAAAATATAATAGAAAAAATACATATTGACAAAGAATGCAAATAATTATATAATCAATATTAATTTGATGGCGATAAATAAATAGTTATTTAACTAGTAAAAAGAGAATTAGTGGTGGTGAAAACTAATCAAGGTTAAATAATAAGTTACATATTTTGAATCAAATCGGGTAATACCGTTATATATGAAAGTGCATAAATTATTATGAATTAAGGTGGTACCGCGGAATTTCCGTCCTTAAGTTATAATAATTTTTTTATTTAAAAGGAGGAATTATGAATAAGAATATTGATCATACAAATTTAAAAGCTTATGCAACAATAGAAGATATTACAAAATTATGTGAGGAAGCAATTAAATATAATTTTAAAGCGGTATGTGTACATCAATATTATGTACCTTTAGCTAAAGATATTTTAAAAAATACTAGTGTGCTAGTTTGTACTGTTATAGGATTTCCTCTTGGAATGAATACTAAAGAAGTTAAAGCTTATGAAGCAATTGATGCTGTAAGTAAGGGTGCTGATGAAATTGATATGGTAATAAATATTGGAGCCCTTAAAGATAAAGAATATAGTTATGTTAAAGAAGAAATAGAAGAAATAAGAGATTCTATTTCTGGCAAGACGCTTAAAGTAATAATTGAAACTTGTTATCTAACTGATGATGAAATAATTAAAATGACTGAAATATGTAATGAAACATTTGTTAATTTTATTAAGACATCTACTGGTTTTGGAACAAGAGGATGCAATATAAATGATTTAGATTTGATAAATAGTCATAAAAGCGAAACATTAGAAATAAAAGCTAGTGGAGGAATTAAAGATTATGATACTGCTGTAGAGTTTATTAGCCATGGAGCTTCAAGACTTGGTACAAGTAGTGGTGTTAATATAATGGGAGGAGAAGATTTATGAAATTATACGATGAATTGGTTTGGAGAGGACTTATAAATGATATTAGTAGTCCTGAACTTGAAAAAAAATTAAATGAAGGTGGTTTAACTTTCTATATTGGTACAGATCCTACAGGTGATAGTTTACATATTGGTCATTATTCTTCATTCTTAGTAGCTAAAAGATTAAAGGAAGCTGGACATAATCCTATTTTATTAGTAGGTGGGGCAACTGGACTTATTGGAGATCCTAAGCCTAATGCAGAAAGAGCCATGATAACAAAAGAACAACTTGAATATAATTATAAAAAATTAAGAAAACAAGTTGAAGATATATTTGGTTTTGAAGTAGTTAATAACTATGATTGGAGTAAAGATATTAATTTTATAGATTACTTAAGAGATTATGGTAAATTTTTTAATATCAATTACATGCTAAGTAAGGAAACAGTAAAAAGAAGATTAGATATTGGTATTACTTATACTGAATTTTCTTATATGATAATGCAATCATTAGACTTCTTATGGTTATTTGAAAATAAAGGTTGTACATTACAAATTGGTGGTCAAGATCAATGGGGTAATATCACATCAGGTATTGAACTTATTAGAAAGAAAACTGGTAAGGAAGCATATGGATTTACTATGCCACTTATTACAAAAGCTGATGGAACTAAATTTGGTAAAAGTGAAGGAAAAGCAATATGGTTAGATAGAGAAAAAACTAGTCCATATGAATGGTATCAATTCTTAATAAATTCTGAAGATGAAAAAGTAATTGAATACTTAAAGAAATTAACATTCTTATCAAGAGAAGAAATTGAATCTTTAGAAGCTAGTTTAAAAGAAAATCCAGAACTTAGACTTCCTCATAAGGCATTAGCTCGTGAAGTAATTACATTCTTATTTGGTAGTGAAGATTATGATGAAGCACTTAAAATTAGTGAAGCATTATTTAGTGGAAATATAAAGAGTTTAACAGAAAAAGAACTTGCAAGTGCATTATCAAATATTGAACCATTTGAAGTAGATAGTGATATCAATATTGTTGATTTATTAGTAGAAGGAAAAGTAGCTTCTAGTAAAAGAGAAGCAAGAGAATTTGTTACTAATGGATCTATTACAATAAATGAACAAAAGTTTACAGATGTAAACCAAGTAATAACTAAAAAAGATAGTTTATTTGATAAATTTTTAGTTATTAGAAGAGGAAAGAAAAAGTATTATTCAGGTATAATAAAGTAACATAATTGCAAAATATAGCAAAAGAATTAGTAAAATAGAACTAATTCTTTTTTTTGTAAAGTAATTATGTTATAATAGCTAACTAGGTGGGGTTTATGTTGTGGAAAAAAGAAAAAATAACTACTAGGTTAGATGAAATAATAAAAGAGGTAAATTCATCTAGTTTGGAAGAACAAAGATACTTAAAGATAGGATATTCAGCATATATAGATATGCTTAGATTATTTGATGAGGACTTAGCTAATTTATATAGAAATAAATATTATCCAAGCGAATCATATTTAGAACTTCATTCTCCTATTACATCTAGTTTTAGAACTGACAGTTTTGAAGATATTTTGAATATGAAAGATAGACTATGTGATATTTATAATGCTACAACATATACTAGATTATCATCATCCCCCATGATATATAAAAGTAAGGCAAGTGAAGAAGCTTTCTTAGGTATAGTTGAAGACTTTTTTAAGGGCTTTTCTAAACCAATGTATGAACTATTTTTACGTCTTTTAAAAGGAAATGTATTTATAAGTAATAAAGAGTATAAAGATGAAAAAGCTAAAGGACTATGTTTTCATGAAAATGAATGTTATGTTACATCAATTTATAAATCAATTAGAGATGCTCAAACATTACCACACGAAGTAGCTCATGCATATCAAATTGAAAATATGCATTCTAAAAAAGATATCCTATGTTATCATTTTAGTACATATAGAGAAGCTTTTCCTAGATTTTTAGAACTTGCATTTATACATGAAAATATAGATGGACCTTTTAGAAAATGTTTACTTGCAAAGGAAAGAGAGTTTTATGACTCACTTATAATGTTAACTGATTATTATGTTGGAGAATTACATCATATAACTGATTATGATTTAGAAAAAGAATCATTTAATACTTTATATAATCCTATTTGTAAGGAAACAATAAATGATATTTTATCTAGAACATTAGCTATGTATTTTTATTCTATATATGTAGTTGATAAAGAAGAATGTTTTAAATTACTTAGATTATTTAATGAAAATGTAGGTCATGTTTATGATAGTGTTATAACTTCTATGTTTTTAACAGATGATGCAGTAAAATCTATTAAAAAAGTAATAGGTAGATATCCATTACATTAGTTTACAAAAAAATAAAAAAATATTTTTTTACCTATTGACTAATTTTATTATGAATGATATTATTTAAATAGTTAATAGAGCATAGATATACCAAAAGGTACTATAATTTGTGTATACAGGTTAAGTACAATCGAGTAATTTTATTAAATTACAAGTTCTTAGTATGTTAGCGTAAAAAGTATTTTATAATTTATATTAATGAGTTGAATAAACAAAATTAAGATAAAGAGTGTTATATAATTTATGTTAAATATTAATAGTGTTTATGCATATATCAAGCTATTAACTAAATGTGCATTCGCGGGATCTTGATATCCCTTCAGTTATATCTGTCAAATATAACCGAGGGGGGAATTATCCGCAACAAAAAAAGGATGTTTGACAGACTCCTTTTTTTGCTTGCAAAAAAAATATAACTTTACAAATAAAATAAAAAACTATATACTAAATATAGTAAGGAAGTGAGGTATATGTCTAGTAATTATGTCTATTTTTGTAGAAAAATAGTCATATCAAATAACTTAATTATTAGTCGTATATATAAAACACAAAAAATAGGAATTTCCTAGATTTTTGTGTTTTTTGTTTTCTTATAAATAGAAGGAGGGAATATGAAAAAGAAAGGATTTACACTAATAGAGCTCTTAGCAGTAATAGTAATACTAGCAGTAATAGCTTTAATTGCAACCCCTGCAGTATTAAATATTATAGAAGAATCTAAAAAAAGTGCAGCAGAAGCAAGTGCAAGAAGTATTGTAGGCGCTGCAAAAACACATTATATGCAAAATGTAATGGAAGGAGATGCTACTCGTGATATAGATTTATCAAGTAATACACTAAAATACGATGGAGAACAAGCTAAGAAAGGTAATCTCACTTACGATAATAATGGTAATGTAAGTGGTAAAATGTATATATCAGGATACTGTGTAGAAGTATCATCAGATGGAACTATTACAAGCACTAAAACAGGTGAAAATGAATGCGCTATAGACATTCCAAAGGTAACTACATATGCAAATGGAACAGTAGTATACTATAATCCAGAAACAAACACTAAATGCACAAGCACTGAAGCAGTAAGCACTACAGGAACTAAAACAGGATGTATGAAGTGGTATGCATTTAATGATGAAGGAACTGATAAAGTTAATTTACTACTAGATCATAATACGACAGCATTTGTTGCATGGGCATCTTCTGGTACAAATGCTAATGGCCCAGTTGAATTAAAAGTACAATTAGAAAGTGATACATCAAGTTGGAATAAAAGTATAAATGCTAGACTAATAGAAGCAAGTGAAATAGCTAAGATAACAGGATATCCAAATTGGGACAACAATTTTTACTATTTACATACAAATTCTAACACATCATATAAAGGTAATATAGGAACAAATAAATATGGATGGTTATTTGATAATACATTGGAATGCACAACATATGGATGTAATGTTGAAGATGCTAATGCATATGGTTACTGGACAAATACTGCATATTCTGGGGATTCTACCCATTCATGGCATATATTCAGAGATGGTGCTTTGAGCACATTTGGTGGATTTGTGGAAAATGCAAGTCGTACCGGCGTACGTCCAGTTGTAACTATCTCAAAATCTATTATTTCCTAAATAGTTTAAAAAATAAGTAAAAATAAAATAAAAAAGGACTTTTAAGATTATCTTAAAGTCCTTTATTTTATTATCTATTATAGAATTCAACTATTAATGATTCATTAATGTCTTGATTTAATTCGCTTCTTTCTGGATATCTTACATAAGTACCAGCCATTTTGTTTTCATCATAAGTAATGAATTCAACTCTATTTAATAAAGCTTCTAATGAAGATTTAACGATTGCTAAGTCTCTATCATTTTCTTTAATAGCAATTACATCACCTGGTTTACAACGATAAGAAGGGATATTTACCTTTTTACCATTAACAGTGATATGTCCATGATTTACTAATTGTCTAGCTCCATTTCTTGTAGTAGCAAAACCAATTCTATAAACTAAGTTATCTAAACGGCTTTCTAATAATTTTAAGAAATCTGCGCCATGAACACCTTTTAATTTGCCAGCTTCTTCAAATGTTTTTCTGAATTGTTTTTCATTAACACCATACATGAATCTAACTTTTTGTTTTTCTTGTAATTGTACACCATAGTTAGATAATTTTTTACCTTTTTTATTTCCATGTTGTCCTGGAACATAAGGTTTTTTAGCTAATTCTTTTCCGTTTTCTAAAACAGAAAAACCTAATCTACGGCTTTTACGATATGTTGAACCTGTGTATCTTGACATATATATTCTCCTTTCTCTATTATTTGCAATAGATAAGGTTATCTAGCCAAAATATAGGGTGTTTAAATTAATATTCTTAATAAGCAGCTTATAATAAGAATAACCCCTATAGGGAATAAACACATTATATTTTTCTAAATAACGCTGCTACGCACATATAATTATATAAGTTTTACCTTTATAAGTCAAGCAAAAACTTATATTTAGTAATATATATTCAATTATTGTTAAAAAAAATATCAAAATTTGTAAAATTATGATAAAATTATATTAGGTGATAATATGGATAGTATAATCTTTATTGCAATCTTAATATTTGTATTAGCGATAGTTAATGTTACTGTTGCTTTAAACCTAATGCAATCTGCTAAAAATAAAAAATACCAAAAGGTATTGGATAGAATAAATTATGAAAAGAATCAAATTGAGAGTGCACCAATTGTTCCAGAACTTGCAAAAATTGAATCTTTCTTAAAAAATGAAAAATTAGAAATAATGTATAATGAATGGAAAGAAAGATTAAATAATATAAAAACGTATCAAATTCCAAAGATAACTGATATGCTTTTGGAAGCTGAGTACTCTCTTTCACAAATGGATTATAAAGGTACAATGTATAAAATTGCTAAACTAGAAATGGAACTTTATAAAGTAAGAGCTAATTCAAATTTTTTATTTGAAGAAATAAAAGAAATAACTACAAGTGAAGAAAAGAATAGAGCAATTATAACTAAATTGAAGGCTAATTATCGTGAACTTTTACAAAAGTATAAAGATAAAAGAAATGAATATGGGGAATTAGCTACTAATGTTGATAATCAATTTGAAAATATAAGCTCATATTTTGAACAATTTGAAAATGCTATGGATAATAATGAATATACAGAAGTAACTAAAATTATTAAGGCAATTAATGAATTATTAAAACATATGGAAACTATATTAGAAGAAATGCCTACAATTGTATTATTATGTACTAATATATTACCTAAAAAGATTAAAACTTCTGAAGATATTTATAAGAAGATGCAAAAGATGGGTTATCCTCTAGATTATTTAAATGTTGAATATAATATTGAAGAAGCTTATAAAAAGATAAGAGATATTTATGATAGGGCTAAATTATTAAATTTAGAAGATAGTTTATTTGAATTAAAAGTATTACTAGATTATTTTGATTCTTTATATGGTGATTTTGAACATGAAAAACAAGCTAGAAAAGAATACGAAGATGACAACTTTAATTTTAGAAAAAGATTGGATAAGATGAATAATCTAATTAAAGAAATTTTTAGTCAAATAGATGATATTAAAAATTTATATGATTTAAAAGATGATGAATTAGAATTACTTAAAAATGTAAATACTGAAATTAAAAATTTAAATAGAGATTATAAATCTCTTATGGAACATACTGGTAATAATACATTCTCTTACACTAAATTAATTAAGGAAATTGAAATATTATCCTTAAAGTTAGCGGCTATTGAAGACAGACTTGATACTTCATTAGATGCTATAAGTAGTATGAAAGCTGATGAAGTAAGAGCAAGACAACAACTAGGCGAAATAACTGAAATATTAAAAGATGCTAAAGCTAAAATGAGAGATTATACTTTACCTGTAATTCCTAGAAGTTATTATGTAGAATTAAATGAAGCTCAAATGGCTATTAAAGAAATTGTTAAGGAATTATCTAAAAAGCCAATAACTATTTCTACTTTAAATACAAGAGTAGATACAGCTAGAGATTTATCATTAAAATTACTTTATAAAACTAAAGAATTACTTAAAACGGCTATGTTTGCTGAAATGGCTATAGTATATGGTAATAAATATCGTGCATTGCATGAAGAAACTAATAAAAATTTAAGTTATTCTGAAGTATTATTCTTTAAAGGAGAGTATAAAAAGTCATTAGAACTTACAATAAATACTATAAATAGAGTAGAACCTGGTATTTATAATAAATTACTTAGTTTATATGGAAATAAATAATTTTATTTCCTTTTTTTGTATAAAAATGTAAATAACTATTACTAACAAATATAATATTTGTTAAAATATAATTGGTGATAATATGTTAAAAAGTATCAAAAATAATCCTGTAACTACTACAGTTTTTATACTTGCTTTTATTACTGTATTATTTGTCCCAGTAGATAAAGAATATATTAACTACTTTGATATTAAAACTTTGGGTTCTTTATTTTGTATATTAGTTGTCGTTCAATGTTTAAAGAATTCTAATTTTTTTCAGATGGTTTCTAAGAAAACTGTATATTTATTTAAAAATACACGAAGTATTGTATTAGCACTTATAGTGTTAACTTTTATATGTGATTTATTTTTAGCAAATGATATGTCACTTATTACTTTACTTCCGCTAACGTATATTGTTCTTGAGAGTACAAATAATATGAAATATTTTGCATTTACTATGATTTTGCAAACAATTGCTGCTAATATGAGTGGTATGATAACTCCACATGGTAATCCACAAAATTTGTATTTGTATTCTTATTATAATATACCAACATTAGAATTTATTAAAACTTTATTACCTCAATTTTTATTGGTATTATTTTTACTTATATTACTTCCTATTATTTTTGTAAAAAAAGAGCCATTAAAACTTAATTATGATGATAAAATATCTTTTAATAAAACAAAAATAGTGATATACTTGTTTATGTTTTTATTATCTTTATTAGTTATATTTAGAGCTGCACCACTTACTATTGGTATAGTAATAATTGTAATACTTGCTTTTATTTTAGATAAAAAAGCATTAGTTATGATGGATTGGGATTTACTACTTACATTTTGTTTATTCTTTATTTTTTCAGGAAATATAAGTAGAATTACTAGTATTAGTGACTTTTTAAAATCATTATTAGATAAGAATGTTTTAATTACTGGTATTGTATCTTGCCAATTTATAAGTAATGTCCCTACAGCAGTTCTTTTAAGTAAATTTACTAATAATTATAATGATTTACTTATTTCAGTTAATATTGGATCTTTAGGAACTCTTATTTCTTCACTTGCAAGTTTGATAACGATTAAAGAATTTTTAAAACATGAACCTAATAAATCATGGTATTATTTAGGATTATTTACAATAATAAATTTATTTTTTATGATAATGATACTTGGACTTACTTATATTATTAGATAGAGGTGAAATATGGAAAAATTGATACTTATTAAATATGGAGAATTAACTACAAAAAAAGATAACAGAAAATTATTTATAAATAAATTAGAAAACAATATAAAGTCATTGCTTAAAAACTATGATATAAAAATAAAAAAAGATAGAGTTAGAATGTATATTGTTACTTCAAAAGTAGATGAAGTAAGTGAAAAATTACAAAAAATATTCGGCATACATAGTGTAGTAATTTGTTATAAAACTACACAAGATGTAGAAGATATAAAAGCTAAAGTAAAAGAAGTATTAGATAAAGAAAAATTTAGTACTTTTAAAGTTAATACTAGAAGAGCTGATAAAAATTTTCCTATACATTCTATGGACTTTAATAATTTAATTGGTGGATTTGTACTTAAAAATTATCCTGTTAAAGTAGATGTACATAATCCTGAGTTATTACTTAATATAGAAATACGTTTAGAAGGAGTATTTATTTATACTAATGAGCTTTTAGGTAGTGGAGGATATCCTGTTGGTGTTCAGGGAAAAGGTTTGCTTATGTTAAGTGGTGGAATTGATTCACCAGTTGCTGGTTATATGGCTTTAAAAAGAGGCATTGATATAGAATGTTTATACTTTGAAAGTCCACCTCATACTAGTATGGAAGCTAAAAATAAAGTACTTAAACTTGCTAATATATTAAATGATTATTCAGGAAATATAAAAGTGCATGTTGTACCATTTACTAATATTCAAGAAACTATATATAGATTTTGTCCTGAAGATTATATGATTACTATAATGAGAAGAATGATGTATAGAATAGCTCACAAATTTGCTAAAATGCATAAGATACCTATAATAGTTAATGGAGAAAGTGTTGGCCAAGTTGCTAGTCAAACTATAACTAGTATGTCTGTTATAAATGAAGTAACTAATATGCCGATAATAAGACCAGTAGCTTGTTTAGATAAATTAGAAATAATTGAAATAGCAAAAAAGATTGGTACTTATGAGACTAGTATTTTGCCATTTGAAGATTGTTGTACTATTTTTGTACCAAAACATCCTGTTATAAATCCGAAGTTAGAAAAATGTGTACTAGCAGAATCTAAATTTAATTTTGATAAAATGATTGACGAATGTATAGAAAATATAGAAACTATTACTAATTTAGAGCCAAATAATTATGATGATTTATTATAGTATTTTTTCATTATTTATAGCCATTATATAAGTAGGAGGCTATATGAAAAACTATAATTCTAAAGAAGCAATAAAAAGGATGAAAGAAGAAATAAGTATCGAACTTGGAATTAATACAAATAACAAGAATACATCTTCTTTTGAAGAGATAACAAAAAGATTAGCTAGAATCGGAGAAGAATATGTAAAAAAAACTGGGTAACCAGTTTTTTTATATTATTTTATCTACTAGACCATATTTTAGTGCTTCATTAGCATTTAAATAGTAATCTCTTTCGGTATCTTTTTTAATGGTATTTATATCCATACCAGTATTATTTGCAAGAATTTTATTTAGTTTATCTTTTAATTTTATTATTCTTTCTGCTGCTATTTGTATTTCTGTTGCTTGACCTTTTACTCCACCTAGTGGTTGATGAATCATAACTTCGGCATTAGGCAAAATAAATCTTTTTCCTTTTTTTCCTGATGAAAGTAAAAAAGCCGCCATAGAAGCTGATATACCTATGCATATTGTTGATACATCACTTTTAATAAAATTCATAGTATCATATATAGCCATTCCGGAAGTAATAGATCCTCCTGGAGAATTTATATATATAGATATATCATCATGATTTATAGAATCTAAATATAGTAATTCGCTTACTATAATATTGGATAAATTATCATCTATTTCACCAGATAATATAATAATTCTTTCTTTTAATAATTTTGAATAAATATCATAAATATGTTCACTATTATTACTTCTCTCTATAATTGTTGGAATTACCATTTCATCACCTACTATTATAATAGTTGTAAATTGAAAATATTATTCATTAAAAAAAGTGACAAAATAATATTTTTTTGCTAAAATGAATATATAGAATAGAGGTTGGTAAAATGCAAGGCACGATAAAAGTAAACTTTAGAGATTTAGAAACTCTTGAATTTCCAGAAGGTACTACATATGAAGAAATATCTCATAGTTTTCAAAAATATTTTGGATATCCTATTTTAGTTGCTAAAGTAGATAATCATTTAAAGAGTTTAAAATCACAATTAGATAAAAAATGTGATATAGATTTTTATGATAGAAGCAGTATTGTTGGTAATACTGTATATTCTAATAGTGTACAATTACTTTTAATTGTAGCTATTAAACAATTATTTGGTAAAGATGCTGATGTACAAATTGAACATTCTATTGATAGAGGTATATATTGTGAATTAGTTGGAGAAAATTTAACAAAAGCTGTTCTATCTAAAATAGAAGCTAAAATGAAAGAAATTGTAAAACAAGATTTAATATATACTAAACTTAGTGTACTTAGATTAGATGCTATTAAATATTTTAAAAAGAAAAATCAAATGGATAAAGTAAATGTATTAAAATATATAAGTAATAGTTTTATAAATCTATATAGATTAGATGAAGAATATGATTATTTCTTTGGTGAAATGGCGCCATCTACTAAAGTAGTTGATGAATTTAAGTTAACTTATATAAAAGATAATGGATTTGTTTTATCTTACCCTAATATTTATAATCCAGAATGTACATTAGATTATAAACATCATGAAGTTGTTTTTGAAGAATTCTTAAAATATACATTATGGGGTAGAAATATACATATTTCTAATGCATCTGATTTAAATAAAATTGTATCTATGGGAAAATATAATGAAGTTATTCAACTTGCTGAAACACATTATGAAAGTCAACTTGCTAAGATTGCAGATATAATATATGAAAGAAAAGGAGAAGTAAAATTCATTTTACTATCTGGACCTTCTTCAAGCGGTAAAACTACAACTGCTAAAAAGTTAAGTATTTACTTGCAAGCTAGAGGATTTAATACTCATGCTATTTCTACAGATGATTATTTCTTAGAAAGAAAAGATACACCAAAGGATGAAAATGGTAATTATGATTTTGAATGTTTAGAAGCTTTAGATATGGATTTATTTAATAGACATATGTCTAAACTTTTAGATGGAGAAAGAGTCTTACTTCCAGAATTTAATTTTATTACAGGTAAAAAAGAATATAAGAAAAATTATTTACAATTAAAAGAAAATGATATAGTTATAATTGAAGGTTTACATGCGATAAATGATATTTTGACTATGTCTATAGATAAGAAAAATAAAATTAAAATATATGTTTCACCACTTACTCAATTAAATATTGATAACCATAATAGAATTCATACTAGTGATACAAGAAGACTTAGAAGAATTATAAGAGATAATAGAACTCGTGGTTATATGGCTGCTGATACATTAAAAATGTGGGCAAAAATAAGAGAAGGGGAAGAACATTATATTTATCCATATCAAGATGAATGTGATATTGTTATAAATACAGCGTTAGTTTATGAATTAGGTGTTTTAAAAACATATGCTGAACCACTATTATTTTCTGTTCCAGAAGATGATCCAACATATCCAGAAGCACTTAGACTTATCAATTTTTTAAGGAATTTCTTACCTATTCCTAGTGAAGAAGTTCCAAGAGACTCTGTATTAAGAGAATTTATTGGTGGAAGTTGTTTTTAAAAAAGAAAACTTTGTTTTCTTTTTTTTGTAAACCTAATATTTTATATCTTTTATTTGCAAATTTATTATGTTATAATTATAGTGTATTAATATAGGAGTGAGCTTATGAAACATGGTAAAAAGTTATTGTTAATAATATTTTGTTTTATGCTTTCTATTACAATAGTAAAAGCTGACTATAGCGACGGAACTGAAAGTGGAGGAGGATCTAATAATGCCGGCAAAGGTTGTGCTGGAACTGATTCCTGCTGGATTTCAACATATTATGGAGCTAGAGTTCATTTATATTCTTTTGATAAGAACAAAGCTGAAAATAAGCCAACAAACAAAATTGGTAAAACAATTGATTATGTTGGTCAAGTATCTAGTTCTTATTATACTTCTAGTGGACAATTAACTAGATACAATATATTAGATGGCTCTAATCCTAGTTTTTCTAATAGTCATGGAAATCAAATACAAGCCTCATCATGGTTGAGAAACATGTATAAAAATGCTGGTAATTTTCCTACTGACATTGAAAAAAAAGTTATGGGAGCTTGTTATAAAAAAACAAAAGCTGATTATGGAAATGACAATGAAAAATATTTAAAAGCTATTCAAGAATGTATGAGGCCATTCTTTAGTGAAATGGGTGCCGAAGCAGAATTAAATTCATTTATTGAAGGATTACTAAATAGTAAAGATACTGGTAAAGATATATTTATTGTTTACGAACCAATTTGTTATGTAAGAGTTACAGGCAAAGGTGAATACTTTATAACTGGTACTGAATTATCATGGATGGTAGGTAGTCCTAATTATAGTGTAGGTTGGGTTACTACATTAGTTTCTGGTAAACCAAGTCAAAACCATGTTTCTGCTACTGCTTATCAACCTAGTAAGAGAATTGCTGGATTTAATCCATTTAATTTAGCTTCTAATACACTTCCAAAAGCAGATCACAATAGTTCTTCAAAATATTATGGAGTATCTGTTGGTGTAGCTAGATTAAGTGAAATAGCTAATATAAATCCTACTCAACATAAATGTGAAGTTGTTGGTAATGAATATTACGGAAAAAATGGTAATAAAGTTACTAAAAGTGTATATGACCAAGAATGTGGAAATAATTCACAAATTTGTACTTTTGATTTAGTCAAAAAAATAGTAAATGATTGTAAAAATGGTACAGAAGGATATGTAAAAGATATAGATGATTGGGATTGTATATTTGAATCTAGAAAATCTAGTAATAATACAATAAAAAATTATTTTTATACTAATGTAGAAAATAGATATTGTTCTATATTCTGTAGAGAAGAAGTATATTATTACTTTCCTGGTAGTAGTTTAACTGTAAGAGCAGGAAACCATTTTTCTTTAGGTAATACTGGTGCTCCTAATACTTTACTTCCTGTTAATATGACTGGTAGAAGTGAATGTAGAGTGAATTATGGTACTGCTGGTGGAACTACAGGTAAAATAAATTATGAAAAATTTAAAACAGATTGGGCAAATATAAATCAACAACTTCCATCTGCTTGGAATAGTTTAAACATAGAACTTGCAAAAAGTGATAGCATAAAGAATGCTACAAGATCATCTTATAGAAATTGTGCTTATTATTGTGATGATAATGTTCATGGTCTCGAATGTTGTTCATCTGCAGATCGTGATTGGGATGATTGTAAATATGGAAGTCCTTGTGGAAGAAAAGATTCAAAAAATAATTGTATAGATACCTGTCGTGGTGGATGGGGACCATGGTACTGTGTAGTATATGATACTCCATATGATCATGGATATTGGTATACTCCGTCGTATGAGTATTATAATGGCAGTTATTATCAAGCAAATGGTTGGTGTACTGATTGTGGTAATCGTTATAATCGTACGACATGTACTTCATCAACTAATTTATCTAGCGCTGTAAGCTATTATAATAATCTTTTACAAACAAGAAATAATTATTTAACTCAATTATTACAATGTAATAATTTCCAAAGAACTTATAAAGATTTTAAACCGGAATTACAGTTTAAGTATGATGAGGGTGAATATGAAAAATTAAATTATAATTATAGTTACTCTGATACACTATTAAAAAAATTAACAATTAAAGCTCAGACTAATTATTTTAGAGGTAATTCAAATATAGGTATTCATACTTGGGATACTAGTAGTTATGAAAATTCAACTGTTGATATATTACTTGATAAAGATGTACCTAGCCTAATAGGTAGTAAAAGTTTATCAAGCTATTATGCTTCTAGAAATAAATATTCAACATATGTATATCCAACTATGGATTATTCAGCAAACAGTGCTGGTAAAACATATGGTAGTAGAGCTACTATAAAAGGTTATAGATGTGATACATTTAGAAGTAATTGTAATTATAGTAGTGTTGATGTAACTTATCCAGCTAATGATTGGTTAAGAATGTTTACAACTAAAGAATATAATTATAGTTTACATAATGGTGTTTACAATTATGTAAGAAAAGATAATGGTCAATCATTAAGTTATGCACCAACTGGTGGTAACTACTATGTAGTTGGTTATAGTAATTTACCAACTCATTATTCAAGAAAAACAAGAAGTGATTATCATTTTTACTTAGACTTCAGTTTAGAAGTATTTGGTGTTAATCAAAAATTCTATAAGTTTATGAAACTTGGTTATAACACAGGTATAACATATGGACAAGAGTCTATAGTAACTATATATGAAAAACTATGGAATAATTCATACTTAAATAATCTTATAAATGACTGTTATGAAGGTGGTACACACTTAAGTCACAGCTTTGTACGTGCAATTAATAACTATGGCATTTCTACAAGTGATTTCTTATCAACACCATGTGCAAAACAATATAGTTGTAGATTAGTAGGTAGTAGTAAGGTATCTTGTTCTGGAGACATTTTAAGTCACTGGGATTATAGTAGAAATTATCAACAATTAAGAGCTTGTATTAAAGAACAAGTTGTTGATAGAGTAGGTAGTCCTGCATTTGCTGATACTGATTATACTTATAAATGTACATATACTATTAAAAATGAAATAGTATGTCCACCTGATAGTGGATGCTCATATATTGGACTTAGTGCAATATATAGAACTATAAATTTAAATAATCCATTTCCAAATAGAACACCAGGACCAAACTGGACTAGTGTAGCAGTAAATAAGTATATAACTAACAATAGAAATGCAAATACTTCAAAGATTTACTCTAAAAAAGGACCTTTATATAAAATTACCTTAACTCCAAAATTAATATCTAGCATAAAGAATTATAATACTACTCATGATATGTCAGACTATAATATGAATTGTAATAGTGCTGGTAAGGAATGTAAGAGTAATTTTATAAGAAGCACATATTCATATGCATTCTCTGGATGTGGAATAAGTGGTAAGGGTACTGGTTCTTGTGTAGCTGGAGAAGCTTGGTAAAATAGAAAAGAGGAAAAATATGATAAAAGTAGCAATTAATGGATTCGGAAGAATCGGAAGATTAGTTTTTAGACTTATGGAAGAAGATCCAGAGTTTGAAGTTGTAGCAATCAATGATTTAACAGATGCTGAACAACTTGCGTATTTATTAAAATACGATAGTAATCATCGTAACTATAGAATTGATGAAATTAGTTTTGATGAAAATAATTTAATTATTGCAGGAAGAAAAGTTAGAATTTTTAAAGAAATGGATCCAAGTAATTTACCTTGGGGTGAACTTGGAATTGATGAAGTATTTGAATGTACTGGCAAATTTGTTAAAAAAGAAGATGCCATGGCACATATAAATGCTGGAGCTAAGAAAGTTATTATTTCTGCTCCTGCAAAAGGTGATGTTAAAACTGTTGTATACAATGTAAACCATAATATATTAGATGGTAGTGAACAAATAATTAGTGCAGCTTCTTGTACTACTAACTGTTTAGCTCCTGTAGCTAAAGTTATAAATGATAACTTTGGTATTGAAAAAGGATATATGACTACAGTACATGCTTATACTAATGATCAAGTTATTCTTGATGTAGCTCATAAAAAAGGTATTAAAGCTAGAAGAGGTAGAGCTGGAGCTATGAATATTATTCCATCATCTACTGGTGCTGCAAGTGCATTAGGACTTGTTATCCCAGAATTAGCTGGTAGATTAGATGGTAGTGCTCTTAGAGTTCCTACTCCTACTGGTTCAGTTGTTGATTTAACATTAGAATTAAAGAAAAATGTTACAGCTGAAGAAATAAATGAAGTTCTTAAAAATAATCAAAATGAAACATTAGTATTCACAATGGACCCTGTTGTTTCAAGTGATATTATTGGTAGAGAAATAGGAGCTTTAGTGGATGGCTTATTAACTTCAGTATTAGAAGTTGATGGTAAACAACTTGTTAAAGTAGTTGCTTGGTATGATAATGAAATGGGCTATAGTGCTCAAATGGTTAGAACTGCTAAGTACTTAGAAACATTAAAATAAACCTTCGGGTTTATTTTTTTATTTTATTTATTATTAAAATATGATAAAATATAAATAGTAGGGTGTATATATGAAATGTTATGTAAGATTTATAGTACTATTATTTATATTTATGTTTATGATAAGCGGTGTGTATGCTGGTTATGATGATGGTACAAAAGGGGAAAATAAAGAAGCTGGTAAAGGCTGTTCTGGAGAGGACTCTTGTTGGAATGGATCAAGTTATTATGGTCTTAGAGTATCAGTATATATATTTGATAAAAATAAACCGGCAAATAGACCAACTCAAAAAATAGGAAAAACAGTTGATTTTATTGGAAGCAGAAAAGGCAGTGAACATAAAGGCAGTGGGCAACCAACCAGATATAATGTATTAGATAATGGTAGTGTATCTTTTACTAGTAAAAAGGGTAATGAAGCCTCATCTTCATCTTGGCTTATAAATATGTATAAGAGTGCTTCAAAGTTACCAGACAGTGTAAAAAAACATGTACTTGGTAGTTGCTATGGTAAGGATGATGCAACTGCCGAACAACTTTGGGATTGTGTAAGACCATTTTTTAGTGAAATGGGAGCTGAGGCTGAAGCAAGTGAAGTACTTAAAAATTTAAGTTCTGGAAAAGGGACAAAAGATATATTTATTGTTTATGAACCAATGACTAGTGTTTATGTAAGAGCTACAGGTTTAAATTATTTTGTTACTGGTAGTGAAATTGCATATTTACATAAAACTTATAAACTTGTACATATTAGTTCATTAGTAAGTAGAAGCTGTTATGTAGCTGGTACAGCATATCAAACTAAAAATATAGCAGGGTTTAAAGGAATTAGTAGACCATCGAGTATTACTGGATATATGCATAATCAAGATTCTTACGGTATATCAGTAGGTGTAGCAAAATTAAGTGATTTTTTTAAAGACATTCCAGTACCAGAGGAGCCTGTTGAAGAAGTTGTTTGTAAATTTGATTTAATCGAAAAAATAATAAATAATTGTAAAAATGGTACAGAAGGATATGTAAAAGATATAGATGATTGGAGCTGTATATTTGCTTCTAGAAATTCATCTAATAAAACAATACAAGATCATTTTTACATGGATTTTACGAATAGATATTGCTCTATATTCTGTAGAGAAGAAGTATATTATTACTTTCCTGATAGTAGTTTAACAGTAAGAGCTGGAAATCACTTTTCTGTAGGTAATACTGGTGCATATAATACTTTACTTCCTGTTAATATGACTGGTAGAAGTGAATGTAGAGTAAACTATGGTAGTGAAGGTGGAACTTTAGGTAGAATAAACTATGAACAATTTAAAAAGGATTGGGCTAATGTAAATAAGCGAATTCCAGCTGCTTGGGATGCTATGAATATAGAACTTGCAAAAAGTGAAAGTATTAAAGATGCAGTAAAATCACCAGAAAAAGACTGTGCTAATTATTGTGATGCTAATGTTCATGGACTCGAATGCTGCAAAGAGGCAGCAAGACATTGGGATGATTGTTGTAGTGGCAGTCCATGTGCAAGTAGAAATGAAGATGGAAGCTGTAATAGTACTTGTGAAGGTGGATATTGTGGATCATGGTACTGTGTTACTGCAGATACGCCATATAATCATGGGTATTGGTATACACCGCAAGCAAAAACATATAAAGGACAAAATTATCAAGCAAATCGTTGGTGCAGTAATTGTGGAAATAGCTTTACATCTGAAGTTTGTTCAGCTAACACAGATTTAAGTTCTAAAGTTAGTAGTTATAACGCACTTGTTAATGAAAAAAATGATTATTTATATCAACTTATGCAATGTAATAATTTTCAAAGAACATATAGAGATTTTGCTCCAGAAATTGAATTTAGTTATGATGATGCTGCATTATTAAAAAAGAGTGGTAGTTATAATTCAAGTATGCCAAGTTATAGCTATTCAGGATTCTTAGATCATTTGCTTGAAATAAGAGCTCAAACTAATTACTTTAAAGGAAATAGTAATTCTGCAATACATACATGGAATACAAGTAGTTATAAAAATGCAACAAGTGAATTAATATATGAAGCTTATACATATACAAAGAATAATGATGCCATGAGTGATTGTTATGGTTCTACAAGTGGTCGTCATTGTGGTAATTCATATCCTTTACTTGATAATTCAAAAGATAATGCAAGTATTACATATGGTAGTAGAGCAACTATAAAATCATATAAATGTGATACATATAGAAGTGCTTGTACTGCTACTGTTGATGTGACTTATCCAACTAATGATTGGTTAAGAATGTTTACAACTAAGGAATATGATTATAATTTACCATCTAATGTATATAATTATGTAAAAAAAGATGATGGTACATCATATAGTGGAATAAGTGATAGGTTAGGTAGAAATTATTATACTATTGGTTATGGTAATTTACCTATACACTATTCTAGAGTAACAAGTAGTGATTATCCATTTTATTTAGATTTTAGTAAAGTATTATTTGGTGAAAATCAAAGGTTCTATAAATTCATGAAAGAAAAAGATGGTAGTCAAGGAAAAGTTGGGATTACATATGGTCAAGAAACATCAGTTAGTATATATGAACAATTATGGAACAACGTAACTTTAAACAGTATGATTCATACCTGTGTACAAATGGGTAGACACTTACATCACGATTTTGTAGATGAAATTAAAAGAAGAGGTATTTCACCAAGGGATTTTGTAAATACTCCGTGTGCAAAACAATTTAGTTGCAGATATGATTCTTATTGGGATTTAATTGATTGTCCTGGAGATACTAAAGGTACAAGAAGTGATGATTATAAAAAGTTAAGAGAATGTATTCAAAAACAAGTTGTGGATAGAAGTGGACATGTTAATACTGATTTTGTAACGACAAATTATACTTATGAATGTACTTATACAGTTAAGAATGAAATAGTATGTCCACCCGATAGTAATTGCTCATATATTGGACTTAGTGCAATATATAGAACTATAGATTTAAATAACCCATTTCCAAATAGAGTGCCAGGACCAAACTGGGATGAATATAGTAAAGATGTATACATAACAAATAATAGAGGTGTAAACACTAAAAAGATATATACTGAAAAGGGACCATTATATAAAATCACTTTAACTCCAAAATTAATTTCTAATATAAAGAAATATAATGATAATCATGATATGTCAGATTATAGTATGAATTGTAATAGTGTTGGAAGAGAGTGTAAAAGTGACTTTATAAGAACTACATATGCAAAAGAGTTTACAGGATGTGGAATAAGTGGTAAAGGAATTGGTTCTTGTAATATAAATGAAGCATGGTAAAAAATAGATTTTAAATCTATTTTTTTTATTAATTATTAAAATTGGTTGTTTGACTTATTATTTATAAATTATTATATTGAGTTATAAAGGAGGAGTTAATATAATACCAATAACTTATTATAAAATATTTTATAGAATAATAAATGATGAAGTAATATATGCATATATAATTAGCTTAGTATTAAAGAGAGATTATAATATTATTAAAGAGAATTTTGTTTATACTAATAAAGTATTATTTAATGAATATATGGTAAAAATAACTATTACAAGACATATTAATTTAAAAAAAATAAATACTACAAATTTTAAATATTTGGAAATAAATTTTGTTATAGATTCTTATAGTAATAGTTTAATAGATACTAAATTTTTTGATAATATAAGTATTTATTATATAAATATAGATATTATATTAAAACAAATATATAGTAAAAGTAAAATTGAATTAAATAATTTTGAGAGATTTATTATTCTCATTTCTACAATAAGAAAAGAAGAAATGATGGATGTAATTAATAATAAATATTTATATTATATTTATAAAAAAAGAATGAAAATGAATACTAAGAATTATGAAAAATCATATATAAAAGATTATAGAGAAATTATTGATTTTGAGTTTTATAAAAATGAAGTTATAAAGGATATAAAAGAAAAATTAAAGTATTATTTAGATAGTGAAACAATAGAAGAAGTATTTGATATGTGATATAATTAAATAGGTGATATTATGGACAAAATAATACTAGTTGATGGTAATAATTTGCTATTTAGAAGTTATTATGCAACAGCTTATAATGGTAATTTTATGAAAAATAGTAAAGGGTTTCCTACAAATGCATTATTTGGTTTTACTAATATGATAAATAAGATTATATTAGAAGAAAAGCCTTCTTATATGTTAGTGGCATTTGATAAAGGTAAAACTTTCAGACATGAAAAATATAAAGATTATAAAGGCGGAAGAATAGAAACTCCAGATGAACTTAAACTTCAATTTCCTAAAGCAAAAGAATTACTTACAGCTATGGGAATTAAATATTATGAAATAGATAATTATGAAGCTGATGATATTATTGGTACATTTGCTAAATATTGTGATATAGAAGATAGATTTATAGGTACTATCATAAGTAGTGATAAGGATTTACTGCAACTCATTAGTGATGATGTTGATATAAAACTATTAAAACAAAAAGATTATATAAGGTATAATAAAGAAAGTTTTATTAGTGAATATGGTATAGTTCCTGATGCTATTAGAGATTTAAAGGGACTTATGGGAGATTCTTCTGATAATATACCAGGTGTTAAGGGTATAGGTGAAAAAACAGCTTTAAAACTATTACAAGAGTATAAGACAATAGAAAATTTATATGATAATATTGATAATATAAAAGGTAAAACAAAAGAAAAGTTATTAGAAGATAAGGATAATGCTTTTTTCAGTAAAGAGTTAGCAACTATATATAAAGATGTTCCAGTGGATATCTTTATAGATGATATTATTTATAAAGGTAATGATTCTAAAAAGCTTAATGATCTTTATGAAGATTTAGAGTTTTATTCTTTTATTAAAAAAAGTGATGAAACTGCAGTTGATACGAGAGTTAAAATATTAGATAGTATTTCAGAAATTAATTTAAGTGAAGCTGCTATTTACTTAGAAATGGATGGAACCAATTATCATAAATCTAATATAATAGGTTTAGGAGTATATTCTAAGGAAGATAGTTTCTTTATTCCGTATAGTTTATTTAAAGATAATTATGAATGGCTTAAAAATATAAAAAAATATACATATGATATAAAAAGGATTTATGTTGCTCTTAGAAAGCATAATATATCACTTGGTAAATATGATTTTGATACTATGTTAGCTGCATATTTACTTGATTATAATTTAAAAGATGATATAGCTTATTTAGCTAGAGAGTTTAATTATCTAGTTAGTTTTAATGAAAATATATATAATAAAAAGAAAGAATCTAGTATAGATGTTATTGCTTATAATGCTATTTTAAAAGCAAAATTTATATATGAAACTAAAGATATATTAGAATCTAAATTAAAAGATGAAGAACTTATGCATTTATATACTGATATAGAAGTTCCACTTACTTATACACTTGGTGATATGGAATATAATGGTGTAGTGGTTTCAAAAGATATTTTACTTAATATGAAGGAAGAAATTAATATTAAATTAGATATAGTATCAGAACAAATTTATAATCAAGCTGGTGAAAAATTTAATATTTCATCACCAAAGGAATTAAGTTATATTTTATATGAGAAATTAAATTTACCACATGGTAAGAAAGGGAAAACAGGTTATTCTACAGCTCAAGACGTGTTAAATAAGTTATTACCAAAGCATCCAATTATAAAAAATATATTAGAGTATAGGGTTTTATCAAAATTAAATAGTACCTATATAGAAGGTATGATTGATGTTATTTATGATGATGGTAAAGTTCATACTATTTATAATCAGGCTTTAACTAGAACAGGTAGATTATCATCTATTGAACCTAATTTACAAAATATACCAATTAGATATGAATATGGTAGACTTATTAGAAAAGCTTTTTTACCAAGTCCTAATTCAATTATATTAAGTGCTGATTATTCACAAATTGAACTTAGAATTTTGGCACATATGTCTAAAGTTCCAGCTTTAGTAGATGCTTTTAATAGTGATATAGATATTCATAGTAAAACGGCTAGTGATATATTTCATATGCCTGTAGAGGCTATAAATAAAAATCAAAGAAGAATAGCTAAAGCTGTTAATTTTGGTATTGTATATGGCATAAGTGGATTTGGATTATCAGAAAATTTAGATATATCTATTGATGAAGCTAAAAAATTTATAAATGATTATTTAAATACATATCCGGGAATTAAAGAGTATATGGATAATACTATCGCTCATGCAAAAGAAATGGGATATGTAAGGACTTTATTTGGAAGAAAAAGAACTATTGATGAACTTAGAAATACTAATTATATGATTAGAGAACAAGGTTCTCGTATGGCACTTAATACACCTATTCAAGGAACTAGTGCAGATATAATTAAGAAAGCAATGATAGAGATAGATAATGAATTTAAAAAACAAAATATAAAAAGTAAAATGATTATTCAAGTACATGATGAACTTGTATTTGATGTACTTATATGTGAAAAAGAAAAAGTTATTGATATTGTTAAAAATATAATGGAAAACACTTATAAATTAGATGTTCCTCTAAAAGTTGATATAGAATATGGGTGTGATTGGTACCAAGCTAAATAGGGAGGTATTATGAAAACTACTAGAGTAATGCTAGTTAGTTTTGCAACAAATTTATTTTTAATAGTTTTTAAAACGATTTTTGGTATTATTGGATCATCGTCTGCTTTACTTGCAGATGGTATGCATTCATTTAGTGATGTTATTTCTGATTTATTTGCACTTGTTGGTGTAAAAATATCTAATAAACCTGCAGATTTAAAACATCCTTATGGACATGGTAAACTAGAATATTTAATAAGTTTAGCAATGGGAACTGTAATATTTTTACTTGGTATAAACATTATTAAAAGTTCAATAAAAAAAGAAATTATAGTACCAAGTATATTTGTTTCTTTAGTCTCTTTGATAACAATAATTATTAAATTATTATTATCAAATTATATTATAAAAAATGGTAAAAGATTAAATAATAATATACTTATATCTAGTGGATATGAAAGTAGAAGTGATGTTATATCATCTTTTGTAGTAATACTATCTATAATACTTATGAATTTATCTAGTAAAATATATATATTCAAGTATGCTGATATAGTAGCAACTATATTAGTTGGTTTAATAATTATTAAAATAGGTATAAGTATTGTTATAGATAATATAAGTGTGTTATTAGAAGAACAAGTGCTTGATGATGATTTAAGAAAAGAAATAGAAACTATATTTTATAGTGAGCCAAAACTTTATTCTGTAGATAGTCTAATTATTCTTAAATTTGGGCCATATAGTAAATTAATAGCTAATGTATCTATGGATAAAGATTTATCTTTACTTGATGTATATAATAAAATGAAGTATTTGGAAGATAAAATTAAAGAGGTAAATAAAATTAAATATTATACGATTCATGTTGATCCATATATAGAGAAATAGTTTGACTTATTCTATTTAAAATGTTATTATATATAAAGAAATCGTTGATGAAGACTAGTAATAAGCAAACTATTTTATAGAGAGTTAGTGTTGGTGGAAACTAATAAATAGAACTTATGAATCTACTTCTGAGTGAATGCAAAACATTCCGGGAAACCGTTATTACAATTAAGACTATTTATAGGATGGTACCGCAGTAATGCTCCTATTGATAGTCTTTTATTTTTAAGGTGATGAATATGTTTGAAAAATTAAGAAAAGAATATAAAAAATTTACTTATGAAAAATATGATATTAATGAAACATTTAGTGAGATTATTATTACATATTATTTTAATATTGATGGCAAAGAAAAATTTAATCCTACTTTGAAATTTAGTAAAAGTATTATTAAAAATAATAATATAGATAAAGATTTCTTCAACTATTTAGTTTTTCATATTGGACTTATAGAACTTATTAGTTATTGGAAGTGTATATGCCCAAAAGAAGTAGAAGTATCTGCTGGATATATTGATCATAAGCAAATAGAATGGTTTAAAAAATTATATTATTATGGTTTAGGTGAATTTTTCTATACAAATAAAATAGATGTAAGTTATGATGATTTTATGCACATATCGTGTACATCAAAAGAAAAATATACACCAAATATTAATTATCATGGAACAGGTAATTTAATACCTGTTGGTGGTGGAAAAGATTCTGTAGTAACATTAGAGTTACTAAAAGGTATGGATAATACTACTTTTATAATAAATCCTAAAAGTGCTATGTTAGAATGTTCTAAAATAGCGGGATATGATAATCCTATAATAGTTAATAGAACTATTGATAAAAATCTTATAAGATTAAATAAAGAAGGATACTTAAATGGCCATACTCCATTTTCTTCTTTAGTAGCTTTTATTACTTATTTTATAAGTTACTTGAGTGATAAAAAATATATAGTACTTTCTAATGAAAGTAGTGCTAATGAATCTAATGTAAGAGGTCTTAAAGTAAATCACCAATATTCAAAAAGTTTTGAATTTGAAAATGATTTTAATTTATATACAAAAAAATACTTTAATATTGATATAAAATATTTTAGTTTTTTAAGACCTTTATATGAAATTCAAATAGCTAGATTATTTTCTAAATATGAAAAATATCATAAAGCATTTAAAAGTTGTAATGTAGGAAGTAAAAGTAGTGAATGGCATTGGTGCTTAAATTGTCCTAAGTGTTTATTTGTATATATAATTCTTAGTCCATTTTTATATAAAGATAAACTTATAAATATTTTTGGAGCTGATTTATATGAAAATAAAGACTTATTGAATACTTTTATTGACTTAACTGGTAATAGTGATAACAAACCTTTTGAATGTGTTGGAACTTATGATGAAGTTAATTTAGCACTTTCTCTAACTATAAAAAAGATAGATGGAGAATTACCATATTTATTAAAATATTATAAAGATAATTATAAATTAGTAAATTATAATTTACTTAATAATTATAATTTGGAAAATAATTTAGATGAAGAGTTTGATAGAATATTGAGGGATAATTATGATAAATAGAATAATTGATATAATAAAAGATAAAAATATTCTTATTTTGGGATTTGGTAGAGAAGGAAAAACTACTTATAACTTTATAAGAGAATATTTACCAAATAAAAAAGTTACTATTTTAGATGAAAATAGTGTTACTTTAGGTGATGATAATACTGAAGTAATAATTACTAATATTACTCATGATATACTTAAAAATTATGATTTAATATTTAAGTCTCCTGGAATATCATTAAAAAATATTGATACAGCTGATTTAAATATTACATCCCAATTAGAGTTATTATTAGAAGTTAATAGAAAGAATGTTATAGGTGTAACTGGTACTAAAGGAAAAAGTACTACATCTAGTTTAATATATAGTGTTATAAAGAACTTTAAAGATAATACTTATTTATTAGGCAATATTGGCACACCAATATTTGAAATGATAGATAATTTTGATGATGATACAACATTAGTAATAGAGTGCTCATCTCATCAATTAGAATTTATTAAAACATCACCCCATATTGGCATAATATTAAATTTACATCCAGAACATTTAGATCATTATCGTAGTTTAAATGATTACTATAACGCTAAATTAAATATGTTTAAGTATCAAAATATTAATGATTATATTTTATATGATGATAGTATAAAAGATTATATATATGCAGATTCAATAAAGATTGATATAAACAAAGATATCTTTATAAAAGATGGTAATGTATATATTAAAAAAGGAAATGTTGATGTTTTAGTATATGATACTAATAGTAAAAGAAAATTACTTGGTGATCATAATTTAAATAATATATTATTTGTGCTTATGATAGTTGATATATTAGGTTATGACATTAAAAAAAGTGTAGAAATAATAAATAACTTTGAACCTCTTGAACATAGAATGGAATATGTTGGTAAATATAATGGAATAGATTTTTATAATGATTCTATTGCTACTATACCAGATGCAACTATCAATTGTGTTAATGCTATAAAGGGTGTTGATACATTAATATTAGGTGGGAATGATAGAGGATTAGATTATACTGATTTAATTCAGTTTGTAAATAATAGTAATCTAGAAAATATAATATGTTTACCAAAAACAGCTCATGATTATATGGATAAATTAACTAAAAAAACATATAAAGTAGAATCTTTAGAAGAAGCGGTTAAAATAGCAAAAAAGGTTACTAAGCATGTATGTGTTTTATCTCCAGCTGCTAGTAGTTATGGTTATTTTAAGAATTTTGAAGAAAGAGGAAAATTATTTAAAGAATTAGTAAGGAAGGATTAATATGATAGATATAAACATAATAAGAAATAACAAAGAAAAAGTTATAAAAAACTTAAAAAATAAATTTCAAGATCATAAAATAAAGATATTAGATGAAATAATAGATCTTGATAAAAAAGTTAGAGAATTAAAGTTAAAAGGTGACGAGCTTAGAAAAGAAAAGAATAATTTAAGTAGTGAAATAGGGCTACTTATGAGAGATAAAAAAGTAGAAGAAGCTAATAAAAATAAAGTTAGAGTAGTAGAAATTAATGATGAACTTATTCATATTGAAGAAGATGAAAATAAATATAATGAAGAATTAAAAGCAAAGATGATGACAATTCCAAATATTATTGATGATTCTGTACCTATTGGAAAAGATGACACTGAAAATGTTGAAAATAAAAGATACGGAGAAGCTATAGTACCTGATTATGAAATACCATATCATGCAGATATATGTGATAAATTTAATGGTCTTGATAAAGAATCTGCAGGTAGAACTAGTGGAAATGGTTTCTATTATTTAATGGGTGATATTGCTCGTCTTCATTCTGCTATGTTATCTTATGCAAGAGATTTTATGATAGATAAAGGATTTACATATTGTATACCTCCATTTATGATTAGAAGTGATGTTGTAAATGGTGTTATGTCATTTGAAGAAATGGATGCTATGATGTATAAAATTGAAGGTGAAGATTTATTCTTAATTGGTACTTCTGAACATTCTATGATAGGTAAATTCAAAAATCAATTGTTAAAAGAAACTGAATTACCAATAACATTGACTTCTTATTCTCCATGTTTTAGAAAAGAAGTTGGTTCACATGGATTAGAAGAAAGAGGAATTTATAGAGTACATCAATTTGAAAAACAAGAAATGGTTGTCTTATGTAAAATGGAAGATGCTATGACTTGGTATAATAAAATGTGGAGTTATACAGTTGAATTCTTTAGAAGTCTAGATATTCCAGTTAGAACACTTGAATGTTGTAGTGGAGATTTAGCTGATTTAAAAGTTAAATCATGTGATGTGGAAGCTTGGAGTCCAAGACAACAAAAGTATTTTGAAGTTGGATCTTGTTCAACTCTTGGAGATGCTCAAGCTAGAAGACTTGGTATAAGAGCAAAAGGTGAAAGTGGTACTAGTTATGTAGCAACTTTAAATAATACTGTACTTGCTACACCAAGAGGATTAATAGCTTTAATTGAAAACAATTATACTAAAGAAGGTAACATAAAAGTTCCTAAAGCTTTACAACCATATATGGGTGGAATAACTTTATTAGAACCTAAGAAATAGAAAATGTAACATTGTTACATTTTTTATTTACAAAAAAATATATGTAGTATACAATTAATATTGGTGATAATATGAATAGAAACGGATTTACATTGGTTGAATTATTAGCAGTTATAGTAATTATAGGAATAGTTGGTCTTATAGCTGTTCCTAATGTGGTTAATTTAACTAATAATTCAAAGAAAGAAACAATAGAGAATACAACTAGATTACTTGCAAAAACAGCAGAAGATTATTATTCATATAATCTTATAAATTCAAGTGAAACAAATAAAATTAGTTTAACTGATGATACATTAGATTATCGAGGTAATAAACCAGACGCTGGATATGCTTTATTTGATGATGCAGGTAGAGCTTATCTAAAAATGTATTACGATGGATATTGTGTCGTAAGAAATTATGATGGCACTATAGAACTTGATAAAACATCACCAGATAATTGTAGTATTGATAATATGGCATCAGTAACACTATATTTAAATGGTGGAATAGCAACTTATGGTAGTGAATGGACAAAATCTGATAAATACATAAGTACCGTAATTGGTGAAAATTCTACTTTAAATAATATACCTACAATAACTAAGACAGGATATAAGTTCTTAGGGTGGTATACTGATTCTAATGAATTAGTAGATTTAAACAAAGTAATAGATAAAAGTATAGTAGCTACTGCTAAATTTGAAGCAAATACTTATAATGTAACTATAGATTTAGCTGGTGGTACTACTAGTGATAGTTATTCTACTACTAGAAAAGTAAAATATGGTGAAGTATATGGCACATTACCTACACCAACGCGTACAGGATATACATTTAATGGATATGTAACAAGTTCAGGAACTACAATAAAAGAAAAAACTGTTCTTACAATAGCTAGTGATCACACTATATATGCAAGTTGGAGTGCAAGAACTTATACTATAACATTTGTGTATGGTGATGGTAGAAGTAATACTACTAAAACAGTAACATATGGTAGTACATACGGAGACTTACCAACTCCAGAAAGAAAAGGTTACACTTTCTTAGAGTGGAGAACGAATAATGGAAATAATAGTGGATTAGTAACAAGTGATACAAAGGTTACTATAACATCTAATCAAACTTTATATGCTAGATGGGATACTAATAAATATACGATAACATTTGTATATAATAATGGCACATCTAACACTACTAAAACAGTAACATATAATAGTACATATGGCACTTTACCAACTCCAGAAAAAGATGGTTATATATTTAATGGGTGGGCAACAAGTTCTGGAACTATAATAAGTTCTACTGATAAAGTAAGTATAACTTCAAATATAACATTATATGCACAGTGGAGCAAAGGCTCATATTTGGTAACATTTAATGCAAATGGTGGAACAGTATCAACGCCTACCAAAAATGTGGTTTATGGTAGTACATATGGGACCTTACCAACACCAGAAAGAGTGGGATATTCATTTACTGGTTGGAGAACCGGTAATGGCAATAATAGCGCTTTAATAAAAAGTGATACTACTGTATCAATCGCATCAAATCACACATTATATGCAAGTTGGGACCCCATTTCTTATACAGTAACATTTGTATATAACAATGGCACATCTAATACAACAAAAAATGTAAAATATAATAATATGTATGGCACTTTACCATCACCAACAAAAGTAGGTTATACATTTAAGGGATGGTACACAACTGGTGGAGTAAAAATAGATAGTACAACAAAAGTATCGTTAACATCTAATCATACATTAACAGCACAATGGGAAGCAAATACTTATACTGTAAATATAGCTGCAAGCTGTGGTAATTCAGCTACTCTAAATTCTATAAAAGTAACATATGATAGTACATATGGCAGTTTTGGTACATTTACTTGTCCGGGATACACATTTGCAGGTTGGGAAACAGCTGATGGTACAGAAATTAAATCAACAGATAAAGTAACTATTACAAGTGATATAGATGTAACTGCTAAATGGACTGCTAATACTTACACTATAACATTTGTATATAACAATGGCACATCTAACACTACAAAAAATGTAACATATAATAGTACATATGGCACTTTACCATCTCCTACAAAGAGTGGTTATATATTTAATGGGTGGGCAACAAGTTCTGGAACTATAATTTCTTCAACTACAAAAGTTACTATAACATCTAATCAAACTTTATATGCCCAATATAGTGGTAACAGTTATTTAATAACATTTGATGCAAAGGGTGGAACAGTATCAACTTCTACTAAAAATGTAGTTTATAGTAGTAAATATGGGGACTTACCAACACCAAAAAGAGCGGGATATTCATTTACTGGTTGGAGAACCGGTAATGGCAATAATAGTGCTTTAATAAAAAGTGATACTACTGTATCAATCGCATCAAATCATACATTATATGCAAGCTGGAATCCAAACAAATATACCATAACATTTGTATCAAACATTTCATCAGATAAGTTATATTCAAACGGAGAAGTAGTCTATTTTAATCCAAATGAAAATGCAGTTTGTACCTCTACTGATTACGCAAATAATGATGAAAAAACATTATATAAAGGATGTTTAAAATGGTATGCATATTTAGATTCTAATGAAGCAACTACAGTTAAATTAATGCTTAATGATAATGTTAAAATTTATAGCTCTCTTACAGATAACACTGAAAATAAAGATGCAGTAATTAACGAGTTAGAACCAAAAGGTTGGGACTCTAGCATACTTAATTCAATAAATATAATAAGTGCAAATGAAATAGCAGAAATAGTAGGAAATAGTTCATTTACTTTAGGTGATAATATTACAGGTATATCATCTACTTATAATTGGTTATTTGAAAATATAAGACTAGATGGTACTACATCATCATATGATTATTGGGGATATATTACTAGTACATTATATAGTGGAAATTCTGGTGAAATGTTATACTACGTATTTATGAATAATTTAGCTAATGTAGATTCTGGAGGAATGGATTTTCAAATAACTCCAATAGGTATAAGGCCAAGTATAGTAGTAAGTAAAAGTGTACTTGCTTCTAATACTGTCGGAACAAAAACAGTTACTTATGATAGTACTTATGGAACACTACCAACACCTACAAAAGATGGATATTCATTCTTAGGTTGGTATACAACCGGTGGTGTTAAAATTGAAGCAACTACAAAAGTTACTATAACATCTAATCAAACTTTGTATGCACAATGGGCAGCAAAAACTACATATACGGTAGATTTTACTACTAATTCTTATACATCATATGTATACTTTATTTATAATGGAACTAAGTATACAACTTCCAAAGTGACTGTTTATGGAGGCGATACAATACAATTATGGAATTGTGGAACTTATTCAAATAAAGTAATTTTGTTATATGATAACTCTACATCAACTCCTATAACACCATTAGTAACTTCTAATAGCTGTGTGTATGCTAATTATACTGTAAATAGGAATATAGCTTTTCATACTTTACAAGGTAATTCCCGATTGTTTATAAAATATAATTAGTTCTTAAAAAAACTTCAATGAATTGAAGTTTTTTTTATAAATATAAATTAAGATGATATAATGTAGTTGGTGAAAAAATGAAAACAGTTATTGAAAGATTAGATCATCAAGGTAGAGGTATAGCGTATTATAATGGTAAAGTTACCTTTATACCATATACTTTAGTTGGTGAAGAAGTTATTTTTGAAATAGTTAAAGAACATAAAAAATATATTGAAGGTAAACTTATAGAGATAATAAAGAAAAGTGACTTAAGAGTTAAGCCTGATTGTAAATATTTTACTATGTGTGGTGGATGTGACTTACTACATATGAGCTACCAAGATGAATTAAAGTACAAACAAGATAAAGTAACAGATATAGTAAAAAGATATTTAGGAGATTATAAAGTAAATAGCATTCTATATGGTAATAGATATAATTATAGAAATAAAGTTGTTTTTAAATGTAAGGATAATAAAATAGGTTTTTATAAAAATAAAAGTAATGAAGTTATTAATGTTCGTAAATGTTTAATTGCTAGCGAAGCAATTAATAATGTAATTGATAATTTAAAAGGTAATAAAGATATACAAGTAAGATATAGCAATATAGATAATAGTGTTATGATAGATGATAATCCTAAATATATTATATCTAAAATAGGCGATTATAAATTTAAGATTTCATCTCCTGCTTTTTTTCAAGTTAATTATGAAATGGTTAAAGTTTTATATGACAAGGTTTTAGAATATAGTAACTTAAGTGGAAGTGAAAAATTACTAGATTTATATTGTGGAACAGGTACTATTGGTATTTATTTATCAAAATATGCTAAAGAGGTACTTGGTGTAGAAATAAATTTATCAGCAATAATAGATGCTAATGAAAATGTTAAATTAAATAATGTAACAAATGCAAATTTTATTTGTTCTGATACAAATAAATTGATTACTAAAAATAATTTTAAACCTGATGTAGTTGTAGTAGATCCACCTAGAAGTGGACTTACTCCTAAGGTTATTAGTGATATCATAAAATTAAACCCTAAAAGAATTGTTTATGTATCATGCGATGTTATGACTTTTGTAAGAGATTTAAAAGAATTTGAAAAAATATATAATATAAGAGAAATTACTCCAGTTAATATGTTTCCATGTACTTATCACGTTGAAAATGTATGCTTATTAGAAAGAAAGTAATTTCTTTTTAGTTATTAAAAAGATAATTATATAAATAAGTAATGTGTTATAATGTAATTATAATTTATAAATTATTATACGCGTAAAAAACATATACATTATAAAGGAGTGATAATATGAAAAAGTGTGATGTATGTAATAAAACTACAATACTTCCAGAAAATATAGGTAGTGCAACTATTTGTAAGATATGTTTATTAAAAATTAATGGGATAATGTGGAAATATAAAAAAATAGAGGATGGAAATATTTTAAATAAATATAGAGATAAAGTTTTATTATTAGCAAAAAAGTATAATTATCCAGATAAAGTAATAACTGGTATAAATGAGTATTTTACCAGTCAAGAATCTAGTATGAAAAAATGTGAAGCTTGTGGTATTAGTGTATTATTACCACAAAAACTAGGTAAAACTAATTTATGTAAAAAATGTTATGATTTAATCGATATTCCAGAATTAAAAAGAACTAAATATTTTGATCAAAATGAATTAAATAAAGGTAGAGAAAAAGTTTTAAAAGTTGCTAATGATAATAATTTCCCTTTAAAAACTATAAATTATATAAATGAATATTTTGATAAAAAATTAAGTAATGGTTGGTTATATACTTTAAATGGTGGAAAAGGGCAAATACTTAGAGTATACTCTGAATACATTACTATAACTACAACTAAATCATTTAATGAAGAAGAAATTAATATAGAATATAAAAAACTTATCCATTCTAAAAGTGATACTTTGAAATTAGGTAGTGAAGTGCTAAATGAAATAACTCATTTAAGAAATCCACTTTCTAAGAAGAACATAGTAAGAATGGCTACTGATTTAGCAACTAATAAATTTAATTCATCTAAAGAAAATATGATTGATAGTAAAAGAGGTGACGTTAATCTTAAATATAGTAATTATGATTATGTATGTTTAAGATTACCAGAAAAAGATGAAAATATAGGTTTTATTCTTTTAAGAAATACAAAAGCTAGAGAAAATGGTGCAAGTGATATTTTCTTCTTCTTTAATAATAGTAGTAATGTTAAAAAGAAAGTTGAAATAGTTTATCCAGTAATTGAAAGCTATATATTAAAAAGTCAATCTCAAAAATTAAATTCAATTACTCAAGATAAGTCTTTAGCTACTGAACTTCGAGAATTAAAATCATTACTTGATGATGGAATCATAACTGAAGAAGAATTTACTAAAAAGAAAAAGCAATTATTAAATTTATAAGAGGTGAAATATGGAATTTACTTATGTAAAAGGTAATACTTACTATATTAAGAATGCTACTAATATAGGTGTATATAAAATAAATGAAAATGAAGTTATTTTAATTGATACGGGTAATGATAAAGAAGCTGGTAAGAAAATACTTAAAGTATTAGAAAGTAATAACTTAAAGGTAAAAAGTATTATAAATACACATTCTAATGCTGATCATGTTGGTGGCAATAAAGTTATCCAAGATAGAACTTCTTGTGATATATATGCTAATAATATTGAAGCTGCAATATCTAACTATCCCATCATAGAGCCTTCTTTTTTATATGGTGGATATCCATTTAAAGATTTAAAAAATAAATTTTTATGTGCAAAAGAATCTAAAGTAAGTAATTTAATAGATATTAAAGGCATTCATTATATAGATATAAAAGGTCATTTCTTTGATATGATAGGTGTTAAAACTTCAGATAATGTATATTTTTTAGGTGATGCATTATTTAGTGCTGAAACTATAAATAAATATCATATTTTCTTTATTTATGATGTAAGAGAATTTTTAAATACTTTATCATTTTTAGAAACTTTAGATGGAGACGCTTATATATGTTCTCATGTAGAAATCTTATCTGATATTAAAGATTTAATAAAAATAAATAGAGATAAAGTATATGAAATTATCGATAATGTATATAATTTATGCAATAATACTACTTTTGAAGATATATTAAAATCAATATTTGATATGTATAAAATTGATATAAATACTAATCAATATATACTGATTGGTAGTACTATAAAATCATATTTATCATATTTATATGATGAAAATAAGATTTCATATGGTTTCAAAGATAATAAAATGATATGGAATAAAATATAAAAAAGTAATATATTCCAAAAATAATGTTAAAAAATGTCTAATAATTAAAAGTAATTATTTCTTGTGTAAAATGTGTAAAGAAATAATTACTTTTTTATATTTTTATTATATAATTATTGTATTGGAGGATTGTATGACATTAACAAACGAAGAAAGAAATAATATAAACAAATATTTTATGGCAGCTAATTATTTAGCTTTAGGTCAATTATATTTGCTTGATAATCCATTATTAACTAGACCTTTAAAAATAGAAGATGTTAAAAGAAATATTGTTGGCCACTGGGGAACTGTACCAGGGCAAAATTTTATTTATGTACATTTAAACAGAGTTATTAAAAAATATGACTTAGATATGATTTATTTATCTGGACCAGGTCACGGTGGAAATGCAATGGTTGCTAATACTTATTTAGAAGGAAGTTATAGTGAAGTATATCCTAATATTACTAGAGATAGTGAAGGAATGAAAAAATTATTTAAACAATTTAGTTTTCCAGGAGGAATTTCTAGTCATGTTGCCCCTGAAACACCAGGTTCAATAAATGAAGGTGGAGAACTTGGATATAGTCTTTCACATGCATATGGAGCAGTACTTGATAATCCTGATTTAATAGCTGCTTGTGTAGTGGGAGATGGTGAAGCTGAAACAGGGCCGCTTGCTACTAGTTGGCACGGAAATAAATTTATAAATCCTAAGACAGATGGAGCAGTACTTCCAATATTACATTTAAATGGATATAAAATTGCTAATCCAACTATATTTGCTAGAATTCCTAATGAAGAACTTATAAGTTTCTTTAGGGGATGCGGGTATGAACCTTTTATAGTTGAAGACAATGAAATAGATGTAATGCATGAAGATATGGCTACTACTTTAGATAAATGTATTACTAAAATTAAAGAAATTCAATCTAGAGCTAGAAGTGGAATTACTGAAAGAGCTATTTGGCCGATGATTATTTTAAAATCTAAAAAGGGATGGACAGGTCCTAAGGTGGTAGATGGCAAAATGATGGAAAATAGTTTTAGAGCTCATCAAGTGCCACTTGCAATTAGTCGTGATAATAAAAAGAATTTAAAAGAATTAGAATCATGGCTTAAAAGTTATCACCCAGAAGAATTATTTGATTCTAATGGTACTTTAATTCCTGAATTACAAGCACTAGCTCCTACTGGAAATAGAAGAATGGGAGCAAATCCTCATGCAAATGGTGGTATTTTATTAGAAGAACTTAGAACTCCTGATTTTAGAAATTATGGTGTACCAGTTAAAACACCTGGGGATACTGTAGCTAGTGATATGACTGAACTAGGTAAATATGTAAAAGATTTAATTAGTTTAAATAGTGATAAAAATAATTTTAGAATATTTGGACCAGATGAAGCATTATCTAATAGATTAAATTATGTTTTTGATGTAACAAATAGGCAATGGAATCTTAATAAGTATGATACTGATGAATTTTTAAATAATGATGGTAGAGTAATTGATTCTATGCTTTCAGAACATATGTGTGAAGGGATGTTAGAAGGTTATTTACTTACTGGTAGACATGGATTTTTCCATAGCTATGAAGCATTTGTTAGAATAGTAGATTCTATGGCTAGTCAACATGCTAAATGGTTAAAAGTAACAAGTGAGTTATCTTGGAGAAGAGAAATTGCTTCTTTAAACTATGTTTTAAGTAGTCATATATGGCAACAAGATCATAATGGGTACACTCATCAAGATCCAGGATTCTTAAATCACTTAATTACTAAGAAATCTGATGTTGTTCGTATGTATTTACCTGCAGATACTAATATGCTTCTTTCATGTTTTGAACATTGTATAAAGAGTAAAAATTATATAAATGTTATAGTTGCTTCTAAACATCCTCGTCCACAATGGTTATCAATGGATGAAGCTGTTAAACATTGTTCTAGTGGAATAGGTATATTTGATTTTGCAAGTAATGATTCTGGATATGATCCTGATATAGTTATGGCTTGTGCTGGAGATACTCCAACATTAGAAACTTTAGCAGCTGTATCTATACTTAGAGAAAACTTTAAAGAATTAAGAATTAGGGTAGTAAATGTAGTAGATCTTATGAAATTAGAATCTAATGTTAAACACCCTCATGGATTAACTGAAAATGAATATAATATGTTATTTACTACAAATAAACCAATTATATTTGCATTCCATGGATATCCATCTTTAATTCATCAATTAACATATAAAAGAGAAAATAAAAATATGCATGTTCATGGTTATTTAGAAGAAGGTACTATTACAACTCCTTTCGATATGAGAGTTCAAAATAAGATTGATAGATATCATTTAGTTATGGATGCTTTAAAATATTTAGATAATCTTGGTAATAGAAGATCAGCATTATATGAATGGTGTAAAAATAAATTAGTAGAACATGCTGAATATATAAAAGAATATGGCGAAGATATGCCAGAAGTAAAAAATTGGACATGGTCAAATTCAATAAAAGAAGATTAACATCTTCTTTTATTTATGTTATAATCTTATTATGAAAAAGATTTATATTTTACTTATGCATACTTATACAATGCCATCTAAGATTGTAAAAATATTTACAAATTATGAATATAGTCATGTAGGAATTTCTTTAAGTAGAGAGTGTGATGAAATTTATAGCTTTGGTAGAAAAAAGATAAATTCTATTTTAAATGGCGGATTTGTAGTAGAAAAAAAAGATGGTGAATTTTTTAAGAAATTTAATAATACAAAATGTAAAATTTATGAACTTAAGGTACCAGAAGAAAAATATTTAGAATTAAAAAAAATACTAAATGATATGAAAAGAAATAGTAATAAATATAAATATGATTTTTTAGGAATTGTACCGAGATATTTTAAAATACCATTAACTATTAAAAATAGATATGTGTGTAGTTATTTTGTTGCTTATGTTCTTGAAAAATCTAATATATATAAGTTTACAAAAAATGTTTGTTTAATTAATCCAAAAGATTTTGAAAGTTTAAAAGGTTTTAAAGAAGTTTATAGTGGGAAGTTTAAGTTGTATGGAAAAGAAAACTAAGTTATATGCCTTTTTAAAAAAGTGCTTTAGCAAATTATTTTTATGGTATTTTAATGCAGAAATTATAAATAAAGAGTATGCCAATATAGATGGACCAGTTATAATTGCTTGTAATCATAGAAATGCTATTGATCCAGCATTTCATGTTATAGCTTCTGATAGAATGATTCATTATATGGCAAAAAAAGAATGTTTTGATAATAAATTAGTTAGTTGGTTTTTTAAAGATATGGGATGTATTCCTGTAGATAGAAAAGTAAAAAATGAATTAGCTAAAAAAGAAGCTATAAAATTATTAAATGAAGGCTTTGTATTAGGAATATTTCCAGAAGGTACTAGAAATAGAACTAGTGAGTTACTTTTACCATTTAAGTATGGTGCTGTTAGTTTAGCTTTTAAAACCGGTGCATATATAGTTCCAGCTGGTATAACTGGCAAATATAAATTTAGAGGAAAAATAAAAGTAAAATATGGTAAACCATTTAAAGTTTCTGATGATTTAGAAAGTGCAAATGTTAAATTAAAGGAAGAAATAACAAAACTAATAAAGGAGTAGTATGAAGAAGTATTATGTTTTATTTAATCCATATTCAGGAAATGGAAAAGGAGAAGAATATGCTAGAAAATTAAATAGCATATTAAATGATGAATTAATTTACTTTAGTATGCCTAAAATAACTGATTTTAAAAAGTTTTTAAGTATGACTAAAGGTGAAGATATAATAATATGTGGAGGAGACGGAACTTTAAATTATTTTATAAATCATACAGATGGTATAAAATATAAAAATAATATTTTATATTATTCTACAGGTAGTGGAAATGATTTTTATAATGATGTATTTAAAGGAAAAGGAGAAGGTCCACATTTAATAAATGAATATTTAAAAGATTTACCTACAGTTATAGTGAAGGGAAAAGAATATAAATTTATAAATGGTATTGGATATGGTATAGATGGTTATTGCTGTGAAATGGGAGACTTACATAGAAAAAAGAGCACTAAACCAGTAAATTATACTAAAATAGCTTTAAAAGGGCTTTTATATGATTATAAACCTACTAATGCAATTGTTACTGTGGATTCAGTTAAACACGCATATAAAAAAGTTTGGCTAGCATCAACTATGAATGGTAGATATTATGGTGGTGGTATGATGATTGCACCATACCAAAATAGATTAAATAGTGATAGAAGTTTAACTGTAGTTGTTTTACATGGAATGATAAAATTAAAAGTTTTAACAGCCTTTGCAACAGTATTTAAAGGAGAACATATAAGATTTAAAAAAATAGTTGATTTGTATACAGCACATGAAGTAAAAGTTGAATTTGATAGACCAGTAGCTCTTCAAATAGATGGTGAAACAATACTAGGTGTAACTGAGTATACAGTAAAATCTAATAAGAAATAAAATGTTATTTCTTTTTTTTCTTTTTTTTGATATAATCAAAATAGAAAGTAGGTTAGATTATGGATAATAAAAATAATAATGTAGAAAATAATACTAATCCTAATATGGAAGATAATGGTGTTAAAATTGTTAACAATGAAATTGAGTTAAAAATAGATGAACCTAAAAAAGAGGAAATAGAAGTTCCTGTAGAAGAAGTGAAAGTAGAAAAAAAAGAAAGTAAAAGAATAATTCCATGGGTTAAAAATGAAGATCTTATGATTATTCTATTAGCGATAACAATGATTTTAGTAGTATTTAATTTGGATAATATATCTAATTTAATATCAAAAAAGAAATATAAATTACCAAGTTCTAGTGATAATGGTGAAACTAATAACCCTGCTCCAGTAGAAGAAGATAAGGAAATCGTTTTAAGTTGTTCTAAGAAAAATGATGAAAACTTATATGCATATGATTATAAGTTTATTGTAAATTATAAAAAATACGCATATAAAATAACTTATGAAATAAAAGCGTTAGATTCATCTAAACTTAGTGATGAAGCTAAAGAAGAATTAGCTAAACTTGAAACTTCTACAATGGCATATATTGATAATGCTTCTAGTTTTGAAGGTTCTGAAATAAAAAATAATACTGATGGAACATTTACACAAGTGATAGATTTAACAGTAGCTAGAAAAAGTGATATTAACAAAATAGAAGAAATAATGCCTTTTGATACTAGTGATAATATAGGCGTAATTCAAAGAAGTTTAGAAAAAAACGGATATACATGTAAGTAGGTGATAATGTGGCTAGAGTAGAAACTGATGATATAATTGAAAAAGTTGAAGTTAAAGAAGATGATATATCTTTAACTGATGATGATATAAAAAGTGCAGAACTTTTATCTTTAGAAAAAATAGAAAAAGACTTAGTTGATAATAAATCAAAGAATAAAAAAGATACATTATTTATAATATTATTTTTTGGTATCATAATATTATTTATAGTTTTATTACCAGTACTTTTTAAATAAAGGCAAAAATGCCTTTTTTTTATTTATTAAAAATGTTATAATTATTAAGGTGTTTGTATGGAATATAGTGTAAAAATAAATGAATTTGAAGGACCTTTAGACTTATTACTTCATTTAATAAAAGAATCAAATATAAAGATAGAAGATATAAAAATAGATGAAATTACTAAACAATATTTAGATTATATTAACAAAATGGAAGAAATGAATTTAGATATTGCATCTGAATATTTAGTAATGGCTGCAGAACTTATTGAAATGAAATCAAATAATTTGTTGCCCAAAAAGGAAGAAAAAGAATTAGTAGAAGAAGAGGATCCTAAAGAAGAGTTAATTCGTAGATTATTAGAATATGAAAGTTATAAAAAAATGACAGAAGTATTTAGAGAATATGAAGAAGAAAGAAAAGAAATTCATACAAAGATGCCAACTAATTTAGATGAATTTAAAAGTGATGAAATTGATGTTAATGTGGGTGTAGATGATATTTTAAAAGCTTTTTCAGTGTTTATGGAGAAAAAAGAATTTTTAAAACCATTATCTACTAAGATTACAACTAAAGAATATTCTACTTTAGAAAGAGAAGTCGCAATTAAATCTTTACTTAAAAAAAATAAAAAAGTAGAATTTACTACACTATTTGATATCCATACTAAAGATTATATTGTTGTAACTTTTTTAGCGGTATTAGATTTGGTTAGAAAACAAGAAGTACTTATTGAACAAGAAAATAATTTTAAAGAAATATATATACTAGGTAGGTGATTTATGTTAGAGGGAGTATTAGAAGGAATACTATTTGTTTGTGGCGATGACGGTATTTCAAAAGATAGATTACTTGAAATATTAGAAATAAATAGTGAAGAATTAGATAATTTATTAGTTTCATACTCTAATAGCTTAAAGGATAGTAAAAGGGGTATTAATTTAGAATTATTAGGTGGTAAATATAAGTTAGTTACTAAAAAAGAACATAATGAATATTATAAAAAAATGGTTGATATAGAAAAAAATGATAGTTTATCTCAGTCATCTTTAGAAGTACTAGCTATTATAGCTTATAATATGCCTATTACTAGAAGTAAAATAGAAGAAATCAGAGGTGTAGATAGTACATATGCAATTAGAAAACTTACTTTTTTAAATTTAATTGAAGAAGTTGGTCGTTCTGAACTTCCTGGTAGACCTATATTATATGGTATTACTAATGGATTTTTAGATTATTTAGGTTTAAAGAGTATAGATGAATTACCTAAATTAGAAATAATTTCAAATGAAAGTAATGACGAAGTAGAATTATATGATTCAAAATATAAAGAAAATTAATACAAAATAGTTAATTTGTGATATAATTAACTTACTGCTCGTGTGATGGAATTGGTAGACGTGATAGACTCAAAATCTATTGGCCCAAAGCCGTGTCGGTTCGAGTCCGACCACGAGCACCATATTAGATTTATTTAATATAAATTATATATTTTTAATAAATAAAAAAGGTATTATATATGTGTAAAGCATATAAATAATATCTTTTTTTTTATATACAAATATAGTATAATTGTGATAGTAGGAGGGGACTCGTATGATACTTAGAAAGCCATATGCTTTTTTAATAAAACATTTTAAGTTATTGCATATAATTTTAGCTTTTATAAATTTTTATATAATTAAACATACTGTTTCATTAGCTAAGTTCTTTGTATCATATATGAATACTTCTGAAGTTCTTTATTATGAGAATTATTCTAGTCAACTATTTAATAGGTGGATGTTTATTTTGCCTATACTTATGGTACTTGTTGTATTAGTTGTACTCTTAGTATTGGTAAGAAAAAAGAAGCCAACTATATTTTACTTTTTAGTAATCTTTATGGCTGCTACAATAGTAGTTTTATACAATATATCTTTAAGTACTGTTGTTAAGATGGAAACTGAAATAATTGATTCACAAAAAATAGGACTTATAAGAGACTTTTTATTCTTCTCAATAATTCTTCAAGCATATACTCTTTTAGTAAATTCTATAAGAGGTATAGGATTTGATGTTAAGAAGTTTGATTTTGGTAAAGATTTACAAGAATTAGAAACTACAAGTGCTGATAATGAAGAAGTAGAAATATCTATACAAGTTGATACTAATAAAGTAGATAGAAGATTTAGAAGAACAAGAAGGTTTGCAAGATATAATTACATTGAGCATCAATTATTATATAATTGTATATTTGTTATTGTAGGAATTGTATTTATTTCAACTACTTTATATTTGATTTTTAGAAAAGATGATACTTATCATATATATGATACATTTACTACTGAAAATTATATGGTTACTCTTAAAAATGCATATGTTACTTCAAAGGATTATAAAGGTAATACAATTGATAAAGATAAAAAGTTTATAATAGTAGAAGCAGAGGTAAGCTGTTTATTGGAAGATAAGGTATTAGATTCTAGAAATTTACAATTAGTTTTAAATGGTCATAGTTTCTATCATATATCAAAATATAAAGAAGAATTTTTTGATTTAGGTGTAGTTTATACAGGAGAAAAAATAACGACTAATGTAAGTACATATTTATTTATGTTTGAAATTGATAGCTATTATGATACAAATAAATTAACATTTAGATTTGCTGAAAATTATCAAGATGCTAAAGAAAGATTAAAAAATAATTATGTTGATGTAGGAATAACTACTATAAATTTAGATAACGTAGATACTATTTCTAAGAATTTAAATGAAGAATTAGTTATTGATAATACTATATTTAAGGGTACTACTTTGAATATTAGTAGTTTAAATATTGCAAAAAGATTTAAAATAAATTACAAGAAAAAAATAAGTAGAAATGAGTACTATGATTCTTTTGAATACATAGTTCCTAATATTGATGAAAATTACGATAAAGCTTTATTAAATATAAATGGAAAAGTAGAACTTAAAAGTATAAACAGTGGAGTTTATAGATTCGAAACTTTTATGAGTAAATTTGGTAGAATTGTATATCAAATAGATGATAAAGATTATATTTATGAATTTAAGAATTCTAATATTACTAGTGATAAAGTTAATTTAAATGATATTTATTATTTAGAAATAAAAAAAGAAATCTTATCTAGTAATAAAGTCTATTTAGAAATAAAACTTAGAAATAAGGTATATAGATATAAAATAAAATAGGGGGGGAGAAAAATGAAAAAAGGTTTAATTATATTTACATTTATATTTTTATTTGTTCCTTCTATAGTAAGCGCATGTACAAAAGCTGAAATTAATAGATTAAATACCATTGCTAAGAATGTTGATATTACTTATGACTATTATTATGACAAAAATAACAATGTTAGATTTACTATTACACTTACTAATCTTCATGATAATATAAAAATATATGATGTATTTAATAACAAATATATTTTTTCAAATAATACTAAAGAAATTACTATGAATAATTTTTTGCCGGGTGTAAGTTATAAATTTAATATATATGGAAACACATCTAGTTGCAAGGATGAGTTTGTTTTAACGCTATATAAAACAACTCCTGGGTATAATAGTTATAGTACTGATGAATTATGTAAAGGTATTGAAGAGTTTGAATTATGTCAAAAATGGAGGACAGCCCCTATTACATATGACAAGTTTAAAGAGTTAGTATTAAAGTATAAAAAAGAAAAAGAACCAAATATTATAACCGATGATGAAGATACAAAAGATTTTCAATATTATTTAGGATTAGTTATTTCTTTTATACTACGTTATAACGCTTATTATATATCAGCACTAATTGGAATACTTATCTTGATTTTAATTTTAAAACAAAAAGATAATTTTAAGATTGAGTGATTGCTAAAACAAAAAAATTATAGTAAAATAAATATGTATAAAGTAAGAAGGTATGGTGAAATATGAAAGAGTCTATGTGGGGGATTGCAATTATAGCTGCAGGAGCTATTGGAATTGCACTAATTATGTTATTTCAAAACATTACAAATAAAGATTCAAGCGATTTAACATTACTTAGAGAATCTGCCAAAGCAGCAATGTATGATGCTGTTGATTTAGCTGCTTATCGTAAAGATGGTGTTATTAGAATCGATAGAGAAAAGTTTGTAGAAAATTTTGTAAGAAGATTTGCAGATTCAGCTGCATCAGCGACTTATGAAATTGAAATATATGATGTTAATGAATTACCACCTAAAGTAAGTATTCAAGTTACTTCTAAGGTAACTGGAGGTGCTTTTGGTAAAAATGAAACATATGAAATAACTCAAACACTTGATGCAATATTAGAATCACCATATGATGAGTTAAATTAAGGAGGATAAAAAGATGAATGGGATTGCGTTTAAATTAAAAAAAATATTACAAAATAGAAATACAGTAACAATTATAGGTGTTTTACTTATTATGGTTTTATTATATTTCGGATATAATAGTCAAATTGAACAAGCTGTTACACCACTTGATGTTCCAGTTGCAGCAGAAAATATTCAACCTAGAACACTTATAACATCTCAAATGGTTACAACATTATCTGTTCCAAGTATAGCAGTAAATGATGAAGTATTATTAAGTTCTGGTTTAATAGTTGGAAAGTATACTAATGTTAATGCTTATATTCCAAAAGGAAGCATGTTTTTTAAGTCTGCTATAGTGGATGAAAAATCATTACCTAATTATGGCTTATCACAATTAAAAGAAAATGAAAAACCAGTATATATGAAAGTAGATATGGATAGTACATATGGAAACTCATTGCTTCCAGACTCATATATAGATATTTATATTAAAGGTGAAAGTGAAGACGGAAAACCTTTTATTGCTAAATTAATTGAAAAAGTAAAAATAATTACAGTTAAGGATTCAGCTGGTAAATCAGTATTTGAAAATACTAGTGAAGACAGAATTCCATCAAGTATTTTATTTGGATTAGATGCAGAAGGAGAAGATAATCCATTTATGATGCTTACAAGAGCAACATTTATTCAAAATGTAAATGTAGTTATTGTTCCATATGGTGGAGATGTCAAAATCAGTGGTGAAACTAGATTATCTTCTGAAGCTTTAAAAGAATTTATAAAAGCTAATACGGCTGATATTGATTCTACATATGAAAATGAATTAGAAATAGATAAAGATAAAGATAAAAATAAAACAGATTCTGAAACGGAGGCGTAATATGAATGATAATATGTTTTCCCAAATGGATTTTGGCCCTGCCAAAAAATATTTGGATGATGACGATGTAACCGATATTTCTTATAGTAATGGTGGACAAGTTTGGTTAAAAACATTATCAAAAGGTATTTATAGAGTCGAAGATCCAGAAATCAATAATGCATTTATGGAAAAATTAGCATTTCAATGCTCTAACGTAATGGGTAAAACATTTAATATGGCCCATCCATTTCTAGATGCTGAAAGTGCTGAATTACGTCTTAACTTTGTACATGATTCAATAGCTAGAAACGGCATTGCTTGTGTAATGAGAAAGACACCAGCAAAGATAAGACTTGAAAAAGATAAAATTATAAAAGATGACTATATATCACTAGATATACATGATTTACTTATGAAATGTATTGAAGGACATTGCAATATTATTGTATGTGGTGAAACTGGTTCTGGGAAAACAGAATTTGTTAAATATTTGGCATCAAAAATAAAAGAAAATGAAAAAGTTATTACAATAGAAGATACACTAGAACTTCACTTGGATAGAATATTCCCAACTAGAGATATTGTTGCTATGAAAACTAATAATATAGCTTCTTATAGTGATGTTCTTGTAACTTGTATGAGACAGAACCCAAAATGGATACTATTATCCGAAGTTCGTAGTGCTGAAGCAGTACTTGCAGTAAGAAACTCTATTTCTTCAGGACACTATATTTTATCAACTATCCATGCTGATAAAGCATCTGCTATACCAGATCGTATGTATAGTTTGATGGAAACAAATCAAGATATTGAACAATTCTTAAAATCTATTTATAGATATATTCAAATCGGTATATATATAAGAGGTTATCAAGATAAAAAAACTGGAGGATTTAGAAGAGAAATTGGTGAAGTAACTGAATTCCATGTTACTAAAGATAATAAGGCAGAATATAACGTTATTTATAGAAGAACTGCTGATGGTGATGTTATAAGAAGTAATCCTAGTCCTTATTTAATAGATTATTTAGAAGTACAAGGGGTTAAATTAACTGATGAGATGATTCATAGTGCTGATATTTATGGTAATCATGAAAATAAGCCAAAAGATACAGAAGCAGAATTACAAAAGTTAGAAGCTATGGATAAGAGTGCAGCTGTAAGTGCTGTAACACCTCCATCAAATAATGTTAATCCAAATTTAGTTAATAACGTTAATCAAACACAAACTGTAGTGCAACAAGTAAATCCTACACCAAGTGTAACTCCAAACGTTCAAAGTACTCCTGCACCTAGCAGTCAAGTACAAAATGTTAATCCAGTTGCCTCAGTTCATCCTGTAGAAACTTTAGAGTTATAAAGGAGGGATATTATGTCTATTGAGACTTTGTTTTTTCTAGTAACTGTAATTCTTATATTTATAGTTGTATATAGAAATGATAGTGGAGAAAGAACATATACATATCTTTTAAATCAAATAGGTAGTATTTATGATAAGATTTTGCCTTATTCATACAAAGTTGTAAAAGAAAAGGTTAAAAAGTTAAATCAAGAATATACTACAAAACAATATGCTATGCAAATTGCAATTTTTGCAAGTGTTGCTGCAGTAATATCATATATGTATTTTTATAACTTAGTTATATCTGTTGTATATGCTTTTATTGCTGTTGGCTTTATACCATATATTAATTATTTAAGATGTAAAAGATTATATAGTGAATTTATATTTGAACAAGTTCAAATATATACTACAAATGTTATTATGGAATTTGCTACTACTCAATCATTTGTTAAGGCACTTGAAGGGGTATATGATTCTGGAGTACTTGAAGATCCTATCAAATCAGATGTGAGAATTATGATTGATATGGCATATGAAAATGGTACTATAAATCAAGCTCTTGATTATATGAGTAGCAAATATGATTATTATATTGTAAAAAACATGCATCAATTATTCCTACAAATTACTAATGAAGGTTCTAAGGATGCTGGTGAATCATTAGAAAATATGTCACTCGATATAGATATGCTTGTAGAAAGCGTTTATAGAGACCGTATGGATAGATCAAATTTCCATAAGAAGTTTATTCAATTCGGTTTAGTACTATATGGAATGGTAATGCTAGTACAATTATTACTTGGTACAGAAAAATATATGACTATGATTGCAGATTGGAAAATGCAACTATTAATTCACTTAATTGTTGCACTTAATACATATTTTTTAATAAGTGGTGAAAAATATTATAATGAAGATGTAGGTGCTGAATAATGACTTTAGGAATGATATTTTTAATAATAGTTGTAATTGTAATGGCTGTATTTGAGTATAATAAAAAAATCAGCACAAAGAAATTTATAAATGATGTAGAACCATATTTTAGATTTTTAATGGAAGATGATTATAAATTCTTACTTACCGTAAAATATGGTGAAGATATTGATGTATCTGTTTTATATACACAAAGAATAAGAAATGCCCTAGTAGGGATGGTGGCTGTAATATTTGTATTTATTACAAAATTAAATGCTGTTATAATATTACTTGCGGTAGCCGCTGGATTTGTAATGTTTAAACAACAATACATGTCTTTAAAATCTTATTATAAGGCTAATCTATATAGAATAAATTTATTACTTCCTTATTTCTTAAAGAGTTTGGAAATATTAATACAACACTACACTGTTCCAGTTGCCTTATCAAGATCTATTGATACTGCACCTGAAATATTTAGATTAGGTTTAAAAAGGTTAGTAGCCAAAATAGAAGATGGGGATTCTTCTGTACAACCTTATATGGATTTTGCATTAGAGTATCCCGTTAGAGATTCAATGAGAATGATGAGACTTTTATATAGATTGGGTCTTGGTTCTCAAGAAAATAAACAAGAACAATTACTTATGTTTTCTAGAACGGTATCAAGTTTACAAAATAAAGCTCGTGAACAAAGATATGCAGATAGACTAGATCGTATGGAAAAGAAAACCATGGTTATGTTATTTGGTACAGGTGGAGGAATTGTATTTGTACTTCTTCTTGCAATGGCCCAAATGATGAGTACATAGTGTAAATAATTGTAAAAAAATATTGATATATAAATTTTAATATGATAAAATTAATTTGAAAATAAAGGTGGTGAAAGCAAATGAAAGAAGCAGCAGGAGAAGCAAACATGACTGTATTAGTTATCGTTTTAATAGCTATCGTAGCAGCAGTAGCTACACCATTAATTACTAAATTAATGGATAATGTTAAGAAAAAATCATGTTGTACAGATGCCGGTGGAACTTGGAAAAATAACACTTGTTCACAAGCAACTGGAACAACTTCATATGACGCAGCTACATATAATGCTTGTATTAATGAAAAATAATAAAGAAAAAAATAGCTATTCAATTTTGAATAGCTATTTAACTATGTTTTAAAGTGGGTGAAATATGAAAAAGGCAGTAGGCTCTGTACCTACATATACAATAATTGCAGCATTTATAGTAATTTTATTTGCTTTTTTAGCAGCAATTATGAGTTATTATAAAGCTTTCAAATTAAATAATAGAGTTACTTCTATTGTTGAAAGTTGCGAAGGAAAATTTACATGCTATCAATCTGAAGTTGTAAGATTACTTAATAACTACACTTATAAAGCAAATAATGTTACATGCCCTAAAAAGGATGGTGTTAAAGCGGAAAGAGAGTTTTCTGGCATATGCATTTATAGATTTGATAATGATGGTTCAACCGATAGATTTAGTTATGGTGTAATTACATTTATGACTTGGGATTTTCCAATAATAAATCAAGTAATTAAACTTCCAATATTTTCTAAAACTGATAGAATGTATAAATTTTAATTAAGGAGAAGTATAATATGAATGAGTCAATAAACACGTCTTTTCTTATTGGTATGATAGCTGCTTTTATTACTATAATTTCGTTACTGATGATAACATTTTTCTCTTACTCTAGAGCATTTAAAACAAAAAATAAAATGGTAGATATAATCGAAAAATATAATGGGTATAATAATTCAGCTAAGAATGAAATAGAACAATATTTAAAAGATGTTGGATATAATGTAAAAAGAAAATCTAAAAATTGTCCAAAGTATGATGGTGAAAACTCTATAAATAATAATAGTACATATGCATATTGTGTATATGAATTTTCTACTAATAGAGGTAAATATTATACCGTGTATATTTTTGCTAATTTAAATTTACCAGTAATAAATAATATTATCGAAGTAAAAATAAAAGGTCAAACAAGAACAATTTATGATTTATAGGAGGGTTTTATGAATGTAGTAGTTGCCAATAAGTATCAAACTTTACTAGCTAACTTAAATATTGAAGTAATGAAAACTATGTATGGTGAATATGATGTTGAAGAAATCATTTCCACTTTTCAAACATTCTTCTATAATAGAATGATCTTAGATATTACAGCTATTAGAAATCATGAAGATATAAGAGTTATTCAAAAATTATCTATATCACTTGATATGAGTAAAGTAATATTACTATTAGATGATTCTGTTGATAGTTCTTCAAGTGCTTATTTATCTAAACTTATTTCAATGGGAATTTATAATTTTACTACTACTATTGATGGAGTAAAATATTTATTAGAATCACCTAATAGTTATAGAGATGTGGCACATATACAACAACTTGATAATGATACGGTATCAACAAATAATGAAGTAGTTAAAACTAATGCTAGCGGAGCTAGAGTAATAGGTATTAGAAATGTTACTAATGGAGCCGGAGCTACAACTCTTACTTATATGATGAAAAAGCATTTGGAAAAAAATTATACTGTAATAGCACTTGAACTAGACAAAAGAGATTTTGAATATTTTAAAGATAGCGAACTAGTAAGTATTAGTACTAATGAATTAGGTAATTTTTTAGCTAAAAATAACGCTAAAGAAGTAGTTTTAGTAGATATGAATAAAAATGAAGCTGCAGAACAATTTATGACAGATATTATTTATTTAATAGAACCAACAACTATTAAATTAAATAGACTTATGCAAATCAATCCTGTTATGATACCTAAATTAAAGGATAAAAAAGTAGTACTAAATAAAAGCTTATTAAATGCACAAGATGTAATGGAATTTGAATATGAATCAAGATTAACAATTTTATATAATATTCCACCATTAGATGAAAAAAATGATGATATATATACTATGAAGGCATTTTTAGAAACTATTGGATTCCATAGAATTGATACATCTGATGCAGTAGAAAAGAAAGATAAAATTTTAGGAATTTTTTAAAAAATGACAATATTTGACAATATTTATTGATTTTTATATAAAAATAAGTTATTATAATATTAGATTAAAGGAGGAGAGGTTATGGAATTATTTAACATTTTAGCTGGCTGCAAAATCGGAACTGCAACTATTCCTGCGGCAATTACAAATATATTCCACACTTTATTTTTATTAGTAAAATGGGGAGTGCCTATTTTATTAGTTATTTGGGGTTCTTGGGATTTAGGTAAAGCTGTAATGGCTCAAAAAGATGATGAAATTAAAAATGCACAAAAATTATTTATTAAGAAATTAATAGTTGCTGTTTGCGTATTTTTAGTGCCAACATTCTTACAAATTGTGTTAGGAGTTGTTAATGGCTCAGGCGATGCTGGCAATTCAAATGCATGTTGGAGTGTAATCGTTAACGGAAAGTAATGATTATTTTATAAAAAAACAAATAAAAATTATTTTATTTGTTTTTTTTGTGTTATATTTATGCTATAATTATATTGAGTTATTGTAGCATGGAGGTTTATATGAAAAAGTTTTTATATTGTATAGGAATTATGATGATAGTAATGTTTTCGTTTTTGTCAAGCATGAATGTTGTGAATGCCGCAAAAGAAGGAAGCCCAGGCTATACAACAAAGGGTGAAATGGAAACTGGCAATAGCGACATCAGTGGAGGCTGCAAAGGACTTTTGGGTTCTGACTTTGTTCAAGTGTTAAAAGAAGGATATGGCTGGATGGAATTCTTTGCCATAGCATTATTGTTAGTTATGGGATCATTAGACTTTGGTAAGGCAATAACATCAGACGATTCTGATGGATTAAAAAAAGCAGCAAAAAAATTTAAAACAAGACTTATAATTGTAGTAATAATATTTATATTACCATCATTAGTAAATATGACAATACAAATATTTTTAGGTAGTAATAATAGTTATACAAACTGTATATATGATTAGGAGGTGAATGCATGGATTGGTTTATAGAAATATTAAGAAAATTAGCTGGAATAATAGATTATGGTATTTATAGTTTAGCTGATATTATTTATAGAATTTTTTCTACAATTGCTAACACCGAACTTATAAATGCAGAAGAAATTTCAAGGTTTACAAATAGAGTTTATGTTATTTTGGGTGTATTTATGCTATTTAAAATTGGCTTTTCAATGCTTAAATACTTAGTTAACCCAGATACATTTACAAATCAAAATACGGGATATAATAAACTTGTTTGGAATATATCAACAGCTCTTGTTTTGTTGGTTTCAATGCCAACAATTTACAATTATGCAATGAGATTGCAAAATGCTGTAATTTCAAATGATGTTATAGGAAAACTTATTCTTGGAACATCTGGCGGAGGAAATGCAATGGAAACTGGAGGGAAAAAAATATCCTTTACAGTACTTAGTGCGTTCATGATGCCAAATTTTGACACAATGGAAGCTGGCGGTGTAACTTGCGGTGACTTATATAAGATAGAAGATAATAAAACTAGCATAGCATGTGTTGATTCATTAAAAAGTGCGGTAGAGGATGAAGCTGCCGTTGACCAATATGACACTGCGACAAAAGAAAGTGATGTAAAACAATTAATATTTGGTGAACACGCTCCACTTATGGCACATATGACAAACGACATCCATACTAAAGCTGAAAATAGCGGCAATTATAGTTATTTTCTTGAATATAGATGGGGTATATCTGCTATTGTAGGATTGTTTTTATGCTTTATATTTTTGACTTTCTGCATAGATATAGCTATACGTTCTATTAAAATAGCATTTTTAATGTTAATATCACCTATACCTATTTTATCAATGATAAATCCTGATAAAGGTGCAAAAGGAATGCTTTCTAAATGGTTTGAAATGGCATGGGCTACATATTTAGATTTATTTTTAAGATTGGCTTCTGTTAATTTTGTAATTTATATTATTACAAGAGTTCAAACAAGTGTATGGAGAGAACTTGTAAAAGCTGCTAATGATAGCATACCGGTTGCGGTATTAGCTATGGTATTTATAATAATAGGTGCTTTATTATTTGCTAAACAATTACCTGATATGATTATTAAATTATTTCCAATGATGGATGGCATTGTAAAAGGTGGATTTAATCCATTAAAGAAATTGAATGAAGCAGCAACTGTTGCTACTAAGGCTCCACTAGCTGGAAAAGCCCTTGGAGGTGCAATGAATTGGGCAGCAGCAAGAGCACAAGCAAGAGATAATTGGCGCGTTCAAAAAAGAACAGAAAAGAATGTGGCAGCAGCAAGGGCTAGACAAGAAGCTTTAAATGCTGGTAAAAGTAAGAAGGATGCCAAAACTGCTGCAAAAGAAGCAATGAGGAAAGTAGAAGAGGAGTACAAATCACAAGCAAAAAAAGCAGAAAAAGCAGCATCTATTGCATCTGTTGGTGCTGAAGCATTTGATAGTGGTTGGGATGCAACAAGTTGGCTTGGCGGTTCTGCAATTACAGATGGTGTAGCTGGCGCAGCAGCGCAAGTAAGAAAAGAAGGAAGAAAAGTTGTAAGAAAAATGAAAGCTGATTACCATGATGAAATTGTTAAAGGGGAAAAAGAAAAGCAATTACGTTTAGATCAACAAGAAGCATATGACAAAGTAAAACAAATAGCAACTGCTGAACGTGAGGTTAAAGTTAAAGAAAAAACAAAAGAAATTATGGAAAGAGAAAATATCAGCGAAACAGCTGCAAGAGAAAAAGCATCTAAGGAAGTAAAACTTGATATGGATGCAGCAGCCGAAAAAGCCGGTGAAGGAAGATTATATCAAAGTCAAGAATATGCTGATCAAGTAGCTCGTACAAGAGTAGCTAAAGATAATAGAAATGCAGCTCAATCTGCATATGAAAAAGCATCATTACAATTACAAAGTGAAGGTGCAATCGAAATAACTGATTCTAATGGCCAAGTTAGAAAGATAGCTGGCGCAGAAGCTGCAAAATATGTAGATGATTTACGTGTTGCATACGTAAAAGCAGGTTCTGAATATGATTTTGCTAATGAAGATTTGAAGAAAATGGGAGAAATGTATCCAGAAGATGCTAAAAATAAAACATTGTATGAAACAGCTAAAGATAGAATTGAAAAGGGCGAAAAAATTGAACAACGTAGAGAAGAACGTGAAGGTACAACTACAGTACAAAGAACTACTGAAACAACACAATCAAATGGAACGTCTATACCAATATATGGTGCAAATGGTGAAGTTATTTCAAATGTACAAACACAACAAACTTCACAAAATGGAACTGTTATATATAGTTCTAATGGTCAAGTGATTTCTTCTGGCAGTACAAATGTGGCATCAGGACAACCTAATGTAGTAAATGGTGGAACAACTATCGTAAGAACAGATGATAGAAACAATGATGAACCAGTTGGAATGACAAGACAAGAGGTAATTGAACAAAATGCTGCTCAAACAGGACCTGAAACTAATGCACAAAGAGTCCTTAGACAATCACAAGTTGTTACACAACAACCTATAAGAGTAGTAAATGGTGGCCATGAATTAGGTCAAGAAACTTCTAATGTAATAATGCAAGTAAACAATGTTACTACAGAATATAGACAAGTAGAACAACAATTAAATTCAGTAACTGAAAATATAAATACTCGTTTACGTGATATTGAAAATGTTACTGCACAAGTTGCTAGTGAAACTGGAGCTACTAAAGTTGCTGGTGAACAAGAATTACAAAGAATGAGAGCGGATCTTGAAAATATGCGTTCAAAACAATTAGATTTAATGAAACAATCAGAACAATCTTTAACTCAAGTGGCTTCACAAATGAATGAATTAAGAACAAAAATAACTGAGTTAAATGATTTGGGAAGACAAGCTGAAGCACTTGTTTTACAACAACAACTTAACGATTTAAATGATATATATAATAAAAGAACAGAGAATTAAAAGGAGGTAAATAAATATGGAACAACAATTTTTAATACCTGCCAATTCAAAAAAGTCTATGTTAATATTTGGACTTTTTGAAGTAATAGATTTGTTTATTGTTGGGATAGGGATATTTGCAAGCATACTCTTGTTTATGGCCCTTCCAACAGACCAAATCTTAATGATGATAGTAGCGTTAGCACCTGGGCTAACTGGCGTGTTTTTAATATTGCCAATTCCTTATTATCATAATGTAAGAACATTTATTAAAATAGCTTATAATTACTTTACAACAAGACAAAAGTTTATTTGGAAAGGTTGGTGTTATTTAGATGATGAAGAATACAAGATCGACGACGCAAGCAAAAAGTAAGTATACTGCTGATGATATTCCTGTTAAATCAATAACAAACGGGACAATAGTATTAAATAATAATTATAAAGTAACTGGTGTTAAAATCGTACCTAGAAATATATTTATTATGGAACCAGATATGCAAGCTGGTGTAATAGCAAATTTAAAAAATGTTTATAACATAATTGATTATGAATTTTGGATTATAGTAGCTGATAGACCAGTTGATATAAATTTATATTTATCACAACTTCAATATCACTATAATCAATTACAAGATCCAGTAAGAAGAAAATTAGTTATGGAAGATATTCAAAAAGCTAATATGTTTATGAATAATAATGTAGTAGATACTGAATATTTCCTATTATTCAAAGAAAAAGATAATGAATTAATACAAAAAAGAATTAAGAACTTGATAAATACTTTTGCTTCTGCGGGGTTAACTTCACATCAAGTTACGAATGACGATTTAAGAATGATTCTTGATAACTTCTTAAATGGTGGTCAAACTACAGAATTTGGGACGGTGATTTCATAATGGAAGTAAAAAATCAAATAGCTCCAAAAGGTTTGGAATTTAAACCTGCTGAAATAATTATTAGTGATAAGCATACTGCTATATTTACAGTTATATCTTATCCAAAAATGATTAATATAGGTTATTTATCTACACTAACTAGTATGTCAGGTATTAAGTTAGTAATTAAGCATATACCCCTTCCTTTTTCGGTAATTAGTAAAATGCTTAATAAAGAAATAGCTGATTTAAAGCAAAGATATCAAGATGAACAAGACAAGACTATTCAAGAAAGAATTCGTCAAGACTACGAATCACTAGAATCATTTATAACAGAACTTGCTGGTACTCAATGTAAAATTTATGATTTCCAAATGCATGTTGTAATCAGTGCTGATTCAGAAGATGAATTAACTGCTAAAAAAATGCAAATAAAGAACTATTTGGAAGCAATGGAATTAAAAGCTTTTCCACTTAGATTCCAACAAGATCAAGTATTTAAATCTATGATTCCAATTTATCCAAAACAAGAAGTTGAAAAAAGAATTGGGACTCCAATTGCTTCTCCAACTCTTGCAGCTATGTATCCTTTCATATTTGATAGTATTAAAGATCCAGGATTATCTACTTTACTTGGAGTTGATTTCTCTGGTGGTGTTATATTATTTAATCAATTCTTATATCAAACTAAGAAAGAACATAATAGAAATAATGCAAACTTAATTATTTTAGGTACATCTGGTAGTGGTAAATCTACTGCAGCTAAATTAATATTTAGATCACATTATAGAAATGGCTATAAGATAGTTTTAATTGACCCAGAAGGTGAACTTGAAGATATGGCTAAATTATTTAATGGTGACTTTATCGATTTAGGTAAAGGTGGAAATTACGGTATGGTAAATCCACTTGAAGTAATTATGGATGCTGATGAGGATGAAATTAAGGAAGGTGCAAGTTATACTATTTTAACTAGAACATTCCAAACAGTTAAAGCATTTATGAAATATTATGATCCATCTATTGAAGAAGACGTAGTAAATATGTTTAGTGAAATAGTTCAAGAAACATATAGAAGATTTGGTATTAATTTTGATACTGACTTTACTAAATTCTCATCTAGTGATTATCCAACATTTAGTGATGTTCATGAAACTGTTAAGGGTAGATTAAATTCTATGCCTGATCAATCAAAAGAAAAAGAAATACTAGAAAAACTAGAATTAAAATTAAGACCACTTGTTAAAGAATTAAGATATTACTTTGATGGTCATACTACAATTACACCAAAAAGTGATTTCATAGTATTTAATATAAAAGAACTTATGAATGCTGATGAAAACATAAGAAATGCATTGTTCTTTAATATCTTAAAATACGCATGGGGATTAACTTTAAATAGAAATGTAAATACAGTTTTAACTGTTGATGAAGCCCACGTATTATTAAGTGGTGGTAATACTCTAGGAGCTGACTTCTTAGCACAAATTCAAAGACGTGCAAGAAAATATAATACAGGTACTATAATTATTACTCAACAACCAACAGACTTTAGTGATCCAAAAGTTATAACTCAAGGTAAAGCTATTTTCGATAATGCTTCTTATTACTTAGTAATGGGATTAAAGAAACAAGCTGTCGAAGACTTGTCAAAATTAATCGACTTAAATGAAAGTGAAAAGAATAGTATTAAAGGTTATAATCAAGGGGAAGCATTATTTGTTTGTGGTAGTAGAAGAATGCAAATTAATATAATGGCTACAGATCAAGAATTAGATTCATTTGGCTCTGGTGGCGGATTATAATAAATAAGGGCAATAGTAAAAGGGAAAAAGTTTATTTTTCCCTTCATAGTGTTGCTGTTATTTGTTTAAAGAGGTGATTTTGTGCTGTCTAAACTAAAAAATTTTGCCAATAAAATAAAACAAAGAAATAAAGAAGCTAAAGAAATACAAAACGATGAAAATGATGGATTAAAAAAAACTATAAAGCAAATAAAATATTTTATTAGCGGAATAGGGATACTTATGCCTATTGCAGGAGTTACTTTAATTGTTATAGTTTCTTTAATGATGTTAGCAGGCCCTGTAATGTTACTTGGACAATTTATTAATGGAGCAATTGATTCAATAAAAGAATTTGGAACTAGTGTTGGTAATTTTTTTACTAGTGGCTGTTATGGAACTGATGAAGAGTGTTTGCAAAAAGAATTACAAAAAAGAGAAGTTAACTTTGTTGACAGCATAAAAGAGGTTTTTAATGTTTATATAAGTAATATTGGCGGAGGTATGACTAATCGCTTAGATAAATATGAAGGAACATTAATTGATAATGGTAATTATAGTGTTAGTTTAAATACTGGTCTTCTTGTTTCTGCTTTAAATTACATGGATGAAACAGAAGAAAATTATTTTCAATTACAACAAGAACAATTAGCTTGTTCAAGACTTATAAAAAAAGGTTTTTTAGATGAAGACAACAATAGATGTAATAATCAAGGTACAGATGGAGATGCTGTTCTTAAATGGTATTTTCAACCCGAAACAGATAATCCTGAGTGGAATGAGAAATTAGCTGATCAAATTGCAATAGATTCAGATGCAATTTGGGCTAAAGTAACTGGAATAACGGAAAGTCAACCTTGTGGAAATTATAATGATGTTTATAATGATGAAGATCATACTGGTGTAGTTTATTATACTGGGGAAAATTTATGGGGAAAATTTGTAAATTGGATAACTGGTAATGATGAAAGTAATCAACTTAGAATGCTTGCTAAGAATCTAGTTGAAAGAACTGTTTCTTCATCTTGTGAGAATGTGCCAATATGTACTTGTCCAAATAATGAAAGTTCGTGTGATGAATCAGCTAAAACTTGCAAATACGAAAAGAAGATTACAAATGCAGTTTACTATAATACTAATAAAGAGCATTTTAAAGATTATTTAATAGAAGAGTATGTTCCTGCTTTAATGCTTGAAGATTTCTTATTTTATCAAATTGATATTATGAGAACTGATTATGAAAAAGAATTTTTAGATGGTAAAAAGATAAGTACGAAGTCCGAAGAAAAAGCGTATTTATCATATATTGAAGAACCGCTTGCTAAGAAAGTAGAAGAATATCTAAGTACCACTGATACCGAAAGATATAAAAAGCAAGTAAAAGATCATGCTGAAAGAATTATTGATATGGCATCAGAGTTTGATGAATTTGATATGAATGGCCAATATTTAAATGATATAACATTCTATCAAGGTGAAAATGGTTTTAAAGGTGAAATAATGTATTTTAATCAAACTGATTATCCAAATAATAATTATGGTTCTTACGGTACTATTGCCAGTCATGGTTGTGGTCCAACATCTCTTGCAATTGCCATGTCTAGTTTACTTGGACAAGCAATTGATCCAGTAACAGTTACTAATTGGGCATGTTCAAATGGTTATTGTACATCTGGTGGATCTTATTGGTCTTTAATTGTTGATGGACCTGCTCATTGGGGCTTAAAAAGTGAACAAGTTGGTAAAGATGCAGCCAGTGTTCAAAAAGTTGTAGACGCATTAGCTTCTGGAGATGCGTTTGTTGTAGCAATTATGGGACCGGGACATTTTACAAGAGGTGGACATTTCATTACTCTTGCCGGAGTTAATGACCAGAGACAAGCTCTTGTATATGATCCTGCTAGCAGAAATAGAACTAATCAATATTTTGATTTAAATATGATTGTAGAAGAAAATAATGGTGCGTTTTGGATTATAAGGAGAAACTAATTATGAAAAGAGTTATATTTGTTATACTTTTAGTATTATTAACAGGATGTTCAGTTAACTATAATATTACAATAGATAAAAATTTATCTATAAGTGAAAGTGTAACGATGTGTGAAAAAGAAGATTTTTTTACTCCTTATTATAATTCAACAAAAGATAGAATAATTAATAATATATATAGTGTTGTTGAAAGTGATTTAAAAAATAACGGCTATAATGCTTATAACTTTAAATCTGATGATAATAAAGATGCTTGTTATGGTAAAAGATTAGAAAATAAATATAATAATTTAGAAGAATATATAAAAAATAAGTTATTAGTTTCACAATTTTGGGATTCAATCGGTTATGAAGAAAAAGACGATGTAATTACAATAAAAACTGTTGGAAATTTTAGCGGTTATGTTGAACAAAATCCAGACAAGTATATTGTCGAAGATGCCACTATTTCTATAAAATTACCATTTGATGTGACTGATACTAATGGTGATTGTACTAAGAATAATAATGTAAATGTATGTAAATGGTATATAAATAAAGATACTAAAGATTTAAATTTGTATATTACATTTTCTACATCATCACTAAAAGAAGAAAAAGAAAACGTTAAAGATACTATAGTTAATAAATCAATTATAAAATATATTTGTTATGGTATAATAGGAATTATATTGCTAGTTGTAATTATAAAATTTTTATCAAAAAATATATCAAGAAATAAGATGTAGGTGATTTATGTTATCAAAATTAAAAGGATTTGCAAATAAAATAAAGGAACGTAATAAACAAGCTAGAGAGATACAAAAAGATGAAAATGATGGAATAAAGAAAACTATAAAGCAAATAAAGTATTTTATTAGTGGAATAGGGATACTTATGCCTATTGCAGGAGTTGTTTTAATTGTTCTGGTTTCTTTGATGATGCTTGCTGGTCCAATAATGATATTAACTCAGTTTATTACTAGTGCAGTAGATGGTATAAAAGAATTTGGTGCCAGTTTAGGAAATTTTTTTACTAGTGGCTGTTATGGAACTGATGAAGAATGTTTGGAAAAAGAATTACATCAAAGAGAAATTAATTTTTCTAATAGAATAAAAGACGTAATAACAGTATATAGAACAAATGAAAAAAATGCTATGAATAAAAATAATGTAACTAAATATGAAGGATCGCTTGTATCTACAGGTTCATATTCAGTTAGTATAAAAGCTCCGCTTCTTGTTTCAGCTTTAAATTATATGGATGAGACCGAAGAAAATTATTTTCAAATGCAACAAGAAGAATTAGCTTGTTCAAGATTACTTAAAATGGGATTACTTGATGAAACAAATAATAGTTGTGCAAATGAAGGAATAGATGATGATAGCCCTTTAACTTGGTATGTACAACCACTGAGTGAAGAAGAAAGAAAAACTGGTGTAGTTGATCCTGAAACTACTATAAGTGACCAAGTTGGATACGATTTTGATGTCATTTGGGCTAGAGTAAGTGGAGCTGGGACTTCTAACACTGACCCCGATCAATGTGGAAATTATAATGAAGTATATAGACAAAGTATTGAAGAGGGAATTGGTGTTGTATATGATAGTGGAGATAACATATTTGAAAAGTTTGTAAAATGGGTTACAGGTGATAATAAAACAAGTCAACTTAGAATGCTTGCAAAGCATATGATTAAAATGGATTTGAACTCAACTTGTACTACAGTTTCTACTACTCATGATGATGGTACTGTTACTTATTCTAGAAGTATTGTAAATGCAGTTTCTTATCATTATGATGAAGATAAATTTAGAAATTATTTAACTCAAGAATATGTACCCGCTTTATTACTTGAAGAGCATTTGTTTTATCAAATTGATATACATAGGAAAGAATATGAAGATTTAAATGGCGCAATTGATACAAAGTCAAAAGAAAAAGCATATTTAAATTGGTTAGATGAGAATGGTATTTTAGAAGCTGCAAAAGATGATTTTATGAAAAATACCGAAACAGAAAAATATAAAAATGATGTTGATAAACATGTTGAAACTATATTTGAAATGGCAGAAATGTATGAAGACTATATGCCAAGTTATACTGGTGGTGTTACTTGTTCGTATGCTCCTAATAGTGATGGTACTGTAGGAAATAGTGGTAAAAGTGATGTTAAAGTGCAACTTTTAACATGTGGTTCAACTAAAGGAAATCAACAAAAGATTGGTGGCTTAATCGATTTAGAAGATTATGTAAAAGGTGTTGTATATGGGGAAATTGATACTTCATTCCCTGCGGAAGCAATAAAAGCACAAGCCATAGCTGCTAGAACATTTGCTTTAACAAGACAACAAGGAATGTGTCCAGGTGATCCTTCTAATTGTTGGCTTGGATATAATCCTTCTACCAATATAATTACTTTACGTAATTGTACTAATGATCAAGTTTATTGTGATACGGAAAATGGTTGTTCTAATGTAGATGGAACGCTTATGTCCGGAACAAATGTAGGGGGAAAAGTTTATAAGCAAGCACTTTCTGGTGAAAGAAAAGATAAATTTTATGAAACTGTTAATTCTACTGCTGGTATGACTGTTGTAAATGCACTTGGCGAAAATATAGTGACAGCTTACATAAATACTACACAAAATAAGTGGAAAGCTTATGCAGAAGCTGGCTTAGACTTTAATGAAATACTTATGAACACATATAGTGAAGGTAATTCATTATCAGGTGGATGCTATTTTGGTGAAGCATTAGAATGGAAACAATGTGGTGAAGAATGGTCCGGAATTATTATGGGTGGTTCTTCTAAAAACATTTGTAATATAGGATGTTTAGTTACGTCAGTTTCTATTCAAATAGCTAGATCTGGGACAACTCTTACTGTTGATAAATTTGACCCTGGAGTATTTGTGCAAACACTAAATCAAAATGGAGGATTTGTTAGTGGTGGTAATTTCACTTGGAGTGGATGGTCATCGATTGCACCTAATTTTGTTTATGCAGGTAGCCAAAGTATTACAGCAAAAAGCATGAATGATTTAGCACAACAATTATCAGGATATTTAAATCAAGGTTATTATGTTGTTATGGAAGTAAAAATTCCAAATGGTCAACACTGGGTAGCAATTACTGGAATTGAAGAAAATGGTACTATTAGAATGGCAGACCCAGCTAGAAATGTTGATATATTATCACCAGAGGTATACCCAGCTATCTTAAATCTTCCACATACTATAGGTCTTTTCCAAGCGAGGTAGATAATATGAAGAAAAGTTATTTAATAATATTTGTAGTATTAATAATTGGTGTTGTTAGTATATTTCTATTTAAAGATAAGATAAATAAAGATAATACAAATAAACCACCTAAAGAAGAAGTAAAAAATGAAGAGTATTATGTATATGGAATTGATAAAGTAATATATAATGATGGTACAAATTGGTCATTTATTAAACCAGAAACTGTAAATTGGAAAAGTTTCAAGGTTTATGATAATAATGGTTATGCAGGTACATACTATTTACAATTTAATAAAAGATGGTACTTATTTGATGAAGATAGAATATCTCACAAGTACATTGCACCACTTTTTGCTTATTCTGGTTCTGCAGAACTAAATGTTAATGATAATTATGAAGACTTTACTGAAAGTGATATTGTTGAATTAGAATCTTTATTAAAAGAAAAGAATGTAGGTGATTATGGCGAACTTACATATGCAAAAAAAATATCACTTTCTAGTGATTCTACTATATATGTGGCAACTAACATATATACATCTATTAAGGATTATGTCTTTACTATTGCATATATAAAAGATAAAAATGGCATAAAAGTTTTAGAGGAGTTTTTTGGTAATATAGATGAAGAACTTAGTATGCCTTCATATTATTTTGAAAAAACATTTAGAACAAGTGATAATTCAAATTATAAAATAATGCTGCTTAAAACATATTTTGGAAATTCTGCGAATGATTGTAATATTATGTATGAAATTAATTCAAATGGTAGCAAAAAGATACTAGATTGTGATAAAATATATAGTGGAGAAGAAAAGTTTGTAGATAAAGAGGAAGAAACAGTAGAAAAGAAAACTCCAATAGTATTATATGTTGGCATTGGATTACTATGTGCTGTAGTTATATTCCTAATATTTATTACAATAAAAAATTCAAAAGCAAATAGATTGTAGGAGGGTTTTATGAAGTTTAGAGCAGATCCGAAAGACTGGTTAATATTTATATTATTTTCAATATTTTTATTATTCTTGTGTTCAATAGGAGCATCAAATCTTGGTAGCTTTGCTAATACTGGTCGATTTATAGGGGTAACATTTCAAGGATTTTTACCACAGTATATAGCTCTTACATTATGTATGTTTTTCTTAGTAATGATGTTCTTATTATTTACTGTAGGTTCTTATTTCTTTGATAGAGAAAAAGGCTTTGGATTTACATCATCTAAGAAAAAAGATAAAGGTTATTCAAGATGGTGTACTGAAAAAGAAATGAAAAAACAATTATCAAGAGTTTATCCAGGACAAGAACACTCTGATGCAGCTGGTATACCTATTATAAATAATGGAAAAGAGTTATGGGTTGATAATGGTGAATATCATAATTTAATAATTGGTTCTACTGGTTCTGGTAAAACTCAAATATTAGTTCAACCACAAGTAAAATCATTAGCAAAAAAAGGTGAATCAATGATTATCACCGACCCTAAAGGTGAAATATATGAAAAGAATGCTAATGAACTTAGAGAAAAAGGTTATAACATAGTATTGCTTAATTTCCGTGATCCACAAAAAGGTAATGCCTGGAATCCACTTTCACTTCCTTATTCATTATATAAGGAAGGTAATTCTGATAAAGCAATAGAACTTTTAGACGACTTAGCTATAAACATTCTTTATGATGAATCAGCTCAAGGTCAAGATCCATTCTGGGAAAAAACTAGTGCTGACTATTTTACAGGGTTAGCTCTTGGATTATTTGATGATGCTAAAGAAGAAGAAATAAATTTAAATAGTATTAACTTAATGACTACAGTTGGTGAAGATAAGTTTGGAAATACAACTTATATTAAGGAATACTATAGTAATAAGGAACCATCATCACCAGCTTACATAAATGTAGCTAGTACACTTATGGCTCCAAATGAAACAAAGAGTAGTATCTTATCAGTATTTAAACAAAAGATAAAATTATTCTCTTCTAGAGAAAATTTATCTGAAATGTTATCTAATAGTGACTTTGATATGAAGGATATTGGTAGAAAGAAAACTGCTGTATTTATAGTAGTACAAGATGAAAAGAAAACATACCATCCTTTAGTTACTATATTTATTAAACAATGTTACGAAACATTAATTGACGTAGCTCAAGAAAATGGTGGTAAATTACCATATAGAACAAATTTTATTCTAGATGAATTTGCAAATATGCCACCTTTAAAAGATGTTACTACAATGGTAACTGCCGCTCGTAGTAGACAAATAAGATTTAGTTTCATTATTCAAAACTTTGCCCAATTAACACAAGTGTATGGTAAGGAAAATGGTGAAACAATAAAAGGTAACTGCGGTAATATTATTTATTTAATAAGTAGTGAACTTGCAGCCTTAGAAGAAATAAGTAAGATGTGTGGAGAAGAAAAATCTAAAGAAAAGGATAAAACAGCTTCTACACCACTCGTTACGGTATCAGATTTACAAAGACTTCCAGAAGGAACTATTATTGTAATTAGAACAAGAATGATGCCATTTAAAACAAAAATGACTTATTTCTGGCAAATGGAAAAAAATCATAGTTGGGGCAAGTCTTATGCTAATGCAGCATATCCTTTAAGAGATAAAAAGAAGATTGCATTATTTGATTTAAAAACATTTGTTGAAAAGAAAAAAGAAGAAAAAATAAAGGAAATGTTAGGTACTAATAACACTTCAGAAACTACATCATCATCATCATCTCCATATATACCACCAATCACTAATAATACCCCTAAGAAACCTAGTGGTGGACTTAATATGGATGAACTTGTTAAGAGAATTGATGCTAGAATAGCTGAACTTGAAGCTCAAGAAAATAAAGATAAAGCCGAAATAAATGATATGGCAAATAAACTTAATATGGAACAAAATAAACCTGGTATGTCTATTTTTAATCCTGAAAGTTTAAAACCTAAAACTGAAGTTGTGGCTCCTAAAGTGGAAACACCAAAACCAGTGCCTAAAGTTGAATCAAAAGTAGAAATTGTAAATGAACCTACGGAACAATCTAAAAATTATGTTAATGATGATCAGTTCTTTGATGATTTCTTCAATGATGATTAGTAAAAAAACACTCTAATAGTTATATATAAATCATATAATATATTAGGGTGATTTTTTTGATTTCAAGTGTAAGTGCAAAAGAAATATCTGGCATAAAAGATAATATTATTGATATTCGAAGTGTTGAAAAATATAATAATAGTCATATACCAAATGCAAAAAACATTCCTAAAGTTTTACTTGTAACTAATCATTATAAATACTTGAATAAATATGATACATATTATATTTATTGTCAGTATGGTAAAACAAGTTTACAAGTATGCAATTATTTATCGAAACTAGGATATAAAGTAAAAAATATACTAGGTGGATATGAGAGTTATTTACTAGAGAAATAATTATTGTTATTTCTCTTTTTGTGATATAATTAAATAGGTGATAATATGGTTCAATTAATACATAATATTATTGAGTATTTAGAAAATATTGTCTTAAATAATAACATTTTTATATCACTATTAGTTGGATTTTTGATAGTAGTTTTAGAATCTATATTACCTTTTTTACCATTAGCTGTTTTTATAGCAATAAATAAACTTGTTTTTGGTAATGTAGTAGGATTTCTTATATCTTGGATAGGAACTATTACTGGTTGTGTTATAGCTTTCATGATATTTAGAAAAGGTTTTAGTGATAAATTATATAAGCATATAAAAAAAGATAAATATAAAGATTTAATGGATAGAATATCAAATATAAGTTATACAGCACTAGTAATGATTACAGCTTTGCCATTTACAGCTGCATTTGCTGTAAATATAGCAGCAGGGTTATCAAAAATATCATTTAAAAAATTTTTAGCTGCTGTAGTAGTAGCAAAAATATCTATTGTATATTTTTGGGGATATATAGGGACATCATTTATTGAAAGTATTACAAATGTATGGATATTTATTAGAACATTACTTATAATGATCATAGTATATGGAATATCAAAAATAGTTAGTATTAAATTTAATATAAAGTAGGAGGTAGTATGGAATATATAATAATTGGTTTATTAGTAGTAATTTTAATAATAAGTGTAATTTCACTTATGAAAAATGTAAATGAAAGTAATATAACAGAAAGACTTGGTAAATTAGAAACTAATACTATAAAAGAATTAGGTGATTTTAAGTCTGATATAAATAAGAACTTAAATGAAGATTTTATTAATTTAAGTGAAAGATTAGATTTAAGAATAAAATCATTAAATGAAAAAGTAAATGAAAGAATTGATGAAAACTTTGATAAGACATCTAAAACTTTTAATAATGTACTTGAAAGACTTACAAAAATAGATGAAGCACAAAAGAAAATAGATCATTTGTCAAGTGACATTATATCTTTACAGGGTATACTTACAGATAAAAAAACTAGAGGTATTTTTGGAGAAGTTAATTTAAAACATATAATGAGTAGTGTATTTGGTGAAAATGATAAAATATATAGAATGCAATATCCTTTTTCTAATGGAACAATAGCTGATTGTGTTTTATTTGCTCCAGAACCTTTAGGAACAATAGCTATAGACTCAAAATTTCCACTTGAAAATTATCAAAGAATGGTTGATAAAAATAATACAGAATTTGAACGTAAAGAAGCAGAAAAACTGTTTAAAGCGGATGTAAAGAAACATATTGATGCCATAAGCTCTAAATATATTATTCCTAATGTAACAAGTAATCAAGCAATATTATTTTTACCTGCGGAAGCAATATTTGCAGAAATAAATGCTTATCATAACGATTTACTTAGTTATGCATATAAAAATAAGGTATGGCTTGTTTCTCCAACAACGCTTATAAGCACATTAACTACTATTGAAGTTATAATGAAGAATATAGAAAAAGATAAATATGCATCTATTATTCATAAAGAATTAAATTTACTTAGTGAAGAATTTAGAAGATATAAAGATAGATGGGATAAGCTATCAAGAAGTATTGACAGTGTAAGCAAAGAAGTAAAGGATTTGTATACTACTTCTGATAAGATTACTAAGAGATTTGATTCTATAAATTCAGTTGAAATCGAAAATAAAAAAGAAATATCTGAAAAATGATATTTTTTTCTTTTAACTACTATATTTTTCTTTTATTTTGCTTTATAATATAATTGGGGTGGAGTATATGGAAGAACGAATAATTGAACTATTAAAGAAAGCTAATAAAGCTTTAAGCGTGGAAGAAATTGCAAGCGCTTTAAACCTTAGTGTAAGAGACATAAAAGAACTAAATAAAGTATTAAAGAAAATGGAAAATACTTTAGCAGTTGCTAGAACTAAAAAAGATAATTATATGCTATTTGATAATCATAATCTAGCAGTTGGTGTTTTTTCAGCTAATCCTAAAGGTTTTGGTTTTGTACAAGTACCTGGTAGTGAAGACATTTATATTGAAAGAAGAAATTTAAATGGAGCTTTACATGGAGATCAAGTTGTTGTTGAATATACTAATCGTGAAAAAAATGAAGGTCGTGTTGTAAAAGTTTTATCTAGAAGTTTAGATAGTGTTGTAGGTGAATTCTTTTACGAAAAGAAAAAATGTTATGTTGACGTAGATGATCCTAGATTAAATATTGATGTAAAAATTGATAATAAGAAAACTATGGGAGCTATGGATGGACATAAAGTATTAGTTAAAATACTAAATCAAATAAGAAAAAATTTATATAATGGTGAAGTAGTTAGAATACTTGGTCATAAAAATGATCCAGGTGTTGATATTTTAAGTATAGTAGCAGGTTTAGGAATAAATGATACTTTTCCAGATGAAGTAGAAAAAGAATTAGAAAGTATTCCTTATGAATTAAGTGAAGCAGAAATAAAAGAAAGATTAAAAATTGGTAGAGATTTAAGAGATAAGGTTATATTTACTATTGATGGGGATGACACTAAAGATGTAGATGATGCTATATCAATTGAAAAATTACCTAATGGCAATTATAAATTAGGTGTACATATTGCTGATGTAAGTCATTATGTAAAGATGGGTAGTGCTATTGAAAAAGAAGCTTATTCACGTGGAACAAGTGTTTATTTAGCTAATAGTGTTATACCTATGTTACCTCATATTTTATCTAATGGTATCTGTTCTTTAAATGAAGATGTTGATAGATTAGCAATGTCTTGTGAAATGGAAATTGATCCAACTGGTAAAATAGTAGATAGTGATATATTCCCAAGTATTATAAGATCAAGAAAGAAAATGACTTATAAAAATGTTAATAAAATATTAGAAGATGGTGTTATTCCTGAAGGATATGAACCATTTGCAAAAGATTTACTTGAAATGGGTAAATTAGCTAAAATATTAAGAAAAGAAAAAGTTGGTAGAGGATATATAGAATTTGATATTGATGAAGCTAAAATTATAGTTGATGAAAAAGGTGAAGCTATTGATGTTGTAAAGAGATATCGTGGAGCTGGTGAAAACTTAATTGAAGACTTTATGATTGCTGCTAATGAAACTGTAGCATCTACTATATATTTTATGGATTTACCATTTGTTTATAGAATACATGGTGAACCTAATGAAGAAAAGATCGAAAGTTTTAAAAAGTTATTAAGAGTATTAGGATATAAGGTAGAAAAAACTGATAAAATAACTCCAAAAGTTATGCAAAAAATTCTTGATGATTTAAAAGATAAAAAAGAATTTTATGTATTATCAAATTTACTTTTAAGAAGTATGCAAAAGGCAACTTATGATCCTAATAATATAGGTCACTTTGGTCTTGCAAGTAAGTGTTATACTCACTTTACTTCACCAATAAGAAGATATCCAGACTTAACTGTTCATAGATTACTTAAAAAGTATTTAATAGAACATGATATGAGTCCAGAAACTATTACATATTTAGAAAGCATACTTCCAGAACTTACTAGTCATGCATCAAAACAAGAACGCCTTGCAGTTGAATGTGAAAGAGCTGTTGATGATATGAAGAAAGCTGAATATATGATGAAACATATAGGTGAAGAATATGATGGCTTAATTACAGGTGTAACAAGTTTTGGTATGTTTGTAGGACTTGAAAATTTAATAGAAGGTCTTGTAAAATTAGATAGACTAGATGGAATTTATACATATGACGAAGATACATTCTCGCTTATAAGTAATGATAAAAAAACTAGATATAGACTAGGTGATAATGTAAGAGTAACTTGTGTAAATGCTAATAAAGATACTAGAACAGTAGATTTTGAAATTGCAAAAGTTAAGGAGCTAAAAAAATGAAAAAACTTTTAAACATCTTTTTGATTTTTAGTTTATGTTTTGTTATTACTGGCTGTGATAATACTGAATTAAAGAGAAAAACAACTAATACTTTAGAAGTGAAAGAAGAAAGTTCATATGATTATAAATTCTCTATGATAACTTTTGGAGATGCTTTAATTCATCCAGCTGTATATAATGATGCAAAAAGAAACTCTAGTACTTATAATTTTAAAAAGATGTTTACTGAAGTTGAAAAAATAATATCTGATTATGATCTTAAATTTTATAATCAAGAAACAGTAATTGGAGGAGCTAGTTTAGGGGTTAGTGGATATCCAACATTTAATTCTCCTGATGCAATAGGTAATGATCTTATTGCTACAGGATTTAATGTAGTTAACTTAGCTAGCAACCATACAATGGATAAAGGTAGTGTAGGAGCTACTTATTCTGCTAATTTTTGGAAGAATAAAGAAGGAATTTATGCAATAGGCAGTTATACTAATTCTACCGAAAGAAATAATATTGTAATTAAAGAAATGAATGGTATAACATACGCTATACTTTCATATGCTTATGGAACAAATGGTCTTTCAGTTCCTAGTGGAAAAGAATATTTAATAAACTTATATAGTGATGCTAAAGCAAAACAAGATATAGAAAAAATTAGAGATAAAGTAGATGTACTTATGGTATCTATGCACTGGGGAACAGAATATGTTTTAGAACCTACAAGTGAACAAAAAAGAGAAGCTAATTATTTAGCTAGCTTGGGTGTTGATGTTATAATTGGACATCATCCACATGTTTTACAACCAGTTACCTTTATAGATGACACATTAGTTATTTATTCACTTGGTAATATGATATCTAATCAGTGGGTACTTGGTACTGAAAAGAATATTGGTCTTACAGTTGCTTTTGATGTAGAAAAACATGTTGAAAATGGTAAGAGTTCAGTAAAAATAACTAATGTAAAAGCCGATTTGACTTGGGTTAAATCTAGTGCTACTTCTTCTTATGCTTCAACAGACTTTCAAGTAATACCATTTACGCAAGTAACGGATTCTATGCTAGCTAATCATGAAAATGTATATAAAAAATATATGGGTATTGTTAACAAATATAATAATAAAAATATACAAATGGGGTTTTTTAAATAATGGAAATAAATAATAGAAAAGCTAAATATGATTATAATATTTTAGAAGAAATAGAATGTGGTATAGAATTGGTAGGCACTGAAGTAAAATCAATAAGAAATGGTAGTGTAAACTTAAAAGATAGTTATGCAATTATTAAAAATGGTGAAGCATATTTATTAAATACACATATAAGTTTATATGAAGAAGGTAATATATTTAATCATGAAGAAACTAGAACGAGAAAATTATTACTTCATAAAAAAGAAATATTAAAATTAAATGATAAAATAAGAATTGAAGGATATACACTAATTCCTTTAAAGATGTATTTTGTTAAAAATAAAGTTAAAGTTCTACTTGGTATCTGTAAAGGTAAAAAACTTTATGATAAAAGAGAAACAATTAAGAAAAGAGATATGGAAAGAGAACTTAGACAAAAAATGAAAGGAGAATAAAAATGGATGATAAAAAATTATTAAAGATTACTGATCAAAATGGTAATGTAAAGGAAGTTGAAATTGTAACATATTTAACATTACATTCAAATAATAAGAAATATTTGATTTATACTGATAATATTGAAGATGGTGAAGGTAATGTTAATCTGTATACTTCTGAAGTTATTGAAAAATCTGATGGTTCTATAGAACTAGCTGGTATTGATGATGATGCAGTATGGACAGAATTACAAGGAATTATGGATGAATTAGCTAAAGGTGCTTAATCATCCTTTTTTATTGAAAAAATACTCTTTTTGTGCTATAATGATGCTACTTGGGGATGCTTAGGTTTCGACAGGGATAATGAACTATGAAAGGCAGGCCGAAGGTACGCGTTAAGTACAAACAAAAATATCTGGAAACAGAAATCAATTAGCTTTCGCTTAATAGAATTGCGAGCTGCTTCTTTTATCTTTTTCCTACGGGGATATAAGAAGCTCACTTAGTAGGATATATTCTTATATTGTCTAGCTATAAGAATGAATATTAATAGACTTAATAATATAGAGTTTGTTAGTTGACTTAGTATTAGGATTTTTAATAACTGACTAAGCTTGTAGAATTTTATAGGAATTTATTTTTGGACAGGAGTTCGATTCTCCTCATCTCCACCAAATGTATTTTAATGAACGTTATGTTCATTTTTTTAATATAATAATTTAAGTTAATTAAAAATAGAAATGGAAGGCATAGTTATGAGTAAATATGAACCTTTATGGATTTATATAAAAGAAAATAATAAGATAGAATATAAATTAAGTTTTAATGATATAAAAACTATATTAGGTTTTGATATTGATCACTCATTTTTAAAGCATAAAAAAGAACTATTATGTTATGGATACGAAGTTAAAAAAATATCTATGAAAGAAAAATTTGTATTAGTTTATCATACAAATTAAAAAAGAAAATGAATAATCATTTTCTTTTTTTATAGATATAAGAAGTAATCAATAACTATTTAAGTTAATAAAATAAATGTAGGAGGTAGTTATGAATTTTGATAATATACTTATGATAATTACTATGATAGTTTCATTTGTTCTTGCAACTATAGCTAAAAAATATAAATTTATAAGTAACAATTTAATACCTTTACAAAATATATTAGTAGGTCTTATTGTAGCTATAATAGAGTGGATTATAACAAAAGATTTTGAAGTGGCCTTAGCACTTAGTGGAGTAATAGCAGGTGGCACATATGATGTTGTTCATAATTTACAGAAATTGAGGAAAGGTGATTGAATGGCTTTTAGGTGTAGAGTAATAAGTGGTGGATACTGTGAAATGAATCAAGGGTATAAAAAAGGTACACATTACGGGGTTGATATAGTTGGGAAAAATTATACTCTTGCAAATATTCTTGCACATAGTGATGGAGTAGTTGTTAAAGTTAGAGGTAATTGTAATAAGACATATAGTTCTAATGAAGCAGCTATTAAAGATTGGGGCGATGGATTTGGTAATTTTGTAATGATTAAACATATAGATGGATACTATACTCAGTATGAGCATTTAGCTTATAATAGTGTTAAAGTTAAAGTTGGCGATAAAGTAAAAAAAGGAGACATTATAGGTTATATGGGAAGTACTGGTAATGCTAATGGAGCTCATTTGCATTTTCAAGTAAATAAAAGTACTACATGGAATGATACCATAGATCCAACGCCTTATCTAGATAGTGATTTTTTAGTTAATCCAGTAAATAAAGATAGAAGTGTAAACCAAATATATGTTAATGTAAGTGATTTAAGAGTTAGAGATACATATTCACTAAATAGTAATATACTTGGTATTTTAAAAGAAAAAAGTTATTATAATTATTATGATGTAAAAGAAAATGAAGGATATACTTGGTATAAGCTTTCTAGTAATGAATGGGTAGGTAATAAAGATAATTATTTAACTGTTTATCCTAAAATTACTATTGAAGATTTAGAAGCAGAAAATGAACTGCTCAAAAAAGAAATAAATATATTAAAAGAAGAAATCGCAAGTATAAAAAATAATTATAAGGTTATATTTAAAATAGGTAAGTATTATTTAATAAAAGAAAAAAAATAGGAAAATTCCTATTTTTTTCTTCATTTCTACATTCATATTATCATAAAATAGTAATTTTTTCAAGACTTGTAATAGACTAAATAATGGTGTAATTAATATACGAGGTGATTTATGAAAAATTTAACAGCTCTTATGAGTTCATATGTTAGAGCATATCATAGTGCTAACAGTAATATAAAAATATATAGTGATATGTCTAAAGAAATTTTAGGTAAAGACTATGATAAAATTACAGGCTATTTAAGTGCTGGAATTAGTTATTTTACTAGTGACTATAAAGGGTTAGATCCCGTTAATTGGATTGTTAATAATGTGCTAGCTCCATCAGTATTAGCAAGGTCTAGTTTTAATTTTAAACATTTACAAAATGAGATAAAATTAGGCTTAAAACAATATCTTATATTAGCATCAGGATATGATACATCTGCTTTTAAAGTTAATAATTTAGTTAAAGTATATGAAGTAGATAAAGAAGACGTATTAAATGACAAAAAAGAAAGACTTAAAAACATAGATAAAACTAATATAAATTATGTAGGTGCTGATTTAACTAGTAATTGGACACTAAAATTACTTGAAACAGATTTTGATAAAAATAAAAAGACTTTTGTATCATTACTTGGAATATCTTATTATTTAGATAAGACAGTATTTAAAGAATTAGTAAAAAAAATATCAGATATAATACCATATGGTAGTGGAATTTTATTTGATACTCCTGATGAATATTTTGATAATAAAATAAAAGGTCTTGCTTTTTCTAGTGATGAAGAAATGAAATCATTTTATAATGATAAAGATATAGATGATATTGCTGCTTACTCAAATACATTAATTTATGAAAAACTTGATTACATAGATATTAATAATTTTTATTTCTATAATTACAATACATTAAATCCAAATAATCAAATAATTGCTAAAAAAGGTGTCAAATATATCTATTTAGTAAAATTTTAAAATATTTAGCACAAACTATTGACAAGTGCTAAAATATGAGTATAATTATAATTGTCACTTAGATAAATAGAGTGCCAAGAGGTGAAGTATGTTAAGTAATAGACAAACAGAATTATTAAAAATAATAGTTGAAACATATATTAAAGATGTTAAACCAATAGGTTCTAAAAGTATATGTCAAAAATTAAGATGCTCATCTGCAACTGTAAGAAATGATATGGGAATATTAGAAGAAAATGGTCTTATAGAAAAAACACATATTTCTTCTGGTAGAATACCAAGTGAAAAAGGGTATAGGTATTATGTAGATAACATTATGAAACCAAAAGAATTAACTGGTGAAGATATGTTAAAACTACAAACTATATTTAAAAATAATACACTTATGTTAGATGATTATATAACTAAGAGTATGCAAATTATTTCTGAGATGACAAATTATACTACTATAGTGTTAGGTAAATCTTCTAAAGATAATCATATTTCTAAAATAGAGGTTATACCAATAAATGATCAATCTTTAGTCGCTGTTGTTATAACTGATAAAGGTCATGTTGAACATAAAAATATTTATATGGAAGAGAGAGTATCAGTAGATGATGTAGTTAAAACTGTTGATATTATAAATAAATTAATAGTTGGTACACCTATTGATGAAGTAAATAGCAAGTTAGAATTTGAAGTAAAACCTGTTATTGAAAAATATGTAAAACAACATGAAGTTTTATATAACGCATTTTATAATGCATTTAATGAATTTACAAGTTCTAATGTAACTGTTTCAGGTACTAAAAATATTTTGATGCAACCAGAATTTAATGACACTAGTAAAATGAGAGAAATATTAAGTAAATTTGAGGATAAAGATATGATTAATAACATTACTGAAGAAGAAAATGGTATTAATGTTTATATTGGATCTGAAAATGAATTTGATGATGATGTAACAGTTATCAAAACTAAATATAGTTATAATGGTGAAGAAGGAACAATCGCTTTAATAGGTCCAAAAAGAATGGAATATGATAGAGTTCTTACTTTACTAAATTATATTAAAGAACATACAGATAGGGGATAATATGGAAGAAGCAAAAGTAGTTAAAATACCAAAAGATAAAAAGAAAAAAGATAAACACATGGATAAATTAAATGAAGCATATAATATGATTAGCCAACTAGAAGATAGTTTACTTAGAAGTAAAGCTGAACTAGTTAATTATAGAAAAAGAAAAGATGACGAAGTTTCTAGAATGCTTAAATATTCTAACGAAGGATTAGTTTTAGAATTACTTCCAACACTTGATAATTTTGAAAGGGCTATTAAATTAGATGAAACAAATCTAAGTGAAGAACTTAAGAAGTTCTTAGAAGGATTTAAAATGATTTATTGTCATTTAACAGGTGTACTTGAAAAGTATGAAGTTAAGGCAATAGATGGGGCAAATAAACCATTTGATCCTACTTATCATCAAGCTGTTTTAACAGAAAAAGTTGAAGGTATGGCTAGTGGTATGGTAGTAGAAGTACTACAAAAAGGATATTTATTAAAAGATAAAGTAATAAGACCAGCAATGGTAAAAGTTTCAGAATAGGAGAGATGATATATGAGTAAGATAATAGGTATCGATTTAGGTACAACTAATAGTTGTGTTGCTGTATATGAAGGGGATACAGCTAAGGTTATAGCAAATGCTGAAGGTGAAAGAACAACTCCGTCAGTAGTAGCATTTAAGAATGATGAAATTATTGTTGGTGCTGCTGCAAAAAGACAAATGATTACTAACCCAAATACAATTCACTCTATAAAGAGAAAAATGGGTACAAATAAAAAAGAAAAAGTAAATGGTAAGAGTTATACTCCTGAAGAAATTAGTGCAATGATTTTAAGTGATTTAAAGAAAACTGCTGAAAATTATTTAGGAGAAAAAGTTACAAAAGCTGTTATTACAGTTCCTGCATACTTTAATGATGCTCAAAGACAAGCAACTAAAAATGCTGGTAAAATAGCTGGACTTGAAGTAGAAAGAATTATAAATGAACCAACAGCTGCTGCACTTGCATATGGTCTTGATAAACAAGATAAAAACGAAAAAATCTTAGTTTATGACTTAGGTGGTGGTACATTTGATGTATCTATCCTAGAACTTGGTGATGGTGTATTTGAAGTATTGTCAACAAGTGGTAATAATGAACTAGGTGGAGATGATTTTGATAAGAGAATCATGGATTACTTAGTTGAAACATTTAAGAAAGAAAATGGTATTGACTTATCAAATGACAAGATGGCAATGCAAAGATTAAAAGATGCTGCAGAAAAAGCTAAGAAAGATTTAAGTGGTGTAACTACTACTCAAATTTCATTACCATTCTTATCACAAGGTGAAGATGGACCATTACACTTAGAATTAAGTTTAACAAGAGCTAAATTTGAAGATTTATGTAGTGATTTATTTGAAAGTACACTAGAACCAGTTAGAAAAGCTCTTAAAGATGCATCACTTACTAAGAAAGATATTGATAAAGTATTATTAGTAGGTGGATCTACAAGAATTCCAAAAGTACAAGAATTAATTAAAAATGAATTAGGTAAAGAACCTTCTAAGGGAGTAAACCCAGATGAAGTAGTAGCTATGGGTGCTGCTATTCAAGGTGGTGTACTTACTGGAGATGTAAATGATATAGTACTTCTTGATGTTACTCCACTTTCATTAGGTATTGAAACTTTAGGTGGCGTATGTACAGTACTTATCCCAAGAAATACTACAATTCCAACTTCTAAGAGCCAAGTATTTAGTACTGCTGCTGATAATCAACCAGCTGTAGATATTCACATTTTACAAGGTGAAAGAAGTATGGCATCAGATAATAAGACTTTAGGAAGATTTGAACTTACAAATATTCCACCAGCTCCAAGAGGAGTTCCACAAATTGAAGTTACATTTGATATAGATGCTAATGGTATTGTTAATGTAAAAGCTAAAGATCTTGGAACTAATAAAGAACAATCTATTACAATTACTTCATCAACTAACTTAAGTGATGAAGAAATTGATAAGATGGTTAAAGAAGCTGAAGCAAATAAGGCAAATGACGAAAAGAAAAAAGAAGAAGCAGATACAAGAAATGAAGCAGAACAAGCTATATTTGCTACAGAAAAAGCTTTAAAAGATTTAGGAGATAAAGTAGACGAAAAAGATAAAGAAAAAGCTACAAAAGAAATTGAAGAAGTAAAAGAAGCTTTAAAAGGTGATGATGTAGCTAAGATTAAAGAAGCTAAAGATAAATTAATGGAAAGTGCTATGGCTTTAGGTGCTAAAGTTTATGAACAAGTACAAAAAGAACAAGCTGAAAATGAAAAAAATGAAGAATCTAGTGACAAAAAAGATAAAAAAGATGATGTCATAGATGCTGAATATGAAGAAAAGTAGGTCCTAACACTAGGACCTTCTAGTTTTAGGAGGTAGTATGGAAAAAAGAGATTATTATGAAGTGTTAGGTGTTAGCAAAGATGCTAGTCAAGATGAAATAAAATCAGCATTTAGAAAACTAGCTAAAAAGTATCATCCGGATGTTTGTAAGGAAGCTGATGCAGCAGATAAATTTAAAGAAGCACAAGAAGCTTATGCAGTACTTTCTGATGAAAATAAAAGGAAACAATATGATCAATTTGGCCATAATGCCTTTAATAATAATGGTGGTACTGGTGGATTTGACTTTTCCGGATTTGATTTTTCAGATATATTTGATGGTATATTTGGAAATAGTGATTTTTCTGGTTTTGGCTTTGGCCAAGGTAGAAGCTCTAATCGTCCAAGAAAAGGTAGAGACTCTTTAGTTCATATGACTTTAACTTTTGAAGAAGCTATAAACGGCTGTAAAAAAACTTTAAATATAGATGTATTAGAAGACTGCCAAGAATGTAATGGTAAAGGTGGACATTCTGAGAAAACATGTCCAACATGCCATGGTAGTGGTACTGTTACTTCTGAACAAAGAACTATGTTTGGTTCATTTATGACAAATACAACATGTCCAACATGTCATGGTAAAGGTAAATCATATGAATCTATATGTCGTAAATGTAGTGGTAGCGGTAAAGTAAAAGTAAATAAAGATATTGAAATAAAAGTACCAGCTGGTATTGATAACGAAAATCAATTGAGAGTTCAAGGAAAAGGTGAAGCTGGTATAAATGGTGGACCTAACGGAGATATTTATGTAGAATTTACTGTAAAATCTCATCCATTATTTATAAGACAAGATAAAGATATATATGTTAAATTACCTATTACTATTACAGATGCTGTTTTAGGATGTAAAAAAGATGTTCCTACTTTAGATGGAGCGGTAAAATTAACAATTCCTCCAGGAAGTTCAACTGGTGATAAACATAGACTAAGAGGAAAAGGTATTAGTAATGTGAATGGCTTTGGTAAGGGAGATATGTATGTTATCTTAGATGTTAAAATACCAGAAAAACTATCAAGAGAACAAAAAAAATTGTTTACTATGTTAGCTGAAACTGATTTAGAAGACAGTAAAGATTTTAAAGAATTTAGAAAATACTTATAAAATAGTATTTTCTTTTTTTTAAAAAGTATTTCTTTTTTTCAAATAATACTGTATAATTAATTATAGATTAGGAGGGTAAATAATGGGATGGATTATTCTTGGCGTAGTAGTTTTATTAGTACTTTACTTTATAGTAACATATAATGGCTTAGTAAGCTGTAGAAACAAAGTTAAAGATCAATGGTCTCAAATAGAAGTTTTACTAAAAAGAAGAGCTGATTTAATACCTAACTTAGTAGAAACAGTAAAAGGATATGCTACACACGAAAAAGAAACATTTGATGCAGTAATTTCTGCAAGAGCTAAAGCAATGAGTGCAAATACTAAAGAAGATGAAATGAAAGCTTCAGGTGAACTTACTCAAGCATTAGGTAGACTTATGGCTATATCAGAAGCTTATCCTGAATTAAAAGCTAATACAAATTTTGTTAGTTTACAAAACAGCTTACAAGAAACAGAAGATAAAATTGCATATGCTAGACAATTTTATAATGATGCTGTATTAAATTATAAAAATAAAATTGAAATGTTCCCATCTAATATAGTAGCTGGAATGTTTAATTTTAAAGCAGAACCTTTCTTTGAAGCTGAAGAAGCAGCAAAAGAAGTACCAAAAGTACAATTTTAAAAAGACTTTAAGTCTTTTTTTCTTTGTGCTATAATAATTATATTGGAGGGCGTGTATGAAGAAAGTAGTTAGTTCATTAGTTTTAAGTGTTGTAGTAGCTTCACTAATATATTTATTATCTACAACATTTTATCATATGATATATGACAAAATAGATAATGCTTATATGGAAGTTACTATTTTAGATAATGGCGATGTAAGAGTTAGAGAGGTAGTATCATATTTAAATAACAAAAATAATGTTATTAGTATTCCAACTAATAATAATAAAAAAGAATTTATAGAAAGTGATATAAATAGTTATAAAGATTCTTCTATTTATAATTATGATTATGTTGAAATTATTAGTTTGAATGAGATAGATAAATATTCTACTAATTTTAATGAATTAAATAAGAATAAATTAAATTATGAAGTAAAAGATAATACATATACTTTTGATTCTAAATATGTATATATAGAATACATATTAAAAAACTATGCAGTATTACATAGTGATACTGCTGAACTTCTTTTTAGTATTAAAGAAGCTAAAGAAATAAATAACATAGAAATAGTGTTTAATATTCCAAATAATCAAAATAAATTAAGTTATTATTTACATAGCAGTAAAGATAGTTTAACTGATTCTTTAGATAAAATAGATCTCACTATGAAAAATATTAAGGAAAGCAGTATTCGTTTAGTTTTTGATAAAGAAGTAATTAAAAATAGTACTAAAGTTTTATCTGATAATGCACTATCTAATATTAGCAAAATAGAAAAACAAATAAGTGATGATATAGAAAATACAAGTAAAATTAATAGTTATAAAAATATAATTGGAATAATTTTAGATGTATTAAAGACTATTTGGTTAGCTGTTACTATATTTATGTTAATGAGAACATATTTAAAATATGATAAAGAATTTAATAAGAAGTTTAAGCGTGAAACTGTTGATACCATTCCAAATGATATGAAACCATATGAAGTAGAATATCTAGTAAGTGGACAAATTACACAAAAATCTATTAAAAGTATTATTTTAAGTATGATTAAAGATGGTAAGTTAAGCATCAAAAAACATGAAGATACATATTTAATTAAAACAACTAAAAAAGAATTAGATAATGATGAAGAATATTTAGTTAATGTATTTTTTAATGCTGGTGTGATAAATGTAAAAGATTTAAAAAATAACAAACATGAAACATTTAGTGAACATACTTATAAAAAATTATTAAAAAGATATTATACTAAAAGTATAGAAAATAATTATTATATTGATTCTAGTAAAGTTAAAAAGCTGTTAGTTTTATATTCTTTTGTAGGAATAGTTCTTAATTTTATATCTTATTTATTTACATATAATGAAGTTATAATGTTAATGATATATTTAGTATCTCTTACAACAATGATTTATTTTCTATTGTTTAAAAAGAAAACAAAAAAAGGTAATGAAGCGTATGCAAAATGGATAGCTTATAAAAATCATTTAGTAAGTGATGATGATCATAGTTATGATGCTTATATATATGGTAATGTACTTGGTGTTTTACCAATTAGTTTAGAAAAAAGTGATTTCATAGAATTTAGTGATATGTTATTTGATACAAATATTCTTAGAAATGATTTTTCAACAGGAAAATTTAAGGAATAAAAAAACTATATGTTAAACCATATAGTAATTAGAATCATATGGAGTAGTAATATTAGATCCTTCTAATTTTGCCACTCTTTTTTCTAACATATTTAAACGATTATTTAAATTATTTATTTGCATATCCATATTATTATTACTAACACCTGGCATAGGAATCATATTAGGCATTCCCATCCCCATATTATAAGGCATATTGTAAGGCATATATGGATACATACCTAAGTTATCTCTATCTTTTTTCATAATTTATCCTCCTATAAAAGTATATGCTATCCTTTATTTTTGGTTCATAATGTGTTAAAATATTTTGTGGTGATTATATGAGACTTAGAAATGTTGTTGGTGCAAAAGATATAATAAATGCAAATATATATATAAATAGAGGTATAGATGAGTTACCTAATAAAAAAACATACTTAGAAATTGGTATGGGTAAAGGGGATTTTATTATTGCTAATGCTAAAAGGTATCCTAATATAAACTTTATAGGTGTTGAAAAATATGATAGTGTACTTGTTAGAGCTATAGAAAAAATAGATGAAGATTTACCAAATTTAAAATTACTTAGATTAGATGCTAATACTATTGATACTGTATTTAATAAAAATATAGATTTAATATATTTAAATTTTTCTGATCCATGGCCTAAAAAGAGACATGCATTAAGAAGATTAACTAGTCCTATATTTTTAGAAAAATATGATAAAATTTTTAAAAAAGATGCTCATATAATTATGAAAACAGACAATAGAAAATTATTTGAGTACTCACTTAAAAGTTTAACTGATTATGGTTATAAAATAGAAGATATATCACTAGATCTACATAATGATGAATATCCAGATAATATTATGACTGAATATGAACAAAGATTTGTATCTTTAAATAAAAATATTTATATGGTAAATGTAAAAAAGACTATTAAAAAATAAAAATGTTTGTTATAATAATAATGAGGTAGAATATGAAAAAGGTAATAATGTTATTTGTTTTAATGTTTTTACTGACAGGTTGTAACATTATGGGTATATCTGTTGTAAGAATAAAAACAGATAATATAGACAATATATTAAATGTAGTTTTATCTAAAGATAATGACTTATATAATAAAACTGGTAAAGGCTATAAATATTATAAACCAATGGGAGTTTTAAGCATTGATACAAATGAATTTAATGAAAAGCTTTATTCTAATGGTAACTATTATTATTTATATGTTGATATAAATGCATATTACTATAAAAAAGAAGTAGATTATGTAGAAAATAAAGATTTATATTATTCTAGAAAATTTGAATTTAATGGTAAAGATGGTTATTTACAGATAACTAATAAGGATGATAAATATTTTATTGAATATTTATATAATTATTCTAGAATTGAAGCTTTAGTTGATAAAGAAGATATTAATAGAGCAGTACTTGATGCGACATATATTTTATCTAGTATAAAGTATAATGGAAATGTTATTAAGTTAGTTGAAAATGAAGAAATTATAACTAGTAAAGAAGAACAATATGATAAATTTAAAAATAATGGAGAGTATAATTTTTCTAAGGAAGAGTGAGGTATATTATGGGACTTATGGATAAATTTAAAACACTTTTTACAGTTGAAGTAGACGATGAACCTATAAAAAAAGAAGTTATAAAGGTACAAATAGATACTCCTGTAGAAGAAAAAAAGGAAGTAGTTAAAGAAACTAAAGAAGTAGTAGAAGAAGTAAAGCCTGTTATTAAAGAAGAAAAACCTGTATTTTTTGATGATTTAGAATTCGATACTATGACTAGAGCTAGCATGCCTAAAAAAGATTTGTATCAAAAGAAAGAAGTTAAAAAAGAAGTAGCACCTAAGAAATTTTCTCCATCACCAGTAATTTCACCTGTTTATGGTGTTTTAGACAAAAATTATAGTAAAGAAGATATTAAACCATTAAAGAGTGGAAGCAGTAATTTTGAATTTACTAAAACAGGAGAAATTACTATTGATGATATTAGAAAAAAAGCTTATGGTACTTTAGAAGATGAACTTGAAATTAATTTACTTAAAGAAAATGTTAAAGAAGAACCTAAAAAAGATGAACTTGATATGTTTGATGAATTAGAAGATATGGATAGTTTAGAAGAATTAAATAATTTAGATCATACAGAAGCAGAATTATTAAAAGATGTAAAACAAGATAAAATAGAAGAAAAAAAAGATGATGATGAAACTTTAGACTTAAATAAAGATGACTTATTTGATTTAATAGATTCTATGTACGAAAAGAGAGGTGATGAATAGTGTCAGAAATTTTTACTATCATATTATTAGCACTTTTATCTATACTAGTAATAGTACTAATTATTTTAGGCATTAAACTTATCGCTATTTTAAATAAAGCAGATGATATGCTTAATGATATCAATAATAAAATGCAAAAATTAAATGGTGTATTTAATTTTATTGATAAAGTATCAGATACTGTAGAAGTTATGAGTGATAAAATAGCTAGTGCATTATCAAGAAGTGTTTCTAGAATTTTTAAGAAAAAGAAAAATAAAGAAGAAATATAGGAGGAATTTATGGGAAAGAAAAAAGGTTGTGGAAAATTTGTTTTAGGAGCTGCTTTAGGAGCTGGTCTTGGAGTATTATTTGCACCAAAAGCTGGTAGTGAAACAAGAAAAGAATTAAAAGCTAAGATTGATGATTTACTTGCTAAATTAAAAGATCTTGATGTAGTTGAAGTAAAAGAAAATATTGAAGCAAAAATCTTTGAAATTAAAACAGAATTAGAAGATTTAGATAAAGAAACTGTTTTAAAAGTTGCTAAATCTAAAGCTAAAGATTTAAAAGATAAAGCTGGAGAATTAGTTAATTATGCTAAAGAAAAAGCTACACCAGTTTTACAAAGTGCTGCAGAACAAGTTAGAGAAAAAACAATTAGTGTAACTAAAGAAGTCCTAAACAAATTAGAAAAAAAAGAAGCTAAAGAAGAAAAATAGGAATATTCCTATTTTTTTGTTTATTAATTATGGTATAATTAAATTGGAGTTGGTGTATATGAAGAAGTTATTATATTTATTTTTCATAGTAATTTTATTTAATATAAATATAATTGAAACAAATAGTACTTATTCATTACCAGAAATGGCTCCAGTAAATGAAGAATATGTGATTAGCTCTAAAGAAGAAGAAGTAATTCCGCCTCTTGTTAGAGCAGGTAAAGAAGACAATTTAATAACTAAAATAGATGAATATTCTACCATTATAAAGAATGCAAATGCTCCTACATTTTTTAAATTAACAAATAGTAATGGTGGTAATTTACTAAGTGTAAAAAATCAAGGCTCAGCTAATTTGTGCTGGGCATTTTCGGCAACTTCAGTGCTTGAAAGCAATTTAAGACTTAAAAATAATATTTATACTGAATATAATCCATATCATATTAATGGAGTACTTAGTTATACTTATTCTAATGGTAATAATATATATGGTACTAAAACTAATAATACAGGTGGTAATTTTGAACATGATATGCTTTATTGGGCTAGTAATTTAGGACCTGTTAGTAGTTATCAAAATAGTACTAATTTACAAAGTATGCAAAATACTATGGTAAATGCTAGTAATGTATCTATTGATGAATTGTATTTATTAGATAAAGTATATAATAGTACTGCATCTACTACAACAAAAGCTGCTTTTAGAAATGAAGTAAAGAGTTTACTTCAAAATTATGGAGCTGTATATATTCATGCAGCAGCACCTCAAGGATCATACTTTAGTAGTGCATATAATTCAGTTTATACAACATCAGTATATCAATATAATAGTAATCCTCATGCAATGATAATTGTTGGATGGAATGATAATTTTAGTAGATATAATTTTGTTAAATCAAATGGATCATACCCTTCTATAGATGGAGCTTGGATAGTTCAAAATTCATGGGGAAGTGCTTATGGTGATAACGGATATTATTATTACTCTTATGAAGATTATATGATAGGTTTATTTGCATCTGGAATTAAGAAAACTAGTGAAAAGTTATATGATAATACATACCAATATAATCCAACTGGTAGTTTAACTTATATAAATAGTAAATATGCTGCTAATATATATAATAAAATAAATGATAAAAAGGAAGCTATAACAAGTGTTGGTATATTTTCATATGCAGCTAATACAAAAGTAAATGTTTATATAAATAGAAATGGTTCATCACTTTCAGGAGCTACAAAGGTAAATAGTAGTCCAATATCTATTAGATATGCTGGATATTATACTTATTATTTACCTGAATATTTAGAAATAACTGGAGATGAATTTGCCGTTATAGTTGAATATGTAACTTATAGTGTAGATAGTCAAACTTATAAGTATAGTGTACCAGTACATTTAAGTAGTCATAATTCATTATTTAAAGAAGAAGTTGGAATATTACCAAATCAAAGTTTTATATCTACTAATAAAAGTAGTTGGCAAGATACATATAGTTATGGTTATTCAGTAGCTTTAAAAGTACATACAACTGATTTAACTACAAGTAGTAAAAGTGTTGAATCTTTTATAAAAAATAGCAAAATAAAGTCTGGTGACTCTAAAATATATATAAATACATATACGAGTAATGTTAGTAATGCTTCAGCAGTAACTTATAAAGTAAAAAATACTAAAGGAGAAGATATTACATCTAATTTTACTATATATGATTCTAAGGTAGTAAATAACTATGCAACTGGTTATTTAAAAGTAAAATCGCCTTTAAAAGATGGCCTTTATACACTTATTACTACAACTTCTTCAGTATCAAATACTAAGGTATTTGTAGTAGGGGACGGATATGCAACTAATTTATTATATAATACTACTATAGTAGGAACTAATTATAGTAGAGATATAAATTCTTATATAGAAACATATGAAAATATTACTTGGAAGAGTTCTAATAACAATATAGTTACTGTTAAAGATGGTGTAATTACTGGTGTATCAGCTGGAACGGCAAATATAATTATAAATAACAAATATATAATAAAAGTAACTGTTAAAGATCCAATAACTATATCTAGTGTTTCTGAATTTAATAATATAAGAAATGATTTAGATGAATATTATATTTTAAATAATGATATAGATTTCTCAAATGTAACATTTACACCAATTGGTACTTCATCAAAACCATTTACAGGAATAATAGATGGTAATAATAAAAAAATAAAAAATGTAAAAGTTAAAGGTAATGATTATACAGGTATAATAGGATATATAAAAGGTGGAGCTATTTCAAATATTGGCTTTGAAAATGTAGTAGTTGAAGCTTCTTCATCCGCTGGTATAATAGGGTATATGACATATGGAAATGTCTCAAATGTATACTCTTATAATAGTAGTGTTACTGGTAAAAATAATGTAGGTAGTTTAGTTGGGTACTTTAATTCATCTACTATGAGTGATTCATTTAGTATAAGTAGTGTAAGTGCAGATAATAATGTTGGTGGATTAGTTGGATATAGTAATCTATCAAATATATATAGAAGTTATAATAAAGGTACTATAAGTGCTAAAAATAATGTAGGTGGTATAGTAGGATTTACATATTATTCTAATTTAAAGGAATTATATAATGAGGGAAGAGTAACTGGTACTTTATCCGTTGGCGGTATAGTTGGTAATATGAATACAACAAATTTAAATAATTCATATAATATAGCTAACATATCAGGATCTAACGCAGGAGGAATCGCTGGCTCTTTGGAAAATAATACATCAAGTAACTTTTATAATACTTATAATATAGGAAATATAACAGGTACAAATATTGGTGGAATTATAGGTTACGCAGTTGTTAGCAATACTAATATGAAATTATATAATAATTATGATATTAAGGATGATACTCCTATATTTGGTAATATAAATATAGATTACACATCATCTAGTGAGCTTTCACAAAGTAATATGAAATCATCTAGTTATTATAATGGTTTTGATTTTTCAAATGTTTGGAATATGAAAACTTATCCAGAATTAAAAAGTATTAAGCATCCAACAAATATAATTTTATCTAATACAATTTATAATGTTAGTGTTGGAGAAAAAATAACTTTAGATGCTAGTATAGTATCAGATAGTATAAATAAAATAGCTATATATAGTTTAAGTAATTCTAATGCTAAAATATCAAAAGATTATTTAGTTGCAATGTCTAAAGGTTCTATAGTAGTTACTGTTAGTACTACAAATGGTATATCTAAAACATTTACTGTAAATATAACTAATGATTTAAATACTGATAAGTATAACTTTAAAGATGGATATATATTAGGTATTAAAGATAATACTACATATAAAAATTTCTTAAATAATATAAATAATAATGCAACTATAGTTTTATATGATGATGATAAAGTAGTTAATGATATGGATAGTATTATAAAAACTAATATGAAAATAAATGTTAATGATAGAAATTATATACTTATAGTACTGGGTGATGTAAATGGAGATGGAATTGTTAAGATGAATGATGTTATGGCTATTGCAAAATATATAGTTGAAAATAAAGGTATAACAGGTAATTATTTAATTGCAGCTGATGTTAATTACGATAACAATATAAAAATGAATGATGTTATGAAAATTAGTAAATATTTAGTAGAAGGAGGAACTTTATGAAAAAGGTATATAAATTATTAGCATTATGTTTACTTATCTTACCATTTAAAGTAAGTGCCACTAATTTATCAGTTAATTTAAGTTGTCCATCTAGTGCAAGAGCTGGACAAGTTGTATCTTGTAATATAACAGGTAATATTACATCTGGTAGTTTAAATGGCCTAACAGCTAAATTTTACTATACTAGCGGACTTACTTTTTCTTCTTTTACTCAAGGATCTGGATGGTCTAATTATTATTCATCAGCTTCTGGATTTAGTATTGCTAATGTAAGTGGTAAAACAGGATCTACTACATTTGGGGTATTAAAAGTAAAAATTCCAAATAATGCCGCTGTTAATTCAAGTTATTCAGTAACTATAAATAATTTAGATGGATCTGATACATCTGGAAATTCTGTTAGTGCAAGTGGTAGAACATCTACTATAAGAGTATTATCTGGAAATAATAATTTAGCTAGTTTAAAAGTCTCTAATGCTAGTATAAGTTTTAATCCTAATGTAAGTGTGTATTCTATGACTATAAATAGTGCAACAGCTGTTATAACAGCTTCACTAGCTGACTCATCTGCATCTTTTGTAAGTGGTTTTGGTAGTAGGTCTATAAATTTGGCATATGGTACAAATGCTTATTATGTAAAAGTAAAAGCCGCTAATGGTGATATTAAAACTTATACATTAAATATAACTAGACCTGATGGTAGAAGTAATGAAAATAGATTAAGCAGTTTAAAAGTATCAGGATCTACTCTAAATTTTAATTCTAATACTTTTGAATATAGTTTAAATGTTAAAGAAAACGTAAGTGAAGTAAATATAACAGCATCACCATTAAATAATAAAGCTTCACTTGTAAGTGGATATGGTAATAGAAATGTTAAATTAAAATATGGTAATAATGTTATTTTAGTTAAAGTAAAAGCGGAAAATGGTAGTGTTAGAATATATACTTTAAATATTTTTAGAAATGATGGAAGAGACGATAATAACTATTTAAAATCATTAAGTATAGAATCATATAAAATAGATTTTAATAAAGAAAAATATGAATATACTATAAAAGTACCTTATGAATTAGAAAAACTTAATATATCTCTTACTTTGGAAAGTGCTAAAGCTAAATATGATATTATAGGTAATAGTTTAAAAGTTGGAGATAATGAAGTACAAATAAAAGTAAAAGCAGAAAACGAACAAGTAAGAACTTATAAAATAAAAGTTAAAAAATTAAATAAAGGTGAATTACTTCCAAGTGCAGATATTAATTCTTTGGTTATAGAAGGTTATAATATAGATTTTAAACCAGATAAATTAAATTATAGTATTGAAGTAAAAAATAATAATCCATTAAAAATAAAAGTAGAACTTGTAAATAATGAAAGTATTTATAGAATAATTGGTAATAAAGAATTAAAAGATATGAGTGAAGTTACAATTGTTGTTATTAGTGCAGACTTAGAAACTAAAGAATATGTAATTCATATAGTAAAGAATGAAGTAAATATATTACCTATAGTATTAGTTTCTTTATTACTTATAGTCTCTATTATTGCCCTATATTTATATAAAAAACTTGTAAATAGAAAAAAGATGGAACCAAAATTACATATTAAGGAAACTATTTATACTGAAAATAAAATTAAAGATGAAATAGAACCTATCATTAAAAATAGACCGGTTGAAAAAATAAATATAGAAGAAATAGAAAAACTTAATGAAGAAAAAGTAAATAATGAAATGATTATAAAAGAAAAAATTATAAATAAAGAAGAGACAAATGTTACAGTAAATAAAAGTAATGTAGCATTCTTAGATGATGATGATAAGGAACACAAAAATGTATCATTTTTAGACGATTAAAAGAGGTATAATAGCCTCTTTATTAATTGACAAATGCCCCAAATTAGTATAAAATTAATCTATGAGGTGGTATAAGTGTATCAAGAGAGAATAATGCTATCTAGTGAAGATATTTTAAACAAAGAATTTAAAATAGACACTAGAGGATATAGACCACAAGAAGTAGATAAATATTTAGATATTGTTATAAGAGATTATAATGAGTTTAAAAAAATTCTTAAGGAATCTGAATTAGAAAAAAGAGAACTTATTGAAGATAATATTAGACTTAAACAAGAAGTTAGAAAATTACAAATGAAATTAGAAGCTGTAAGTGATGGTAAATCTTCAGAAGTTAATAATGCAGATTTACTTAGAAGATTATCTAATTTAGAAAAAATTATATACGGAAAAGAATAATATTTTGACAAACGCTGCATTTAATGTAGAGGAAAGTCCATGCTCACACTATCCTGAGATGGTAGTAGTGTTCGTGTAAAGGGAAAAAATAACCTTTAGTAGTGTAAACTAACGGCGTCGAATTAACCTAAGTCTTTGATATGGTTATATTAGACATAAAGTGCCAAAGTGACGATGCTATATAGAAATATGTAGAGTGGAACGTGGTAAACCCCGCGAGTGAGAAACCCAAATTATGGTAGGGGAACTTGATGAAGAGAAATGAATTTGATTCGGGATCAATATTGATAGATAAATGTTTGTCGCTCATATGAGTTACAGAACATGGCTTATAAAGTATTATTGTTTTTTTAGAGGTGAAATATGAAAGAAATAGGGGAAAAACTTAAGAATACTAGAGAAGAAATAGGTATTTCTATTGATGAAGCAGCTGAAGATTTAAAATTAAGACCTTCACAAATAGAAAACATTGAATCTGGTAACTTAGAAGCATTTAAAGATGTATTTTATTTAAAATATTTTATAAGAGATTATTCAAAATATTTAGGTCTCGATTATGAAAAAATGGTTGATGAATTTAATGAATATTTATTTGACTATACATCTAAAATATCTATAGAAGATATTAAAAAAGCTAAAAAAACTATTAAACCTATGGAACCTATTAAAAAGATTTCATCTCCGTATACAATTGATTATAATAGAAAAAAAATTATTCCATCGTACTTAATTTATGTAGTTATAGTTTTATTAGTTTTAGTAATTGCATATTTAGTATTTACTTTATTTGATGGAAATGAATTTAAGGATGAAAGAGGCGTAGTTTATGAATTTACCGAACAAATTAACTGTATCTAGAATCGTATTATCATTTATAATAATATTTGTATTATTATTCCCATTTGAATCTATTGGAGTAAATATTGATGACTTGTATATTGCTGAAAAAATATCAATAAATCCAAAATATTTAGTAGCTGGTGTATTATTTATAATTGCATCACTTACAGATTATTTTGATGGTAAAATAGCAAGAAAATATAACTTAATAACTGATTTTGGTAAATTAGTTGATGCTATAGCTGATAAAGTATTAGTTAATTCAACACTAATTATATTATCATCACTAGGTGATATTCCAGCAATTATAACAGTTATAATTATTGTTAGAGACTGTATAACAGATTCAATAAAGATGCTTGCTGCAAGTAAAGGTAAAGTAGTAGCTGCTATTAAGACAGGAAAATATAAAACAGCTTGTTTAATGGTTGGTATTGTACTTACTTTATTTGGAAATATTCCATTTGTATTCTGGAATGTAGCAGTTAATGTAGCACTACTTTGGGTAGCTGCAATACTTGCAATTATTTCTGGTATTGAATACTATAAATTAAACAAAAACTTAATAGATACTAAATAGTATCTATTTTTTTATTATAAAGAGGATTTTTTATATTTTTAGTAAATGATATATATAGGAGGTAAATAAAATAACTACTGTATATAACGAACAAATGTTTGAAAAAACTATTGACAATAAAAATATAAGGTTGTATAATGAATATGATGATAGGAGGAAAATATGGCAACAAAACCAACTGCTGATAAGACTTTAGATCAAGTATTAGCAGATATAGAAAAACAATTTGGAAAAGGTTCAGTAATGAAACTTGGTGATAACGAACACCAAAAGATAGATGTTGTATCTTCTGGTTCTTTAGGACTTGATATAGCACTTGGTATAGGTGGATATCCTAAGGGAAGAATTATAGAAATATATGGTCCAGAATCTTCTGGTAAAACTACATTTGCCCTTCATGCTATTGCAGAAGTACAAAAGCAAGGTGGAAGAGCTGCTTTTATAGATGCAGAACATTCATTAGATCCTACTTATGCTCAAAAGTTAGGTGTAAACATAAATGAATTACTTCTTTCACAACCTGATAATGGTGAACAAGCATTAGAAATTTGTGAAGCATTAGTAAGAAGTGGTGCGATAGGAATCGTTGTAATTGACTCAGTAGCTGCTTTAGTACCACAAGCAGAAATTGAAGGTGAAATGGGTGATACTCATGTTGCTTTGCAAGCTAGATTAATGAGTCAAGCATTAAGAAAATTGTCTGGTATTATCAATAAAACAAATACTATAGCAATATTTATAAATCAATTAAGAGAAAAAGTAGGGGTAATGTTTGGAAATCCAGAAACTACACCAGGTGGAAGAGCACTTAAATTTTATTCTTCTATTAGACTTGATATTAGAAGAGTTGATTCTATTAAAAGTGGTTCTGATATACTAGGTAATAAAGTATCTGTTAAGGTAGTTAAAAATAAAATGGCTCCTCCATTTAAAAGCTGTTTTGTAGATATTATGTATGGTGAAGGTGTATCATTAGAGGGTGAATTAGTTGATTTAGCTAGCGAAGCCGCTATTATTGATAAATCTGGTGCATGGTACTCATACAAAGGTGAAAAAATAGGTCAAGGTAAAGAAAATGTTAAAGAATTATTTAAACAAAAACCTGAATTGAGAGATGAAATTTTAGCCCAAGTTAGAGAACATTATGAAATACAAATTGATGATAAAAAAACTAATAAAAGTGAAGATAAATAATCTTCATTTTTTGTTGACAAATTTCATAATTTCTATATAATAATTGGCAGGTGATACTATGGGAAGATATTCATTAATATTAGAAGAGTTAGATGGAAGAAGAGTCGTAGAAATATCAAAAGCTAAGAAAACGAGTTTAAAGAGAATTGACTTAGTTACTACTAAGGTAAATTCAAGAGTAGAACTTTTTCATAGTATTTGTGGTCATGAAGGTAATGGTGATTATGATTTTTATATTGTATATCGTCAAGATGGCAAAGAAAAACGTCTTCCAGTTGCTTATCAAAATAAGACAAAACTAGCCGAAGTTAAAATGAAAGATGAAAGTACAGTTAATACGGAAGATAAGTATTTTAGACAAATTTTAAAAACTTTTCTAGAAGCAATAAAAAGAAATGAATATTTAAGAATACTAAAAGAAGATAGAGTATTAACTTCTAAGTTAGAAGAATATATGGAAAAGTGGAAGTATGAAGATGATACTGATTTTACTAGAGAAAAAGTAGCACAATATATGTCATCATATAAACAGTTAAGAGCAATTATATTTTCGTTTGAAAAATACAATAATAGAGTAAAACAAAAGAGAAGATAGAAGGTGTTATTATTAAAACAAATTTACCGGTTATCTTATTAAAAGGTATCGTGTTACTACCTTATAATGAAATAAGATTAGAATTTGATAATGAAATAAGCAATAACATAATAGAATTATCAGAATTGTTTCATAACAATAGAATTATGTTAGTATATGATAATTCTAATAGTAATGATTTACCTATGTTTGGAGTTATTTCTAAAATAATAAAAAAAGTAGAATTACCTAATGGTAAAACAAGAATCGTTATTAAGGGTGAAAAAAGAGCTAAAGTATTAGAATACTTAAATAAAGATAAAACAGATGAAGTATTAGAAAGTATTGTAGAAGAAATAGAAGATATTAATCTAGATGTAGAAGAAGAAAAAGTTATTATAAAAAAACTATTAAAAGAACTAGATAGTGCAATTAAAGATATTCCGTATCTAAGCAATAGTTCAATTAATTTAATTAAGAGTAGTAATGATTTATCAATGGTAACTGATGTAATCGCTTCTTCATTACCTATTTCATTAAAGAGAGTAGAAGAATATTTATATGAATGTAATTCTACTAAGAGAGCAAGCATGATAGTATCTGATACTGAAAAAGAAAGAAAAATAGTTAATTTAGAAAAGAATATAGATTTAAAGGTAAAAGAAGAAATAGATGATCACCAAAAAGAATTTATTTTAAGAGAAAAAATTAAGTTAATGAAAGAAGAACTTGGTGATGAGTCTGATAATGAAATAGATGAATTAAATGAAAAAATAGAATCATTAGATGCACCAAAAAGAATTAAAGATAGATTATACAAAGAATTAAATAAATATGAAAATACTAATAAATCACATCCAGAAGCATCTATTATAAGAAATTATATTGATTGGTTACTTAATTTACCATGGAATATTTATACTACTGATAACACTGATTTAAATAGTGTAAGAGAGTATTTAGACCAAACACATTATGATATTTCAAATGTCAAGGATAGAATTATAGAATATTTAGCGGTTAAACAAATGTCTAACAATTTAAGAAGTCCTATAATTTGTTTAGTTGGTCCGCCAGGAGTAGGTAAAACTAGTTTAGCTTATTCTATCGCTAAGGCATTAAATAGAAATTTTGTTAAAATATCAGTTGGTGGAGTATCAGATGAAAGTGAAATAAAAGGTCATAGAAAAGCTTATATAGCATCTTCACCTGGTAGAATAATATCTTCAATGAAGAAAGCCAAAAGTAATAATCCCGTATTCTTAATTGATGAAATAGATAAAATGAGTAGTGGTATTAATGGAGATCCTAGATCTAGTTTACTTGAAGTTTTAGATCCAGAACAAAATAAATATTTTAGTGATAATTATATAGAAGAAGAATATGATTTATCTAATGTAATGTTTATTTTAACTGCTAATTACATAGATGATATTCCAAAAGAATTAAAAGATAGATTAGAAGTAATAAATTTAAGCGGATATACAATTTATGAAAAAATGGATATTATAAAAAATCATTTAATGAGTAAAGTTTTAAAGGAAAATGGCTTAAATGATATAGACATAACAGATGAAGCTTTATTATCAATTATAAGATATTATACTAGGGAATCTGGCGTAAGAGAAGTAGAGAGATTATTATCACAAATAGTTAGAAAAGTAGTTACAGATATTGTTTTAAATAAAAAAGATAATGAATTGGTAACTATTAAAGAAAGTGATTTAGTTAAATATTTAGGTAAAAAGAAGTATCATTATACTAATAAAATAACTAGTAATGTAGGAATTGTGAATGGACTTGCGTATACTTCTTTTGGTGGAGATACTTTGCCTATTGAGGTTAATTGCTATAAAGGTGATGGTAAATTAGTACTTACAGGTTCACTTGGCGATGTTATGAAAGAAAGTGCTATAATCGCTTTAAGTTATTTAAAAAGTAATTATAAATATTATAATGTTGATTATGATAAATTAATAAATAATGATATACATATACATGTTTTAGAGGGAGCTATACCAAAGGATGGTCCATCTGCAGGTATTGCATTATTAACCGCTTTAATATCTGGTTTAACTAATACTAAAATAAGATCTAATTTAGCTATGACAGGTGAAATATCTTTAAGAGGTAGTGTATTACCTATTGGTGGTTTAAAAGAAAAAGCTATGGGAGCACATATGAAAGGTATAAAAGATATAATTATTCCTTATGACAATTTGAAAGATTTAGATGATGTACCAAAAGAAATAAAGAAAGATATTCACTTTATACCAGTTAGAAATTATAAAGAAGTAATGAAATATATATGGAGGAAAAATGACTGATATAAATAAATATATGAATAAAAAACTTATTCAAACAATAATATATAGTGGAGAAATTAGTTCTATATTAGATGATGAAGAGTTGCGTTTAGGAATGTCTACTAGTGAATTTGTAGATGACTTATATGAGTTTGTTTCAGCTAATTTAGAAAATCCTCATATTGAAGGAACTCATTTAAGAGACTTAGCTACATTAGTAAGTGAAGTAAGATTTTTAACAGATGAACGCAAAAAAGCAAATGAAATAGTATCTATGGTTAATAAAACGAGTGAGGAAGGTCAAAAGAAATTTTTAAGAAGAGAATTTATAAAAAGATTTTCATTAAATCCTTTCTTAGGTAATAACTTACAAATATTCTGTCAATATGTTTTACCACAAATGCAAAATTCTCATTTATTTAGTTCTATATCTTATGACTTTATATTACTTGATCAACTAGTTAGTACAAATCCATTAGAAATGGATGAAGTAATAACTAGTACTAGTGGATTAGAACAACATGCAATAAATACTATAAATGCAGTAAAAAGTGAATGTAAGACATTATTTAGTGATGAATGCTTTGACGTTAATCAAAAGATATTACTTATGAGTTTTACTAAAAATGATAGTAGAAATATAAGATTAAGAGCAAAAGCATCTTTAAAAAAATAGCATAATAAGCTATTTTTTTAATATACTTTATTGAAAGGAGTTATTATGAATAAAATAGTACCATTTAATAAAGATATAGTTTTTAAAACTACATTATTTGAAATATGCAGTATATCACTTGAAAAAGAAGTAAAGGTTTATGAAAATAATATAAAAGGAGAATTTATTTTAGAAGGAGAATATAAAGCATCTAATACAACAACTTTAAAAGAAAATTATAATTTTAGAGTGCCATTTGATATAAAATTAGATGAAAAATATGACCTTACAAATGTAGTAGTTGATATAAATGATTTTTATTATGAAATAAAGGATAATAGCGCATTAAGTATTTATATTGAATTAAAATTAGATAATTTAGAAGAAAAAGAAATAAAAGTAGAAAATGTAGAAACTGATAGATGTATAGAAGAAGAACCTACAGTTATGAATAATACAGGATATTTAACATATAAAATATATATTGTAAAAGAAAATGATACAATTGAATCTATAATTAGTAAATATAGTGTATCAAAAGAATTATTAGATTCTTATAATGATTTAAGTGACATAAAATTAGGAGATAAAATTATTATACCTACAAATGTTAAGAGTTCATAATATACTAAAAAAGTATAATATAGTACCTACTAAAATAGTTAAAAATAATAATGTATTTATAATTGATGATAAATATGTAGTAAAAGAAAATAAAAATAAAGATATTTATCATTATTTAGATGATAGAAGTTTTAAATATTATCCTAAAATAGTTAATAAAGTAGATGATGATTATTTAATAACAGAATATATAAAAGAAGAAGATACTACTGATAGGACTAAAATAGAGGATATGATTGATTTAACGGCATTACTTCATAATAAAACTACATTTTATAAAAAAGTTGATGTAGCAGATAAAAAAGAAATATATGAAGATACTATGAAAAAAATAAATGATATATTTAAGTATTATGATAGCTATATGGTAGATATTGAATCTAAAGAAATATATAGTCCATCAGAATATTTATTGGCAGTAAATATATCCATTATTTTTTCTTCTTTATATAAAGCTAAGGAACGATTAGATTCTTGGTATGAAAATATAAAAGATAAAGATAAAGTAAGATATGTTATCAATCATAATAATCTGGATGTATCACATTTTATAAAAAGTGATAATAAGTATTTAACTAGTTGGGATAAAGCTAGTATAGGACTACCTATATATGATTTATATAATTTATTTACTAAAAAAATGTATGATTATGACCTGATACTAGACTCTTATACAAGTTCTTATCCGCTTCTTGATTATGAAAAGGAATTATTACTTATATTTCTTTTAATACCACATAAAATAGATAAAGAAGATGAATACGATAAAGTGGTAGAAATTGTAAATATTGTTGATAAACTTGTAAAGTTTAATGATTTATAATTTATTACTTATATTTTTTTGGTATACTAATAGTGGTGATGTTATGAAGAAGTTTTTAATAATAATACTATTGCTAATATTAGTTATACCTTTTTTCTTATTTAAAGGTAAAAAATTAGATAATTTAGTATCTAAAGATATAGATGATGTATTAACTTATTTAGATGAAAATAAGATAAATTATGAATTAAATTATGAGTATAGTGATAAAACTAAAGATACTATTATAAAACAAAGTGTTAGTGAAAATACTAAAATTAAAAAAATAGATAAATTAGTACTTACTATTTCTAAAGGAAGTGCTACTGATACATATAAAAAATATAATGTAAATGAACTTGGATATATACCAGTTATGATGTATCACGGAATACATAATATGCTAGATAGTGATACAAAGTATATAGGCGGTAATGTAGATAAGGATGGATACCAAAGAACTAAAGAAGCGTTTATTAGAGATTTAGAATTCTATTATAATTCCGGATATCGCATGATAAGACTTATTGATTATGTTAATGGAAATATTGATACAGAACTAGGTTATAGTCCTATTGTAATTACTTTTGATGATGGACTTGAAAATGCCATAAAAGTTACTGGCCTTGATAGTGATGGTAATATAATAATTGATCCTAATAGTGCTGTAGGCATTTTAGAAAGCTTTAAGAAAAAGTATAAAGATTATAATGTAACTGCTACTTTTTTTATAAATGGTGGGTTATTTAATCAGCCAATGTATAATGAAAAAATAATAAATTGGTTAATAGATAATGGATATGATATAGGTAATCATAGTTATACACATGCTAATTTTAAAAAGATAAGTGAAAATGAAAGTGTTATAGAAATTGGTAAAATGTATGAAAAATTAGATAGTATAATAAAAGGAAAATATGTTAATATAGTAGCACTTCCATTTGGTTCACCATATACTAGTAGACATCCAAATTTTAAACATATAATTAGTGGTGTATATAATAATAAAGAATATAATACTATTTCAACACTTAAAGTAGGCGCTAGCTATGACTATTCACCTTTTGATAGTAGATTTAATAAAATAATGATAAATAGGATAAGAGCTTATGATAATAATGGAACTAATTTTGATATAGAATATACTTTTAAAAAGTTAGAATCAACTAGATATATTTCAGATGGAGATAAAAATACTGTAGTATATAAGAAAGATACTAGTATAAAAATAAATACTAATTTAGAAAAAATCACATATTAAAGAGGAATTATAAAATAAAACAAGTAAGATAACAATAGGAGGCAAAAATGAAGAAAATCTTACTTGTTTTTTTATTACTTTTTTCATCAAAAGTAAAAGCAATAACTTTCTATAGTGATTATTCTAATTTTAGTAATTATACAAATGAATTTGTAGCTAAAAGTGATTTAGTTAATGTAGAAGAAAAAATAAATAAAAAATATTATATAAATAAAAAAGTATATAGTGAAAATGGATCATATGTAGATAAAGAAAACTATGAAGAGGTAAAATCTGGTTTATTAACTACTAAACCAGAACAAAAAGAGAATAGAAAAATATATACATACGATAATTCATTTTACTTAAATATTCCTAAAGTAAGATATATTTATTTAGATAATAGTGCAGGAATAAGAGTAAAAGAAATTGCATTATATTTAAACAATAAAAGATATTACTATGAATTTAGATGTAATGATTGTTTTTTTGGAAGTTATATAAATATATCTAAAGATGATTATTTTAAAATTGATTTAGGTGGATACTATAGTGTAAAAGATATTTATATTATATTTCTATTAGAAGAGAAAGCGATGCATTTTAAAATAGATATTAACTATATAAATGATATTACATTTTATAAGAATAAAATAGATTTTAATACTATGAAAGGTGATAGTGTATTAAATGTATCATACTATGATGGGTATTTAATAAAAGATGCACTAAGTCGTAGTGAAAAAAGTAATGAAGATCAATTATATATCAAAGATATCAAATATGAGTATGTAGATAGATTATATAAAAAATATAATTTAGTAAAAGAGTATGTGGAAGATGAAACAAATTTATATGATTTAGAAAAACTATATAGATATCAAACAAGAGATAAAATTGAGATAAGTGATAATATCGTTATAACAGATAAAAAATATAATTTAAAAGATTATATAAAAAGCACTTGTGATTATGATATAAGAGATAATATAGATAGTAGTATTAATGGCAATTATAATATTATTATCAATTTTAAGGATAAAGAAATAAAAAGAAATGTAGTAGTTAATATATCTAGTAATAAGATAGAATTAGATAAAGAAAAAGAACTAGATGATTTAAAGAATGCTATAAATAAAAAAGAATATGAAATTAAGAAAGTTATTGAAGAAAAAGAAAAAGTAAATGAAGAAGCTAATGCATTAAATAGTATAGTTAATAATAAAAGGAAAACTGATGTAGAAAATATTAGTACTAGCAAAGGGTTTTCTAAAAGAATTATATTTATATTTTTACTTATAATATTACTTTTAATACTTATTTTAATCATAAAGAAAAAATCTAACTAGTTTTGTCGAATGTGTATAAAAAGATACAAACTTGTGCTAAATTATACTAAGAGGAGATTATATGCTTAAAATAAATACTAAGTTTTATGACGGGATTATGTTTATAAGATTAGATGGTATATTAAGTAAAAAAGAAGTATATAAATTTAAGAAAGAAGTTACTAATATTATAAGAGAAAATAAAATTAGAAAAGTTGTTTTTAATTTAGCTAATTTAAATTATATAGATAAATATGGAATTAATTCTATTTTGCAATCAAATATAAATAATAATAATTTAATTTGCAACACAACAAAAGAATTAAGTAATAAGTTTAGAAAATATAATTTTAAAATAGCAGAAAATGAATTAGAGGCGCTTAGACTATGTTAGAAAAAATAATAATGGAAAATGAAAGACTAATATATAGTATTGCATCATATTTTAGAGGTTATGATAATAAAGAGGATTTATTTCAAGTAGGATGTATTGGACTTATAAAAGCTTATAATAATTATGATAGCAATATGAATGTTAAATTTACTACATATGCATATCCTTATATATTAGGTGAGATGCGTAAATTAGTTAGAGAAGATAAATCTATGAAAATAAGTAGAGATATTTCTAAGATAAATTTACAAATCGAAAAAGCTTACGTACTGCTTACACAAAAAATGGGCAAGGAACCAACAGTAAGTGAAATTGCTAGTTTCTTAGAAGTGCCAATATCTTTAATTGTGGATGCATTAAATAGTAGTAAAGTATCTAGCCTAGATGATATTATATATGATAATTTAACAGTATTTGATGTAATTAGTGATACTAATACTGATATGGATACTTTAATTGCTTTAAAGAGTAGTTTAGATGAATTAACTAGTGAAGAAAAAGAAATAATTAATTTAAGGTATATGAATGATTTAACACAAATGGAAGTATCAAAACTTCTTGGTATAAGTCAGGTTCAAGTATCTAGAAAAGAACAAAAAGTTCTTGTTAAAATGAGGGATAAGATTGCTTGCTAGCACTTGTCTTTTTTATTGACTTATTTAGAAATACATATTAAAATATAATTAGAGTTTATGCTCTTAAAGTAGTTTGGAGGTTAAATATGGATAATATTGCATTCTCCATTTTACTTGTGATAATTGGAACAAGTATTGGTGTAGTAACATCAATAGTTATTAATTATGTTAGAGGTAATATGGCTTCTAAAAAAATAGAATCTATGTTAGAAAAAACTAAAAAAGAAGCTGAAAAAATAAAAAGAGATTTCTTATTAGAACAAAAAGAAGAAGCTCATAAATTAAAATTGGAAACTGATAAAGAAATAAAAGAAAAGAAAGCTGAAATTAAAGAGTCTGAAGATAGACTTTTAGCGCGTGAAAATAACATGGATAGAAGAGATCAAACTTTACAAAATAGAGAATCTATGTTAGAAGAAAGAGAAAATAATATAATTAATAAACAAAAAGAAATTCAAAAAGAACAAGAAAAAGTGGAAGAAATACAAAAACAACAACTAGATTTACTTGAAAAGATTGCAGGATATTCTAAGGCTGAAGCTCGTGATTTAGTATTAAAAAGAGTAGAAGAAATGATGAATTTAGAAATCGCTGCATATATAAAAGATCGTGAATCAGAAGCAAAATTAGAAGTTGATAGAAAAGCAAAAAATATGTTAGTTGAAGGTATGCAAAAATATGCTGGTGATGTAGCTAACGAACAAACAGTAACAGTAGTTACACTTCCTAATGATGATATGAAAGGTCGTATTATTGGTCGTGAAGGTAGAAATATAAGAACGATTGAATCAGTAACAGGTGTTGATTTAATAATTGATGATACACCAGAAGCAATTGTTGTATCAAGCTTTGATCCTTTAAGAAGAGAAATTGCTCATGCAACAATTGATAATTTAATAAAAGATGGTAGAATTCATCCTGCCAGAATTGAAGAAATTTATGATAAAACAGTTAAAGAATTTCAAATTAAAATTCAAGAATTTGGTGAAGCAGCACTATTTGAACTTGGGCTTACTAAAGTTGATAGTGAATTAGTTAATTTAATTGGTAAATTACATTTTAGAACTAGTTATGGACAAAATGCTTTAACTCATTCTATAGAAGTAGCTCATTTAGCTGGTATCTTAGCAAGTGAAATTGGAGAAAATGTTACATTAGCTAAAAGAGCAGGATTACTTCATGATATAGGTAAAGCTATAGATCATGAAGTAGAAGGTAGTCATGTTGATTTAGGTGTTGAAATAGCTAAAAAGTATAAAGAAAATGATGTTGTAATAAATAGTATTGCATCTCATCATGGTAATACAGAAGCTACTTCAGTTATTGCTAGTTTAGTAGCAATAGCAGATGCTTTATCTGCATCTCGTCCGGGAGCAAGAAATGATTCTTTAGAAAACTATGTAAAACGTTTAGAAGAATTAGAACGTATTGCTAATGATATGGATGGAGTACAATCTACATTCGCTATGCAAGCTGGTAGAGAACTTAGAGTTATAGTAAAACCAGATGAAGTAGATGATGCTAAAAGTTATAAAATGGCTCGTGATATTAAGAACAAAATAGAAGAAAAATTACAATATCCTGGAACTATAAAGGTTACAGTTATTAGAGAAACAAGAGTAGTAGAAGAAGCTAAATAGTTTCTTCTATTTTTGTAAAAAAAAGAGATACATTTTAGTAAAAGTATGTTAAAATATTTATAGGTGAACGAAAATGGATGTAATACAAATAATTAAAGAATCTATTATGTCTAATCCTAATTTAACAGATGAAATTAAGGAAAACATACTAGAATTAATTACCATATTTCATACTAAAATAAATTATGTTAATTTAGATGGTTTTAATGACCGCATAAAAACACTTAATATCAAAGCTGGTAGCAAGTATGAAATGAAAGATATTGCACATTATGATGCACCAAAAAATACATTATATTTAAATAGAACAGCATTTGATGATAGAGAAGGAAAAAATATTTTAATGTATGGATTGCTTAATATAATTACTTCAACAGGAAAATACAGTGGATTTAATGCCAATAGTAATTTTGAAGCACTTAATATAGGGGTTACTGAGATGCTAGTAGATTATTTAGTTGGGAGTGATTATGAATGATGCATATTGATGAAAGACAAATTGCTTTAATGGCATCTGAAGTTGTTGGCTCAGATGTACTAATTGATTGTTATTTTACAAATGATTCAAAAAGACTAACTGAATGTTTAGAGTCTAAATTAGGGAAAGATGTAGCTAGTTCATTTTTAGGCAAAACAGCCATAAATTCTAGAGCTAGAATACTTCCTGATATTCAAAAAACGGTTATGGAAGCATTTCCATTACAAACAAATAAATTTGATTTAAATATTGATTATGGCAAGAAGGTTATTGATACACCTATTAGAGAACAAGAATTAGAAAGAGGAAGAGTAAGATAGTATGAAAGTAAGAACAAGATTTGCACCAAGTCCAACAGGATTTATGCATATTGGAAATCTTAGAACAGCTATTTTCGAGTATTTAATCGCTAAACATGAAGATGGCGATTTTTTACTAAGAATAGAAGATACTGATCAAGAAAGAAAAGTTGATGGTGCGATAGATTTTATTTATAAAACATTAGAATTATGTAACTTTAAAATAGATGAAGGACCTAATAACCCAGGCAATTATGGACCTTATGTACAAAGTGAAAGAAAAGATATATATAAGGAATATGCTTTAAAATTAGTAGAAATGGGAAAAGCATATTACTGCTTCTGTACTGAAGATGAACTTAAAGAACAAAGAGAAATTGCTGATAAAAATAAAGTACCATTTTTATATGATGGTAGATGTTCTAGATTAAGTGCTGAAGAAATTGAAAAAAGAATTAGTAGTGGTATGCCATATGTAATTAGACAAAAAATGCCTAAAGAAGGTATTACAGAAGTTGATGATTTAACACATGGTATTATTAAGATTGAAAATAAAGTTTTAGAAGATCAAATATTATTAAAATCAGATGGTTTTCCAACTTATAACTTTGCTAATGTAATAGATGATCATTTAATGGAAATTACACATGTAATTCGTGGACATGAATACTTAGATCAAACTGCAAAATATAATTTGTTATATGAAGCATTTGGATGGGAAAAACCTACTTATATTCATGTAGCTATGGTTTTAGGTGAAGATGGTCAAAAACTTTCTAAAAGAAATGGTGATGCATCATTTATGGATTTATATAATGATGGATATTTACCAGAAGCTGTAGTAAACTATTTAGTTTTACTTGGATGGAGTCCAAAAGATAATAAAGAAATATTTACTATGGAAGAACTTATTAGAGATTTTGATGCTACTAGAATTAGCACTTCATCTAGTCAATATGATAATAAGAAATTAAAATGGATGAATTCTAACTATATAAAGAAAATGGATGATTCTGCATATTTAGAATTTGTTAAAAAATATATTGATCCTAAGTATGATTTAAGTGATAAGAGTGAAGAATGGATAAACAAATTATTATTAATTTATAAAGATCATATTTCTTATGGTAAAGAAATTAATGATGATATTAGTTTATTCTTTAAAGAAAATCTAACATTAGATAATGAAACAGAAGAATTTATGAAAGATGAATCTATACCTAATACAATTGAAGTATTTAAGAATGAAATAGAAAATATTACTGATTGGTCTATTGAAAATATTAGTACTGCTATTTCTAATACAAAAGAAAAAGCTTTAGTAAAAGGAAAAATGTTATATATGCCTATTAGAATTAAAGTAACAGGTGTTATGCATGGACCTGAACTTCCTGATACAATATATTTACTAGGTAAAGAATTAGTATTAAAAAGGTTATCTAAATAACCTTTTTTTGAGGAGTAAAATGTATAAGAATATAATAAAAGAAATATGTGATGAACTTAATATAAAATTATCATTTATGTCTAAAGGATGGTTAATGAAATTAGAGTGTGATGGTATCTATAAATATATATTAGGCTATAAATTTGATTTAAATAATCAAGCAGATAGTTTAATAATGGATGATAAATATGCTATGTATGAAGTATTAAATAGTAATAATATACCAGTAATATCTCATACTTTAATGAGTATGTATAAAGATAAATATAAGTTTATTTTAGATGCAAATACATATTTTAATGATAATAAAGATATAGTATTTAAATTAAATAATAGTACTTGTGGTAGAGGAGTATATCATATAACATCTAATAATGAACTATTAGATGTTATAAATAAAGTATATAAAGATAATATATCTGTAAGTTTATGTCCTTATTATGATATACAAAATGAATATAGATGTGTATATTTAGATGGAGAAATTAAACTTGTATATGCTAAAGAAAAACCCATAGTAATAGGTGATGGAAAAAGGACTTTATTAGAATTATTAAAGGAATTTAATCCATATTATTTTAATAATCATAAATTAAAAGATACTTTTAATTATGATTACATTCCTTTTAAAAACGAGAAAATAGAGTATAATTGGCAATTTAATTTAGATAAAGGTGCTAGATGTGATATTTCTTTAGATAATGATTTAAAAAAAGAATTATCTATAATAGCTTTAGAGTGTGCAAAAGTTATTAATTTAACTTTTGGTACTATAGATATTATTAAAACTACTGATAATAAGTTACTTGTTATGGAAATAAATAGTGGTGTAATGATGTCTAATTTAATAAATCAGTTGGATGATGGATATTTGCTTGCAAAAGAAATTTATAAAGAAGCAATAAAAAAGATGTTTAAAAAAGCTTTACAATAGTAAAGTTTTTTATTTTGTAACATCTACCCAAGTAAAATCTAGAGAGTTTTTAAGTTCTTCTAAACTAATTTTAATAACCCAGTTAGTATCTCCTCCAGAAGGATATAATATATTATGAGCTTTTAGTGATTCATCTAAATATATTTTAACATTTTCATTTAGCCCATAAGGTGTAACTCCACCTGGAACATGAGAAGTTCTTTTTTCAACTTCATCAAATGATAACATTTTAGCTTTTTTATGAAAATATGCTCTATATTTAGCGTTATCTATTTTTTTATCACCAGCCATAACAATCACTATAGTTTCACCATCTAAGTCAAAAGATAATGTTTTAGCTATTTCTTCATCTTTGCATCCTATAGAATTTGCTGCTTCACTTACTGTTTTACAAGTAGTATTTTCTTCAAATAAATGATCTAATAAGTTATATTTTTTTAGATGCTTCCTAACACTATTTACTGACATAACATCACCTCTAAATGATTATAGCATAAAAAATAATACTTGAAAAATGAAAAATATGTGTTATAATTAGTTTATTACGAAAAGCTGTGATGAAGGCATAGTAATAAAATAATACTTAATAGAGAGCTTATGGTTGGTGGAAATAAGTAAGTTAGTTTTATGAATTCACCTTTTTAGCTGTATATACAAAATATATACCGGTAACGCGTTATAGTATAGAGAGATTGTTAGATCTAAATTAAGGTGGTACCACGAGCAAATCGTCCTTTCGATTGCTCTTTTTTTGTTATAGGAGGATTTATGAAAGAAAAAGTAGAACAAATTAAAACTGAAGTATTAAATAAGTTAAGTAATATTAAGGATTTAAAAGAACTTGATAGTATAAGACTAGAATATTTGAGTAAAAAAGGTAAAATAACTGAATTGTCAAATATTATGTCATCTATTCCAAAAGAAGAAAAGAAATCTTTTGGTATGTTACTTAATGATTTAAAAAATGAAGTAAATACTAAATTTGAAGAATTAAAAAATAAATTTGAAACTGAAGCATTAAATAAAAAACTAGAAAGTGAAAAAATAGATATTACACTTCCAGCTTATAAAATTCCTACTGGTAGTGCTAATATACTTGAAAAAGTAATTGAAGAAGTAGAAGAACTTCTTATGTCTATGGGATTTGATGTAGTAGATGGTCCCGAAATAGAATATGATAAATATAACTTTGAATTACTTAATATTCCTAAAGGACATCCTGCAAGAGATGCTCAAGATACATTCTATATTAAAGATGAAGAAGTATTACTTCGTAGTCAAACTAGTCCTGTACAAGCTCGTACTATGTTAGAAGGTAAGGGAGAAAAACCAATTAGAATGATATGCCCTGGTAAAACATATAGAAGAGATGATGATGATGCTACTCATTCACATCAATTTATGCAAATTGAAGGTTTATTAGTTGATAAAGATATAAGTTTATCAGATTTAAAAGGTATATTTGATACAATAGCTAAAAAGTTATTTGGTGAAGATTGTGTTACTCGTTTTAGACCAAGTTATTATCAATTTACAGAACCATCAGTAGAAACAGATATTTCATGTTTTGCTTGTAAAGGTAAAGGTTGTTCATTATGTAAAAATACAGGATGGATAACAGTATCAGGAGCTGGTATGGTACATCCTAATGTGCTTAGAAATTGTGGATACGATCCAAATGTATGGAGTGGTTTTGCATTTGGTTTTGGTGCTGAACGTCTTGCAATGCTTAAATATGGTATAAATGATATAAGAACATTCTATATGACTGATTTAAGAGAAGTAAAAACATTTGATAGAAAGGATTTTGAATAATATGATTAGTTTAAATTGGGTTAAAGATTATATAAATCTAGATAATGTAGATTTAAAACAATTAGCTGTAGAAATAACTAAAGCTGGTGTTAATATTGAAAAAGTAATTACTAATCATATTGACGGATTAGTAATTGGTGAAGTAAAAGAGTGTGTTATGCACCCTAATAGTGACCACTTACATGTTTGTAAAGTTGATATTAAAGATGAAGTACTACAAATAGTTTGTGGAGCTCCTAATGTAAGAGAAGGACTAAAAGTAATAGTTGCAACTGATGGTACTAAGTTGCCTGATGGTGTAATTAAAAAAGGTAGCATTAGAGGTGTTGAATCTAATGGTATGTTATGTGCATTATTTGAATTAGGTCTTGAAGAAAAAAATGATGAAACTTATTCTAAAGGAATATATGAACTTTCTTGTGACGCTAAAGTAGGAGATGATCCTTTAAAATATTTAGGACTTGATGATACATTATATGAAGTAGATATTCATAAACATAGAAATAATGATTGTTATTATCATATTGGATTTGCATATGAAATTGGTACTATATTAAATAAAAAAGTAGTATTACCAGATAGCAGTTATAAAGTATGTAAAGAAAAAACTAAAGATAACTTTAGTCTAGAAATAGATACTAAAAAATGCCCTTTATTTATTGCTAAATTAGTTAAAGATGTAAAAATAAAAGAATCTCCTGATTTTATCAAGAAAAGACTTGTATCAGCAGGAATGAGATCTATAAATAATGTTGTAGATATTAGTAACTATATAATGCTTGAATATGGTCAACCAATGCATTTTTATGACTATGATAACTTAGGTAGTAAGATAGTAGTTAGAGATGCTAAAGAAAATGAAGAAATTACAACATTAGATGGTAAAAATAGAATTCTTACTCAAAATGATATTGTAATAACAGATGGTGTAAAGCCAGTGTGTATAGCTGGTGTAATGGGCGGTGTAAACACTGAAGTAGAAAATACTACTAAAAATATCTTAATTGAAGGAGCTATATTTGATGCAATAAGCATTAGAAATACAGCAAATAGACTAAATTTAAAAAGTGAAGCATCTATAAGATATGGTAAAGGGCTTAACTATGAGTATACATATGAAGCTGTAAATAGAGCTTGTCATTTACTAGAAAAATATGCAGACGCTACTATATGTGATGGAGAAGTTATTATTGATAATGTTGATAAAACTTCAAAAGTAGTTACATTTAAAAGTGAAGAAGTAAATAAATTACTTGGTATTACTATTAGTACTAATGATATGGAAGTAGAATTAAATAGATTAGGTTTTGAATATAAACTTTCAGGTGATACATTTACAGTAACTATTCCAAATAGAAGACTTGATATTGATCCTAATGTTAATGATATAGCTGAAGAAATAGGTAGACTTTATGGATATCATAATTTAAAATCTACATTACCAGTAGTACCTATTAAAAAAGGTGTATATGTAGGTGATGTAAAATATAGAAAAGAAGTAAGTAAAAGACTTAGAAGTTTAGGACTTAATGAAGCTAAAACTTATACATTAGTATCTAAAGAAATGGCATCTATGTTTAAATATAGAAATATTGAAAATGTAGTACTACCTAATCCTATGAGTGCTGATAAGAGTGTAGTTAGAACAACTCTTATACCATCTTTATTAAATGTATATAACTATAATAAAGCTAGAAAAGTAGATAATATATTATTATATGAAATAAGTAAAGTATATGATAAAGATTTTAATGAAGACATATTAGTTACTATGTTACTTAAAGGCAATTATATAGAAAATACTTGGTCTCATAATAATATAAAAGTAGATTACTATGTAGTAAAAGGTATACTTGAAAGTGTATTAGATTATTTAGGACTTAAAAATAGATATTCTTATGAAGTTAGTAATATAGTAGATATGCACCCTGGAGTAAGTGCTAAAGTATTATTAGATAGAAAAGAAATTGGTATTATAGGTAGAGTTCACCCTAATATATCTAAAGATGATATATATGTATGTGAAATATCTTTAAAAGCTTTAATGACTAAAGTAAAACCTATAAAATACAAAGAAGCTAATAAATATCCTAGTGTAGTAAAAGATTTAGCTTTCGTAGTAGATAAAGATACTTCTTCACTTACTATATATAATCAAATTAAAAAATCTGGTGGTAGATTAGTTACTAATATAGAAGTATTTGATATATATGATATGGATAATGAAAAGAGTATTGCTTATAAGCTTACTTTTGAAGATCCAACTCGTACTCTAAATGAAGAAGAAGTATTAGAAGTATTTAATAAAATAATAAAAGATGTTTCATCATCTTTAAATGCAAAATTAAGAGGATAACAGGGTTAGCCTGTTTTTCTATAGGAGAAATATGAAAAAAGAAAATACAGAATTAAGAAATAAATATGGAGCTTTTGCTGGTACTTTTGGTATTATTTCTAATCTGATTTTAGGACTTATAAAACTTATAATAGGCTTTATAAGTAATAGTGTTAGTATAATTGCTGATGCTTTTAATAGTTTATCTGATTCATTTACATCAATATTAACTATTATAGGTTTTAAATTATCATGCAAAAAAGCTAGTAAAGTGCATCCGTATGGATATGCTAGATATGAATATGTATCTGGTTTTGTAATATCGTTATTTATGTTACTTATGGGTATATTATTTGCTAAAGAATCTATTATAAAAATAATAAACAAAGAAGAAATAAATTTAAGTATATATGTATATATAGTACTTATAATAGCTATTATAGGTAAAATAATACAAATGATGGTATATGATAAAATTTCTAGGCTAATAAACTCAAGTACATTAAAAACAAATGCTATAGATGCTAGAAATGATATTATATCTACAGTAGCTATATTAATATCAATGATTTTTATAAAATTAACAGGCATAAATATAGATGGATATTTAGGTCTTACAGTATCATTATTTGTTATTTTTAGCAGTCTTAGAGCTTCAAAAGAAGTATTAGACCCTCTAATAGGTATAGTACCTAGTAAAGAGCAAATAGATGATATTACTAATATGATACTTAGTTATCCTTGTGTTCTTGGCATTCATGATTTAGTAATTCATAATTATGGAGTTAATAATGATTTTGTAACAGTACATGTTGAAATAGACTCTAAAATGGATATGGTAGTAGCTCATGATTATATGGATATTATAGAAAGAGATTTTAAAAATAAATTTTCCTCTTCACTTACTATTCACATGGATCCTATAGCCGTAAATGATAAAGAAACAGATAGATTAAAGAGTTTAGTAACAGAATCACTAAATAAATTAGATGATAGTCTAAGTATTCATGACTTTAGAATAGTTAAAGGTAAAAAACATACTAATATAATATTTGACTTAGTAGTACCTTATGAAAAAAGTATTAATTTAGATTTATTATATAATTATTTGAGAAAAGAAATAAAAGATACTAAAAAAGAATATTACTTTGTAATAGAAATGGATAGACCATATTATTAGTCTATCCATTTTTTTATAAAAAAATAGAGCGGACCCCCTGAGGCCGCTCAATAAAAGAATAAAAAGGGGTTGGCTAGTGTGATACTAGCGCCAATTCATTATCCCGAATTGGTAATGTATATACTAATCTAAAAAGTCAAATTTGTCAACCTTTTTTAGAAAATTAAATTAAAAAAATTGAAAATCGAACAATAGTTTGATATACTTATACTAGGTGATATGATGGAGTTAAATGCAATAAAAGGAATAGGTGATAAAACTATTGCTTTATTAAATAAATTAAATATATACACTATAGATGATTTAGTTAATTATTATCCATTTAGATATGAAATATTAGAAAAAACAGATTTAAATAGTGATAGAGTAGTAATAGATGGTGTAGTAGAGACTAACCCTTTATTTATTAGATTAAGAGGTAAATTGGATAAAATGTCATTTAGAGTTAGACTAGATGATAGAATATGTAATGTAGTAATTTTTAATCGAGGATTTTTAAGAAATAATATAAAAATAAATACTACTATAACAATTATTGGTAAATATGATATTAAACATAACACTATAACCGCTAGTGATATAAAGTTTGGATCTATTAGTTCATTACCTAAAATTACACCAGTATATCATACTGTATCTAAAATTACATCTAAGCAAATAAATAATTATATATTAAAAGTAATAGATGATATTAAAGTAACTGATATTATACCTAGTATTTTACTTGATAAGTATAAATTAATTCCTAAAAGTGAAGCTATAAGAGAAATACATAGACCAGATGATATTCATCTACTTAAAAACGCTATAAATCATATCAAATATGAAGAATTATTTTTATTTATGTTAAAAATGAATGAATTAAAAAGAAATAGAGTAAAAGTAATTGGTATTAAAAAAGAGGTTGATAAAAATAATGTTTTAGAATTTATAAATAATTTACCATTCAAACTAACTAATGATCAGTTAAAAGTAGTAGATGAAATCTATAATGATTTAACTAGTAATATGGTTATGAATAGATTAGTACAAGGAGATGTTGGTAGTGGTAAAACTATAGTTAGTTTTATCGCTATATATATAAATTATTTAGCAGGATATCAAAGTGCACTTATGGCACCTACAGAATTATTGGCATATCAACATTATTTAAATATAAAAAATATATTTAAAGATTATAATATAAAAGTAGAATTATTAACAGGAAAAACTAAAAATAAAAAGAAACTACTAGAAGACTTAAAAAATAATAAAATAGATGTCCTTATTGGTACTCATGCACTTATAGAAGATAGTGTAGTATTTAATAATTTAGGACTTGTTATAACAGATGAACAACATAGATTTGGTGTAAATCAACGAAGTAATTTAAAAAATAAAGGAACCAATCCAGACATCTTATATATGAGTGCAACTCCAATACCTAGAACATATGCATTAACTATATATGGTGATATGGATGTATCAAGTATTAAAACTATGCCTAGTGGTAGAGTACCTGTAAAAACATATTTAAAGAAAAATAGTGAAATAAAAGAAGTCCTTACTATGATGTATGAAGAACTTAAAAATAAGCATCAAATATATGTAATTGCACCACTTATAGAAGAAAGCGATAAAATAGATTTAGAAAATGTCTATGAACTAGAAGAAAAATTTAATAAAGCATTTAAAGGAATATATAAAGTTGGTGTCCTACATGGTAAAATGACTAAGGATGAAAAAGATAATGTAATGGAATCATTTAAAAATAATGATATTCAAATACTTATTAGTACAACAGTAATAGAAGTAGGTATAGATATTCCAAACGCTACTATGATGGTTATATTTGATAGTTATAGATTTGGTCTATCACAACTTCATCAATTAAGAGGTAGAGTAGGAAGAAATAGTTTTCAATCATATTGTATACTTATAAGTGATTATGAAAAAGAAAGACTTGATATATTAACATTAACTACTGATGGTTTTAAAATAAGTGAAGAAGATTTTCGCCTTAGAGGCTCTGGAGACTTATTTGGTATAAGACAAAGTGGAGATATGTCTTTTAGATTAGCAGACATAAAAAAAGACTATAATATACTAATAAAAGCTAAGGAAGACGCTAACTATATATTAGATAATATAGATAATTATCCATACTTAAATAAGTTAATTAATGATAATCATTTGTCATAACTATTTATTGACAATAACAAAAAAAGAACTTATAATTATAATAGCGTGAGATATCACGCGGGCATTCTTACGCCTAAGGTGAAAGAGTGCTCACCAAAACCCCCTGGCCGTCTCAAAAGAGGCGGCATTTTTTTGCCCTAAAATAGGGAGATTGCAAGGATTAGTATATTTGGTAAAATATCTTTGGGTGACATTTAGGTGACATTTTAATTCTAAGGTGGATTTCAAAGTGAATACTAAATGATAGTGCATTTTTATCTAAAGATATGAAGGTCAGAACATTAGTTGAAAAATTAACTTCTAAATTTACTCCAGAAGAATTAATGCAAAGTGAATCTGAACAAAAAGAGTTTATTAAATTGTATGGTTCTATATTAAAAGTAACAAATATTTTATCTTCATTTGATGAATTTAAAGACAATGAATTATTAAATGAAAGAGATAAACAGGATTATCATAGTATTTATATTGAACTTTATAATGAATTTAGAAATAAAACTAAACAAGAAAAAATTGATGTTACTGATGATGTAGTATTCGAAATGAAATTGATTAAATCTATAGAAGTTAATATTGATTACATCTTAGGTTTAGTTAAAAAGTATCATGACAGTAACATGGAAGATAAAGAAATTCTTGTAACTATTCAAAAGACAATTATGGCTAGCCCAGATTTAAGGAATAAGAAAGATTTAATCATGGCATTCATAGAATCATTAGATCAAGATTCAAATGTATATGCTGATTTTGAATCATTTATGAATAGCAAAAAGAAAGAAGAATTAGATAAGATAATTGCTGAAGAGAATCTTAATAAAGAAGAAACATATAACTTTATTCAAAAATCATTTGAACAGGGAAGAGTAGAAACCAATGGTACAGAAGTATCAACAATACTTCCTCCAATGAGTATGTTTACTCCTAATAATGATAGGCAAGAAAAGAAAAATAAAGTTATAGATAAATTATTAGAATTCTTTGATAAATTTTTCAGTATATCTAACAACAACTTCTAATTTAGTGGTATAATATATATAAATAATAGAGTGTGTTTCATTTTTAAGATGGAATATGCTCTTTTTTTCATGGAGGTAACAATGAAGAAATCTAAGTTAAGAGGTTATATATATGATTTAGAACATAAAAACAAGAACTTTTCTTTTGATAAGACTATAAGAATACTGGATATAAGTAATATGATTTATATTGATATGATTAAAAACATTGAGTTTAGGGAAATATCAGATTATAAAAAATCTAAGTACATGTTTAAAGAAATATCAGAAGAACTTGAAGAAGTTAATGATTTGTTAGGCAAAGAAAAAACTCTTATGGCTGTATGTTTATTAAGAAATGTTTTTGAAGAAATAATGTATATAATCGCTACAACCATAGAAACAGTTGATATAGATATAATGACTAAAGCTAGCTATTTTTATAAAATAGTGGCTGATCATTGCGATGGATTGTTATATAGTTATACCTCTGAAGATATAAAAGAATTATATGGTTATATGTCTAAGATTACACATGTAACTAATGTTAAAGAAGCAACCAGTTATTTAGTTGGTAATAAACAAATAAAGAAATACATTAATAATGAGATTAAATTTATAGAATTAATAATTGAGAATATTTATTTAGAATTTATTAACAAAAAATTAGGATTAGATAATAGCATGTGTGATAATATTATGATTATTTCAAGTTATGTTGATTTAATAAATGTAATATATTTTACTGCTAATTCTACAGGAGAACATAAAAGAATAGAATTATATTTTTATGGAGAAAAAAATCAAAAATACTTAAATGAAAAACGTGAACAAATGATTCAGGAGTTTAAAGAAATTCAAAACTCTAATACCAAGATAACAAAAACAATTAATAGAATATCAAAAGAATTGGATAAACAAATTGAAGAAAGTAATTATTCAGATATGGTAAAAAGAATTCTTAATAGATAAAATGGAGGTTAAAGATGTTTAATAAATATAATCTTAAAAGAGCTAAATTACATTTTAAAAAACTATCAATCATAGAAAAAATATCTATATTTGCAGAAAAAATGTTTTTAAAAATTAAGGATACATTTAGATTCGTTAAATTAGATATGTCTATATTATCAATTGCAATTAAAGAGATAATTTATATTGTTATAATTATTACTGCTATTAATATGGTTGGTAATTTGATATTATTTAATAATGGTTTTAGGAATATAAAATGCATATCTGAAATATTGAATTCATTAACAATCATATATGATAACTATAACCAATATTTACTTGCTTGCTTGGGCGTAGGAGGTTTTTTAGTAGCATTATTTCTTTCAAATTTATCCGGAATAATTACTGCTAAGTACATAAACATAGTTTCAAAAGTGTCATTATCTGTTCTAAATGAATATGCAAATAAAAAATACTTAAAATCAATGATAAATTATCTATGTTTAATAATAGTCCAGTTGGCTTGCTGGATATTTAATATAAGAATAAATCCAGTTATTGCACTATTATCATTATTCTTAACAGTTAGAATTATTATTATTTATTTTGAATTAGCTCAACGAGTTTATTTGTTTTCAGATATTAATATGCTTACGAAAACAATATATCAAGAAATAAATATTAGATTTAAATATTTACAAAAAGCAATTAAGAATAATAAATCAGATAGCGTGTTTAATTCTTATGGTAATCAGGTAATATTGTTATTAGATACATTGAAATCGTTGCAAAAAGAAATATTAAAGGATAAGGATACCGAAGATATAACGGAATTTACAAATTATATATTTGCTATTATGGTTAGATATACTGAGTTTAAAAATCTTATTCCTTTAGATAGTAAGTGGTATAGATTGAAATATGAACCAGTTAATTGGTTTGAAGCCGAATTTTTTGAGGTCAATTTAAGAACACAAACAGGAACATCATTGAATAATAAACAAATTGCAGATCACTATTTTTTAGAAGAGTATATAACTGATTTGTTTACAAAATCTATTAAATTTCTAATTAAGAACAACAGAAATGAAGAACTGTATAGAATTATTAATAATTACTATTTATCGCTTGATATGATTCTAGCTAATTGTGATGACTTTAAATATTGGAATAAGTTTAATAAAAATATTGAAGATATTATCATTAATAGTAATCTTGCAGAAGATGATAATTACGAGGCGATAATTGATTTTATAAGTTTAAATAAAGTGAGTTTTGTATTAAATGCTCAAAAATACATTAGTAATACTTATAATAATTATATAAAAAAAGGCATAAATGAATTAGGAACTTTTTTAACAAAAGATTCTAAAAATAATATATTGTTCGTAAATGCTGATATTGTTAAATTTATTGAAAAGATTAAATATGAATTATCTGTTGAGGGAAAAGTAATAACATCCGATAAATACATTCATGAAAGCTTAAGTTTTAACTTTATAAAGATGATATCTTTAATTTTAAAAACGTTAGAATTAAATTATGATAATATTTGTTTGCAAGCTGTGAATTTATCTAAAAAGTCATATAGTTTATCTTCATGTTTACTGTATTCAAGAATTATAGAAATAGAAAATAAGCTTATTATGGTGATAGATGAGATATCTTCGATTTATGAAGAACTTATTAAAGAAGAGTATAATTTTAAATTTGATAAGTTAAATGTTGAAGAATTATTGGATAAAATAAATAAAAAACATTATTCTAATTTAATTGAATATGCAAAGACCTTTTTATCTTCTGATAAATGTGATTACAAGAGTGTAAAGATAGATTTTTGTGGAGAAATATTTTATAATTTTTCTGAAGCAATACTTGAAACAGTTTTAAATAATGACTATGATAATTTTGAAATAATATATCAATACTATCCTTCAATATGTTTTATGGCTGAGGCTTTTATTTATAATAATTTAGATAGGACGTATAATCAAAACTATTTGGTTTCGAAATATAAAATTCCTATGATTACATTTATGAATCTAAACGGATGTATTATATATCATTCCCATATAATTAATGATGATAGGTGGGAAATTAAAGTAAAAAATACATTTAATAGTATTGTGAAAAAACTAGATAATAGTTACGAAATACTTAAAAAAATGGCTTTATATGCTTCTGTTGATAACCACAGTTTTGATATGAATGAAATGATACTAAACATAAAGCAAAGGTACTCAAGATATTTACATCAAAATGATTTAATTAAAATTAAAGAATGTAGAGATTCTATTTATTATCATAAGGAAATAGATACTAATGATCCGTTAATAAAAGAATTTACTCATCTCGCTTTTGAAGATTATATTGACTTTTATTTTAAATTTTATGAGATATTTATAATATACTATGTTAATCCATTGTTAAAAGATGAAGATAAATATGATTGTAGATTAGAAATAAAAAAGGTTGGTGCTAAGAATGGAAAATAGTTTATTATATACCTTATTTATCAGAGATTTTGTAGAAAACATACTATTATCTTTAAATATGGATTATAGAAAATATATAGATTTTAAAAAGAAAGATAGCATGCTTAAAACTAAAATTGATTATCATAATATTGATAATACAATTACACATATTGCATATAATTTATTAATAAATGGAAAGCAAAAAATATATTTCTATGAAAAAAATAATAAAGCTATTATTTCATTAAGTTATCACAAACAAGAAAAAATGATTGGCGTAGTAACAATTAAATTTCCTAACAAAATTATGAATGTTTTTAAAAGGAAAAGGATTCTTAGACAATTAAAAAAAATGAATTATCCAAAAAGTGATGGTTATATTGATAGCAATTATTCAAGAGATAGTTTGTTTATTATGAACTTAATAAAAGATAAATCTGACAAGATAACTAAGGATTATTTGTCAGTAAATAGCACTGAAAAGTGTACTGATCAATATATTTTATATAGAGAAATCAGAAAAAGGAAGTATCAGAAAAAACTTGTTAATCATATATTGGATGAATTAAATAAAGGTTTTCATCAATTTCTAAATATAAAAGACTGTGATGATAATATTATTTTTATTAGTCAGTCATTAGAAGAGTTGGATCTGTTAGAAGAGGAATTAATAAGTAATAAAAAAACAATCGATGAGGTATTAAAAATATTGTATCCTGGTAGAATTTAAAAAGAGTCGAAATTAATCGGCTCTTTCTTTATGAACTAAAAAAGATAGTCTATCTGCTTTGATAATTAAACCGTGTTCATCGGCATCTATTTTTCCTTTGATAGCCATTAATGAATCTTCTTCACAATTATTTATTATTTTTTTTGCAACATCTGCGCTAGTAATAATTGGAATAGTTAAATCTCCATTTTCATCATTTACAATAATAACTAAACAAGAAACATTATCATCAATAATTGTTATGAATCTATATCTTCCAAGCGAAGACATCTATTTAGATAATCCATCGTTAATCTCCTTATCAAAGTATGCTATCGATTTAAGAAACTCTATATCTAGATCAAAGTACTTAATGACATACAATAGGCAGGCATAAACTTGTTAGGTTCTTTCTTTCTAAATTCTTTTTCAATTGACTGTTTAATCTTGCTAGCTGTTGATGCAGAAACATTTGCTATTCTCATGATATCTTGATTAGAACACCATGGTTTGAATACTATCTCCAATATTTTCTTAGCAATCACACTAATACCTCCTTTCAAAAGGTATAGTATTAATCACTTATTTAGTGGTAAAAGTCAAGTATTTAGGATTTATAATATGGTTCCTAAAGTGTTATTTGTAACAAATTACAATAAATTAGTAATAAAATATCTTTGTCTCATTTGAGGTCTGATTATTCCAATATTTATTAGCTAATCAATACATTTATAAAACAAAAAACACTTTGTTAAAAATGTGACAAAATGCTAAATAATCTTATAATTATAAATCGCCCCCTGAAGAGACGTCGAAAGACGTCTCATTTTTTGCTAAACCCAGTATTTATAAGGGTTTGCTGGCGATTGCCAATCTTTAAAAATTACAATTATATTGTATTAGATACGAATTAGATACGAATTTCGGGGTTTTAGATACGAAGCACTTCTGATTATTTCGTATTAAAAAATACGAATTTAGAATTATTAGAATTGTGCAAATCGTTTATTTATCTTGGATTTTAAAAAAGTGATTTTAGCAAATGCCGAATAGTTCGTAAAAAAATGAGCCAAAAATAAAAAGTTGCTATCTTCTGGTGATGTCTGTGAAAATAGATGAATAATTTGTCTAATTATGGAGATTTATTTACGTAAATATGGTATAATGATTTAGACGGGAGGATAAATATGAATGCTGATATTTTAATAGATAAAAAAATATGTAAAACAAATTATAAAAACAAGATAGATGGAATTAAACTATTAAATAATATTAATTCAGAAACAATAAAAACTGCATTCTTTGACCCCCAATACAGAGGTGTACTTGATAAATTAAAATATGGTAACGAGGGAAAAAGCAGAGGTAAAGCAAGACATGATTTACAACAAATGAGTGAAGAAACCATTATAGAATTTATTAATGAAATAGATAGAGTACTTTTACCAAGTGGACATTTATTCCTATGGGTAGACAAATTTCACTTATGTACTGGAGTTGCTGATTGGTTTAAAGAAACAAACTTTAACTTAGTAGATATGATAACTTGGGATAAAGGAAAAATTGGAATGGGTTATAGAACAAGAAGAAAATCGGAATATTTGATAGTATTGCAAAAGAAACCTGTTAAAGCAAAAGGATATTGGAATGACCATGCAATTCCTGATGTATGGTTGGAAAAAACAGATAAAACTCATGCACATTCAAAACCTATAGATTTACAAAAGCATTTAATAGAAGCTACTACAAGTGAGGGAGATTATGTGTTAGACCCAGCTTCTGGTGGATATTCAGTATATAATGCTTGCAAATTATGCAATAGAAACTTTATAGGAGGAGACATAGAATATGGCGAAGATTAGAAATTCAAATCCAAAGACAAGTTCTGGTGGTTATGAAAGATTATTAGGAAATAAAGATATGGCTGATATTTTTACTAAAGTCCAATCTACTGTAATCTCTAATGGAACAGAACTTGAAAAAATAATAACAGAAAGAGCAAATAATATTGAAGATTTAGATGACTTTATGAGTAAAGTTAATTCTGGTCAAATGGGAAACGGTGTTTTTCTTTGCACTAAGAAAGTTACAAAAAAGAGTTCATACAAATTAGAGGGACATGAACCAGACTTTTTAATTTTCAATATTAATGATAATGGAAAAGTAGCTCATGTTATAGAATTAAAAGATGGTGATGCTTTTGATACTAAAAAGTCTGCTGGTGAAAAAAATAGTTTAAAGCAATTCAAAATGCATTTAGGTTCTATGATAGAATTTAGAACAGATTATAAAATATGTGCATTTAATCAATCTGACAAAGAAAAAATTATTAGTGGTTTTAAAAATGCATTTGCACTTGATGAAGTATGGACAGGAAGGGATTTTTGCAATGAATTAGGTCTTGATTATGATGAAATAATCAATCAAAGAAAAAATGATGCAATTGACAATTACGATTTTGTTTTAGATGCTCTTGCAGAAATGGAAGATGTTCAAAATAGAGTATTTGAAAAAGCACATATGGTTATAGATGGAAATGGAATTCATTTTATAGACCATAATTAAAACACTGTTGTACCAAACAGTGCTTTTTTTAAAATAACTTTTGATATAGTCCTTTGAAACCTTCTGTATCTAGAAATTTAATATAACCTTCATTTCTAAGTTGTTGAAGTGTTTCTCTAATTCTTGCATCTATATGATGATTATCAGGATGCTTTTTTTCAAGCATCGGAATAAACTCATATAAATTATTAGCAGAGAAAATTGTTTCAGGAATAGAATCAACTATAGATAATACTTCAAGCTTCCAATTCTTATTTTTTAAATCAGATTTTTTAAATGCTGAAGCTTTTCCTAATTTATAGTTGATAATTTTTTTATCAACCTCTTTATTATTTTTAATGTAGGATATTTTGCCAAAAGATGGAATCATATTTAATGCTATTCTGCATCCTTGCCATCCATGACGTTTTGCAGTTTCACTTAATTCTTTTCTTGGTTCTATCATTTCATCATAAAAGAAATATTTTGGAATAAATGTTAATCCACTAACCGTAAAATTATTATGCTCTAATAAAATCCAATGTGAAGATTTATCACTATTAATTTTATCTAAAGTTGCTTTATAACCAGCTCCATTCATTTTATCCTTTGGGAATTTACCTTTAATTGTTTTCAATTCAAAGTCTTCATTACATTTCTTACAAAAGTAATCTGCACATTTATTGTTAGCTGTATATTGAGTTAGCTTAGAATTACAAAAAGGGCATTTAAAATTATCTAATAGCCATGTTTCTGTTATAACTCTTGCTTTTTGAGATTTATTTTTATAATTACCTGAAATATTGGTATCCATTGCAAAATTCATATAATCACTTCCAATACCATTATATCACGAAATATTGCTCTCTTCACATTCAAGTGGGCATAATTTTTAGATACGATTAGATACTTGACTTTATTGGTTTTTCCCAGTGTTTAAAGGGTATGTTCTATTTGTCCTGAAGAGAGCAGGCACCCCTGAAGAGAGCAAATAGTTTATATTTTGTTGAAAATAAAGGACAAAATGCATATTGATTTATTTTAGGCACTAAGCTGGGTACGTAAATTTAAAAAAACACTAATTTTTTATATAAATTATTAGTATTTTATTTTTATCATAATATTGACATTTATACTGATAAAATATAAAATAAAGGTGTAAAAGTCAAGAGGAGAATGTATATGGAAAAGATGACTGTAAAGGAGTTTAAGAATCAAAGTAATATTGAGATAATACAAGAGTTAATGAAAGTTAATAATGGATATATTACATCCAAACAATTAACTGAATTAGGTATTCATAGAATGTATCTTAATATTATGGTAGATAGAGGCATTATAGAAAAACTTGATAATGGAATATATCTTAATGTTAATAAATTTCCAGATTCTTATTATGTATTTAATTTGAATTTACCAGGTGTTATATATTCTCATATGACTGCATTATATTTTCATGCATTATCAAATAAAGCACCTGATAGCAAGTATGATGTAACTGTTAAGAAAAATTATAATAGTGTTAAATTGAAAAATCATAATGTATTTTATGTATCTGATGATATATATGAATTAGGATTAACGGAAGTGAAAACACCATTTGGGAATATTGTTAGAGTATATGATATTGAAAGATGTATATGTGATATTATAAGGTCTAAAAAAAGAATGGATAATGAACATATTAAATATAGTTTAAGAGAATATATTAAGAGAAAGGATAAGAATCTTGTTAAACTTTCTAAGTACGCAGATAAAATGGGTATTAAAAAAGAAGTAATGGATTTATTGGAGTGGTTTTATGAATAAGATAATAGTTAATAAAATTAAATGTAAAAAGTGTGGAAATATAATTGAATCAACATATAGACATGATTTTAAGTTTTGTAAATGTGGTGCAGTTGCAGTTGATGGTGGAAAAGATTATTTAAGAAGATTAGGATATGAAGAAGATTATGAAGAATTATCCAAAATGGAAAAAGATAACGATAAAAATAACAAAAAAATAATTTCCAAAACTTGTCGAATTTTGATAGTTTTGGAAAAATATTTCCAAAACTTGACTTTATATCAAATTTAATATATACTTATAGCAGAGGTGAAAACTATGATAGAAAGAACAGAGTACCTTGAACAATTAAAAAGGTTTAAGGATAAAGATTTAATCAAAGTTGTTACTGGGATAAGAAGATGTGGTAAATCTACATTATTTGAATTATTTATAAATTATTTAAAAGAAACTGGTGTTAAAGATGATCAAATAATAAAGATAAATCTTGAAGATGCTGATTATAATTTTGAAAGTTATAAGGAACTATATGA
>CAKOQQ010000002.1 GCA_934101425.1 uncultured Bacilli bacterium | reverse complement strand
TTAATTGATAATTTGGATCGTTGTAGCAAAGAAGAATTAAAAGAAACATTAAGTATTATCAAAGGATTTTATGTTGAGAATAATGAGTCCAAATTAAAAAATGAAAAAATAATTTTTATTATTCCACTAGATATTGATTCTTTAGAGGAAGCATATGAAAAAAATAAAACTTATTACTTAGATAAAATATTTGATGATATGATATATATTAAGCAAAAGTATAATACTGATAAGCAAGATTTTATTAATAAAATACTTAATGAATATCCAGAAATAGAATTGCTTGTAAGTTCAGAATCTAAAAGTATTATAATTAATAGCGTTATTAATACACCAAGAGAAATAATAAAAGTATTAAATGATTACGTAACTGAGTATAATATTCTATTAAAAAAGAATGGTAATGAATTTGTTGAAGACAAAAAAAATCGAAATTATCTTATGAAATCAATTATTCTAAAGAGATTATATTACGATTTTTATCAATTAGCATATATTAATCTGGAAAAATTTATAAAAATTAATAAAAATCCATCGTTGGATGAAGATATTAATAAGTATAAAAATAATGAGGAATTATACAGCTTTTTAACTATTAATAGATCAATAGAACCAACAAATTATTATAGCTTCTATCAGAATCAAGATATTAAAAGTTATAATCAAATACCATTTGGTATAAAAGAAGCTATTATGAAGCATGATATAAAAGCAATTTTGGAATATAAAGAAATAAGCAAAATAATCGATTATTATGTTAATATATATGATGATATTACTAATGGATTCTGGAATACTAATATTCTTAATAAATATATTACATTAATTGAATTAAATAAAAATAATTATTTTATTGAAGAAGAACTAAATAAGATAATGAATTCTTGGAAATCTGTTTTTTCTAATGAGAAGTTTTATAATCTAAATTCTGAAAATGTAGATATTATTGGATATGAAAATGAATTGATGTTTGGTTCAAAAATGTATAAGAATGATACTTTTAATTTGAAAATATTAGATTGTATTAAAAATGATACTTTTAAATTTAAAAGTGAATCAGAAAAATATGAAAGACTATCACAATGGCTTACAATAAACAATGGTATTTCTCTAAATGAAGATTATACAGAATTAATTAATTCATATTGTGAATATTTGCTAAATAATAATCTTTATTCAGATTCGAACTATTTAAAAATATTATTTGCTAAAAATATTAAGATGGTTAAAATTGATAATTTAAAGCAATTTATTACTAAAAATTCTGATAATAAAATTATTTTGAGTTTAATAAACAATATAAAAGAAAATCAAATTAATAATAATCAAATAATAGATGAATTAAATAATTGGTTAAGTAAAAATCAAATAACTGATATAAATATTATCATATCATCATTGGATTATATGATAGAAAATAACAGAGATATATCAATAGTAAAAATGAATAATCTTAATCTTAGTGAATCAACAGAGGATAAAGATATATTACAAATTGTTGATAAATACTCTGAGAGAACTATTTACAATAATTCATTATATAGTATTATAAAGAGTTTTAAAAATAAGAACATAATTAAGAAAATACTAATTAAACTAACTAATAATATACCAGATAATAATGAAGAATATGTAAATAATTTCAGTGAATATTTCTTTAATTTAACAATAGAGGATAAAAAGGAAAATTTAAATTTGTTAGAAATGGTAATTAATAAGTATAAAAATTACGAATCTATATTTTTAGAAAAAATTACTAATGATAAATTATTAGAAGATTATTATAAAAACTTAAAAACATCAGAGAGTAGGGAGCATCTTCTAGAAGTGTCAGTAAATTTATTATCAAGTGATTTTAACAAGCAAGTTGAAAACATTTTTGTTTATGAATCATCCAGTGAGAGAATGAAAATTTTAATGTCAGATCATAACTCTATATATGATTATGTATTAATTATTAATAAAATGAACAAGAAAATAATGAAAAATAAAGTTGTAAAAGAATTTATTGAGATTATAAAAGAAAAAGATAATGTAACAGATGAAGAAATAAAATTAATTAATTCACTTAATATTAGTGATTCAGATAAGGAAAAACTTAATGAAATTTTGAATTCTAAAGAAACAATTAATAAAGAATTGGTTGGTGTATGAAAAAAGACCTAGTCCACTAAAGGACTAGGCCATGATGGTAATGGAGATTATTATATTTCAATTAAACATGAAAATGATGTTGAAAAGATAATTCCATTTATAAAACAATCTCTAAAATATAATAAAAAATAAAAAATATTAAACATCAGAATTGAGGTTCTGATGTTTTTTTGTAAATAAATTGTAAATAAAATTTCAAATAAGAATATAAACCACTTTTTTATGTTATGATATATATAGTATAGGGTGATTTAATGAAACAAACGGATATAGAAATACTTAGAAAAAAAGGTTATACAGAAGCAGAAATACAAATAGCAGTTGATACTTTAAGTAAACTTACTATTTCTCCACAAGAATTAGAAGCTTTAGGTAAGAATCGTGATGATAGAACTGTAGTAGCTTCTTCTAGTGATGGAAAAAGTATGAAGACTAGTTCTATTATGATGGGATATAATAAAGCTGGTATTAGTTTAGAAAATGGAGACTATGTTAGTATAGAAGAGTTTACGGAGGCATTAACTCGTGAGCTAAGTACTAGCTCTAAAGATACTATATATGTGTCTCGTAAGACTGGTAGAAAAATAGATAGTGCAGATTTAATAAAACAAGTATTAAAAGAAGCTAGTAAAGATGTTAGCAACTTAAACTTAAGTGAAACAAATTCTATTTCTAATCAAGGTGCAATGGCTATAAGTATAGAGGATGCTAAAAAGAAAAAAGAATTTAAAAAAGGTGTATTAATGCTAGGTAATCCATCTCTTACACTTCCAAATGGCGAATATGTTCTAGCTAGTGAAATATTAAAAGCTATGGATGATTATGTTAAGATGGTACCAGGTGAAGTAGTTATAACAGAGGTGCCAGTAAATAAACCTACTAAAGAAGAAAAATATAGAGTAATAAAAAGAATAACTAAACGCATGAGTTTGCTTCCTATTATAATTGCTTTAATATCTACTTTACTTACGGGTTTTAGAGTAGAAGAAAAGTATGATAAGGTATTTATTACTACACCTAGTACAGTAGCTACTATAAGTATAGATAGTTTAATAGAAAAAAGTGAAGAAGAAATTTTAGCAGAAGTTACTAAAAAGGTAATGGATATTAAAACAGGAGATAAAATAGAAGTAAACGATGGATTAGAATATCATAGTTCTAGTGATTATAAATATGGTGGAGATAATAAAACTGGTGTATTTGGTGAAAATAATCCAGTTGGTGAATATAATGTTGACTATATTTCTATAATTCATAATGGACAAATAGTTCATACTAAATTTAATAAAGATGAAAGTTTAGAAAAAAATTTAGCTTTAGCTGCCGAAAAACTTGGTGTTGATGTATCTACTCTTGAAAGTTATATACATTTAGGTGGACCTGTATCTGGTTGGGTATCTACTGGAGAAATAATTAGTTCTTCCGTAAATAAAATATCTAGTAATAAGTCAGCTATATTAGATAAGAAAGATAATATAAATGGTACTATAGATAATTTTAATGGTAGTACAATTACTATTAAAGATGGTGAAGAAGAAGTATCATTAAAAGTTGTAGATGCTGAAGGCAATTTATTAAGTAATGGTGAAATAGTAACTGGTAGTAATGGTAAAAAATATCGTTTACAAAATATAAGTTTAGAAAGTAATTTAAAAACAACTGAAAAAGATGTATATGCAGGAAAACATTTAACATGGAGTATTCATAATGTAAGTAAAGAATTTGCTCTTTTATCTGCAGCAGCCGCTACAATGTTTACTTTACTTAGTAATAGAGAAAGAAAAGAAATGGTTACTATGACTTCTTCTCAAATTGATTACTTAGTAAGAACTGCTAGAGAAAAGTTTGAAAATGAAAGTGAATTTCAAAAAGCTGTTACAACTATTACAAATAAAAGTATAGATAAAGAATTAACAGCTAGTGAAACATTAAAGCATGATTTAATATCACAAAATATAACAGTAGAAGATATTAATAGTTTAGGAGGTTTTTCTAAATGATTCAAAATGAAACATTTAATGAGTATATAGAAGCTTATAAAAAATTACCACTTCAAAAGAAAAAACAAATGGCTAACGAAGAAGTAAAAAAGTTATTAGCATTTATTGAAAAAGCTAATAATGATTTAAATTTAAATGATACAATACTTTTTAATAGAGAAATACTTGATTTAAATAGTGATAATGTAAGTGATGATGATTTTGTAGAAGCTATGTTTGTATATATATATTCTATAAGAGAAGCTCTTTCAATTTACTTTAATACAGTATCTAAAATTTTATATAAATAGGAGGATTTATGAAAATAGAAACAGGAGAAATTATAACTTTAGATAACAATAAAGAATATATTTGTTTTTCTACATTAAATCATGAAGGAAAAGACTATGTATATTTAATGAGTAATTTTAAACCATTAGAAATAAAATTTGGAGAACAAACTATAGATGATGGTGAAGTAAATATTCGTATAATAAATGATCAAAATGAAAAGCAAATGGTACTTAATTTATTTCAAAATAATAACTAAAACATGTTAAATTTTTATAAAATGTGTTAAAATATTTAACATGTTTTATTGTGAGGTGAGTTATGGTATTTTTAAATGATATGGATAATGTAAGTGATATTAGAAGAACATTTTTATTTTTAAATGAAATATTTAAAAGACCTTATAATGAAAAAACTATTAGATATCGAGATTCATATTTATATAATGCTAGATGTTTTTTAACAACTATATCTACTATGATGTCATATATAATAGGTTATACTTATGAAAGATGTAAAGATTATAGTGATGATTTAATAGATAATGTATTATCAACATTTTCATTTTGGAATACTATTAAATGTAATAAAGAATTATCTAGTATAGAAAAGTTTAAACAATTTAGAAATTGCTTTGAACATGCTAATTTTTTAACTGGTTATAATGATTCAGTAAAACACTTGGATGGTATTTATTATGTTAGCAGTCTTGAAGATATAAAATTTCATTTTAAAAATAGTCTTATTGAAGGTGAAATAGATTTTATAGAATTTGTTAAGCTATATGAAAAATGTGTAGATTTGTTTACTAAATATAATGCTTTAAATAAAATTTCTATGTATATATTAGATGCAGATACTATAAGAAATCCATATAAAATAAGAAGTAGAAAAGAATTAGAAAGAGTTTTAAATGGTATAGCTGTTCGTGATATTCAAGCTTCTTACAACGCTAATAATACTTCTACCGTTGTTACTATAGATGATAGAAGAATAAATGATTTTAGAAATCAACTAACTAGTGTAAGAAACTATAGTTGGCATGCTAAAGATAGTTATACCGATCCCTCTTCTAGTATGCTTAGAACTATAGGGGTAGCTAATTTTATTAACAATAAAGAATCTCTTGGACTAAATCAAATAGATATTGTAACAAGAAGGATTAGTGAAGATGAAAAAGAAAAAATAAGAAGACATTTTATTTATCTGACTAATAATTTTAAAAGACCATATAGTTTTAGTGATGATTTTATTCATCAAGTATTTACTGATGATAATGTTTGTTACAAAGCTAAAGATATAATTATTTCTATGTTTTCGGAATTGTTAACTGGTAGTTATAATAAATATTCCTTATATGGATTTCAAAAAAGATTATTAGAAAAATATAGTATGCCAGTATCTGAAGAAGATATAGTGTCGATGGCACCTGGATTATATTTTACTTCTATTATTTGTGAAGCTAATTTTTTCTTAAATTATGCTCATGAAGTTAATAAAAAAGTAGGTAATGAATTATTTAAATATTTTGATATTTCATTAGATGGTATAGATATATTAAATAATAGTGATAGCAAAATAGTAAGAAATGTAGATCCATTAGATGAGAAAAAAAGAGAACTAGAAAGATTACAAAAAGAAAAAGATGGATTACCTAAAAAATTAGATTGGGCACAAAAACAATTAGTTATATTAAATAATCCTAAAAATAAAGATCCTAATAAATATCAAAAATTAGAAGATGTATCTAATTTTATAGAAAATTATGATGAACTAAAAAGAGAATTAGAAGAAAAAATAAGTATTATAATGGAAACTATTAGGAAAGGTAATTTAGGAACTTATACTGATTCATATCATTTATTTAGACATTTAAGAAATAGTATAGCTCATGGTAGATTTAATGTTTCTTTTGATCAAGGGTATGAAAGAAATGATTTAGGTGAATCAATAATTAAATTTTATGATGTATCTAGTGATGATTTAGATAATCCTGATATAACAATTACTATGAGTTTAAATAGATTTGAAGAGTTAATAAAGAGTATTGGAGAAATAGTAACTAAGTATACAAATCAAACTGATTTTGATTCTTTATCAATGCATATTATAGATGAAAAACTAATTTAATATTAGTTTTTTCTTTGACTTTATTAAATAAAGTAAGTAAACTATATATAGGAGGGAATATGTATACAACAATTAAAAGATGTTTTTTTGTAGCATTAAGTTTAGTAATTCAAATATTATTTAATGTATATATAATGTTATATTTCTATAAAAATATTGCACTTGTACAATTTATAGTATTACTTCTTAGTGTAATTATTGTTTTGAATATCGTTAAGAATAGTAAAAATTTAAATAATGATTTACCATGGATAATTACAATTCTTATAACCCCTGTATTTGGTACTTTAATATACATATCAATAGGTGAAAGTATTCTTGGTAGTAAAACTCTTAAGAATATATATTTAAAAGAAAAAGAAGCTAAAAAATACTATAAAATAGATCCTGATGTTACTAAAGAGTTAGAAGATAAAAATTTAGATAAATTAAAATATTTTAATAATTACTTAAATATACCTGTTACTACTAATAATAAAATTACTTATTATGAAATAGGTGAAAAGTTTTATCCGGAATTTATTAAAGAACTAAAAAAAGCTGAAAAGTTTATATTTATGGAATACTTTATTATAAATACTAAAAGTAGTATGTGGTTAGAAATTCTTGAAATATTAAAAGAAAAAGCTGTAAGTGGAGTGGATGTTAGAGTAATGTATGATGATGCTGGTAGTATTACAGTACTTCCTACTACTTATAAAAAGTATTTAGAGAGCTTAAAAATAAAATGTGTTACTTTTAATGAACTAAAAACTTTTAGAGGATTATTTATGAATAATCGTGATCATAGAAAAATTACGGTAATAGATGGTAAAGTAGGTTTTACTGGTGGAGTTAATTTAGCGGATGAATATTTAAATATAGGTAGTAAATATGGACATTGGAAAGATAATGCTATAAAGTTAGTTGGAGATTCTGTATGGAGTCTTACAGTATTATTTTTAACTAATTGGAATGCATATAGAAAAGAAGATAAAGATTATACTAAGTTTAAATATGAATTTAAAGATATCAAAAAAGATGGATACATTGTATGTTATGGATCATCTCCAATTACTAAGAATGCTAAAATAGCAGTAGATGTTTATTTAAATATTATAAATCAAGCACAAAAATACTTATATATAATGACGCCTTATTTAATAATTGATTCTAATGTAATAAATTCACTTATATTAGCAGTTAAAAGAGGAGTAGACGTTAAAATAGTAGTACCTAGTATTCCTGATAAGAAAGTAGTTTATTCTCTTACTAAATCATATATTAAAAACTTAGTAGATGAAGGAGTTAGTATATATACTTATACACCAGGATTTGTTCATGCTAAAGTATTTGTATCAGATGATAAAGTTGCAACTGTAGGAACTATAAATATGGATTATAGAAGTTTATATTTACATTTTGAAAATGGGGTATATATAGAAAATAATAAAGTTATAAAAGATATAAAATTAGATGCTATAAACACTATAAATAAGTCACATAAGGTAACTAAAAAAGAAGTTAAGTATGGAATATTTAAAGATTTATGGCAATCAATATTAAGAATATTTGCACCATTATTTTAAAAAAGTATTGACACATTAATATAGTTGTTTTATAATTTTTTGTAATGACTTTGAGAAAGAAAAGTAATACTAATCTAGTTCATAGAGAGTTAATGATAGTGGAAATTTAACAATGAAGTTAGTATGAAGAACACTTTTTAGTCGCTTACCGAAATAATAGTAGGCTAGGCCGGGAGTAATCCGTTATCTTATTACTAGATTTGTTAGAATCAAAAAGTGATCATATAAATTTTTATGATAAATTGGGTGGTACCGCGGAATAACCAGTTTTCGTCCCATAGTGGGATGAATACTGGTTTTTTAATTTATTATAGAAAGAGGGATTTATATGTGTAGTTTTATGGTATATACCAAAAATGATATTAAAAAAGAAGATTTTTTAAAGGGGTTTAAAAAAATAAAATACCGTGGGCCTGATATGTCTATGTTAGAAGAAGATAAAGGAATATGGGGATTTCATAGACTTGCTATTATGGGACTTAGTGAAAGTGGAATGCAACCTTTTTGCTATAAGGAAAATAAATTAGTTTGTAATGGTGAAATATATGGTTTTCGTAAAATAAAAAAAGAATTAGAAAAAGAAGGATACAAATTTACAAGTGATAGTGATTGTGAAATATTATTACCTTTATATGAAAAGTATAAAGAAGAAATGTTTAAAAAGTTAGATGCTGAATTTGCTTGTGTCATTTATGATAAAAGTACTAATGATTTTATAGCTGCTAGAGATCCAATTGGAATAAGACCTATGTTTTATGGATATTCTAAAGTAAGTGATAGCATAATGTTTGCAAGTGAAGCAAAAGCTATAATAGATTTATGTGATAAAGTAATACCTTTTCCACCAGGATATTATTATAAAGATGGTAAGTTTACTAAATATTTAGATGCTACTAAATATAGTAAATTTATAACTGATGATATTGATACAGTAACTAAGAATATTAAAGAAAAATTAGAAAAAGCTGTTATAAAAAGAATTGATGCAGATACTCCTATTGGTTATTTACTTAGTGGTGGACTTGATTCTAGTTTAGTATGTTCTATAGCTTCTAAATATACTAAAAAACCAATTAGAACATTTGCAATAGGAATGAATACTGATGCCATAGATTTAAAATATGCTAAAGAAGTAGCAGACTATATAGGTAGTATTCATACAGAAGTTATTATAGATGAAAAAGATGTAATAAACGCTTTAGATGAAGTTATTTATCACTTAGAATCATGGGATATTACTACTATAAGAGCTTCTATAGGAATGTATTTATTAACTAAATGGATACATGAAAATACTGATATTAAAGTACTTTTAACTGGTGAAGTTAGTGATGAATTATTTGGATACAAATATACTGATTATGCACCAAATAAAGAAGAATTTCAAAAAGAAAGTGAAAAAAGAATTAGAGAACTATATATGTATGATGTTTTAAGAGCAGATAGATGTATTTCAGCTGTTAGCTTAGAAGCTAGAGTACCATTTGCTGATTTAGAATTTGTAGATTATGTAATGGGTATTGATCCTGATATGAAAATGAACAAATATAATAAAGGTAAATATCTACTTAGAAAAGCTTTTATAGGTGATTACTTACCAGAAAATATTTTATTTCGTGAAAAAGCTGCATTTAGTGATGCTGTAGGTCATTCTATGGTAGATTATTTAAAACTTTATGCTGATAAAAAATATAGTGATTTAGAATTTAGTGAAAAAGTAAAAAAATATGATAAACATAAACCATTTACTAAAGAATCATTATTATATAGAGAAATATTTGAAAAATATTATCCAAATAGTAGTGATTTAATTATTGATTATTGGATGCCAAATAAGTCATGGGAAGGGTGCAATGTAACTGATCCTTCTGCAAGAGTATTAAAAAACTATGGAGATAGTGGAAAATAGTAATAAAATGTAGTATAATTAGTATGGTGATAAAATGAAAAAAATAGTAGTAATGGGCGGAGGAGTATTAGGAACTCAAATCGCTTTTCAAGTAGCATATTGTAATTTTGATGTTACTATATGGCTTAGAAGTAAAGAAAGTATTTCTAGAACAAAAAAGAAATTAGATAGTGTAAAATCTTCATATATAGAAGCTATAGAACTTATGAATAAAGATAAAAATCCTATGACATGGTCTATGGGGATATCTAGTTATGATAATTTTGACTATAAAAAATGTTTAGATAAAGTAGAAGAGGCATATAAAAATATTAAACTTGAACTTGATATTAATGCATCTTTAGCTGATGCTGATTTAGTAATTGAAAGTATGAGTGAAGACTTTGAAGCTAAAAAAGAATTATATAGAAAAATAGCACCTATATTACCAGAAAAGACTATATTAGTTACTAATTCATCTACTTTACTTCCTAGTAAGTTAGCTAAATATACTAAAAGAGAAGATAAATTTTTAGCTCTTCATTTTGCTAATTCAATATGGAAAAATAATACAGCAGAAGTAATGAAACATAAAAAAACATCTGATGAAGCATTTAATGAAGTAATTAAATTCGCTAAAAAAATTCAAATGGTAGCATTACCTATACAAAAAGAAAAATCAGGGTATTTACTTAATTCAATGTTAGTACCATTCTTATTTTCAGCACTTGACTTATATGTAAATGGTATTTCTGATGTAAAAAGTATTGATGATGCATGGGTACTTGGTACATCTTCACCAAAAGGTCCTTTTGAAATACTTGATACTGTAGGAATTAATACTGCCTACGAAATAGTTAAAATGTATACAAAGGTACCATCATTTTTAGCTCCTTATAATTTTAAAGGAATGGCTAAACTTTTAAAACAATATATAGATGAAGGTAAATTAGGTAAAAGTACTAAAGAAGGATTTTATAAATATAAATAACATAGAAATATGTTATTTTTTTATTGCATTATTTAAATAAGTGAAATAAATTTCATATAGAAGATAATATGAGTAATAAAACTTAAGTAATATAAATAAAATAGATGGAGTATCAATTATACAAGATATAGATAGTTTAGCTGAATCGATTACTTATATGTTATCTATGATGAAAAAAATGATAGCACTAATTATATTTATTGCAGCAGTACTTGGAATAATTATTATATATAATTTAGGTATATTATCATATACTGAAAAACAATATCAATTTGCAACTTTAAAAGTATTAGGATTTAGTGATAAAAAAATAGAAAAAATATTTGTAAAACAAAATAATTGGATAGCAATAGCATCAATAGTTTTAGGATTACCTTTAGGATATATGTTAAATGAATGGTTATTTCAAACAGCTATAGAAGAACATTATGACTTTAATGCTTATATACTTCCAATTACATATATAATTGCAACAGTAGCTGTATATGTGATATCATATATTGTATCTAAGTTCTTATCTAAAAAAATATAGATATGGTAAGTAGTTTGAAAGGAAATGAGTGATTTATGTATTTAGTATTAGGTCTTTTAATGCCATTTTTAGGAACAACTTTAGGTTCCGCTTTAGTCTTTTTTATGAAAGACAAATTAAATAAAAATGTAGAAAAATTTTTATTAGGTTTTGCATCTGGTGTAATGATATCTGCATCTTTCTTTTCTCTATTGTTGCCTTCGATAAATATGAGCAAAATAAAGTGGCTTGCTCCATCAATTGGATTTATATTTGGCATATTGTTTTTATTATTATTGGATAGTATTATTCCTCATTTACATTTAAATAGCAATAAACAAGAGGGAATAGAATCTAAATTAAAGAAAACTACTATGATGGTTTTAGCGGTTACTTTGCACAATGTACCAGAAGGTATGGCAGTTGGAGTAATATTATCAGCGTTCTTAAACGGCAGTGTACCAGTATCTTCTGCATTAGCTTTATCACTTGGTATAGCTATTCAAAATTTTCCAGAAGGAGCTATAATATCTATGCCACTTAAAAGTGAAGGTATGAGTAAGAAAAAAGCATTCTTAAATGGTACATTATCTGGTATAGTAGAACCAATTGCAGCAGTTATAACAATATTATTAACAAGTGCAGTATCAGTAGTTTTACCTTACTTGCTTTCATTTGCCGCAGGCGCTATGATATATGTAGTAGTTGAAGAATTAATACCAGAAGCAAATAGTGGTAAACACTCTAATATAAGCACAATAGGTTTATCATTTGGCTTTGTAATAATGATGATACTTGATGTAGCGTTAGGATAGTGAATATGAAAGTAAGAGAACCAATTAAAAAAAATTCGATAGAAAAAAAACAAAAACTACATTACATAGAAAAAATAGTATAGACCATTAAAAAAATATTATGTTATTTAAATAAATAGTATTAATATGCTTTCTTTATGCTATAATTAAATGGGTGATATTATGAAGGGTTATAAAAATATTATATGGGGACTTTTATTTATTATAGTAGGTATTATAGTGTTTACTAATTCATTTGGTATAACAAACATAACTATTTTTTTTGATGGCTGGTGGACTTTATTTATAATTATTCCATGTGCTATAGGTTTATTTGGTGAAAATAAAATGAGTAATTTTATAGGTCTTATAGTAGGTGTATTATTATATTTATTATGTCAAGATTTTATATCATTTGATATTATATTAAAATTGATTTTACCATTTATATTAATTTTAATAGGTTTATCTATGATATTTAAAAATAATGAAGTTACTAAAAAAATAAAAGAAATAAAAAAAGAAAAAGGTAGCGAATATTATGCTACATTCTCATCACAAAAGTTAGACTTTAGTGGTGAAAAAATAAATAATATAGAATTATCTGCTGTATTTGGCGGTATTACTTGTGATTTAAGGGAATCTAAGTTAGATAATGAAACAGTATTATATGCAAGTTCTATATTTGGTGGAATTGATATAATTGTTCCAAAAGATGTAAATGTAAAAGTTACTAGTACTTCTATATTTGGTGGAGTAGAAAATAAGGTAAAAAATAATACTACTAATAAGAAAACTATTTATATAAATGCTACTTGTTTATTTGGAGGTGTAGATATTAAATGAATAATGCACAAAAAATGATTAAGTATGCTGCTATTATTTTTGCAATAACTTTAATTGTTGGAATATTTTCATCAATTATAATATTTTTAACTGGTAATATATTTGGTAGTAAAGAAGGAATTAATATAAATAAATATGATAATAATGCTAAAATACTTAGTATTAGTGTAGGAGCTAGTAGTGTAAAAATAGTTAAAGGTGATACTTTAAATGTAAGTACTGATAATAAATATGTAGAAGTAAAGCAAGATAATAATAAAGTTTCTGTAATGGAACGTAGTCATATATTTGGGAAAAATAGTGATATAGTAGTAACTATACCAACTGATATGGTATTTGATAAAGTATATGTTTCAGTTTCTTCCGGTACTTTAAATATTGATTATTTATCTAGTTTTATTTTAGATATAGAAACAGGTGCTGGAGCAGTTAATATAGACGCTTTAGATATAATAAAAGAAATGGATATAGAAACTGGTGCTGGTAAAGTAAATATTAGCGGTAACATAAATAATTTAGAAGCTGAAGTGGGTGCTGGAGAATTTAAGTTTAGTGGTACTCTAAAAGGCAAGTCTAAAATAGAAAGTGGAGTAGGAAAAGTGTCAGTAGATTTAATTGATTCTATTTCTAATTATAATTTTGAAATAGAAAAAGGGATTGGCTCTATTACTATAAATAATGAATCTATATCTAATGATTCATATTATGGAAATGGTTCTAATCACATAGAAATAGAAAGCGGAGTAGGTAGTATAAATATTACAACAAAAAAATAAGTGGTAACACTTATTTTTCTATGTGCAAATTATCAGGTAATAATTTTTCTAGATATTTAAGTAATTCTTCCTTAGTATATTTTGAATCATTACTTAAATATTCCATACCAATTCCAAATATAGCTCCTAAATAAAATTTTGCAACAAATGTACTTGGAATATGTTTTTTATTATCTTTTTCCATATTATCAATTCTTTTTTCAACATCAATTTTAAATGCATCATATACCATATCAAGAACAATACTATCTTTATTATTTCTCATAATTGTTTTATAAATATCTTTTTTGCTTTCAATATGATCTAAGAAAATACTTATCATTTGCATATAATATTCACGTGGATTATTACTGCTATCATTTTTATTTAAATCTTCAGTAAGAGCGTTTTTAAGTTCATATATATAATTAGATAGTAACTCATATTTATCTTGATAATGTGAATAGAATGTTGATCTATTTATAAGAGCTCTATCACATATATCTGATATTTTTATTTCTTCAAATGGCATTTCTTCTAATAATGATATAAGTGCATCAAATAATACTTTTTTAGTTTTTATAATACGTAAATCTGTTTTTTTATCCATATTCCTCACCAAAACAATTATATTACGATAATCAACAAATGTAAAGATAAAAAACTTTTGTTGGTTATTTATTGGTACAAAAATAGATTTTTGTTGGATAACATACATTTTATATATATTGTTGCTGTATTTTTTCTTTAAATATCATAAAATACTTTCGAGGTGTTGATATGAAGAAGTTTAAAGAGTTTATAGTTAATCACAGTGTATTAGTGGTTATAATATCATTATTATTACTTATACCTTCTATAATAGGTTATGTTAATACAAAGATTAATTATAATATATTGGTATATTTGCCAGAAGATATTGAAACTATTAAAGGTCAAAATATTTTAACAGAAGATTTTAAAATTGGAGCGTTTTCATTCGTAATAGTTGATAATATGTCTAACTATGATATGTTAAATCTCGAAGATAAGATTAGAGGTATTGATACTGTTAATAATGTATTATCATTAGCGGATGTAACTGATAGTGTAATACCTATTAGTATGCTTCCAGATAATATAACTGATAGGTTATATAATGATGAAGATAGTGTTATATTAGTTACATTTACTAATTCTACAAGTGATGAAAAAACTATGAACGCTATTGAAGAATTAAGAAATGTAGTAAAAGAAGAAGCAGTAAGCGGTATGAGTGCAATGGTACTTGATACTAAGACTTTATCAGAAAGTGAAGTAATTTCATACATAATTGTAGCTGTTGTACTTTGTATAATTGTACTTGTAATATCTACTGATTCATATTTAATTCCAATATTATTGCTTTCAAATATAGGTGTAGCTATATTATATAATATGGGTACTAACATTATATTTGGTGATATTTCATATATTACTAAAGCAATAAGTGCTGTATTACAACTTGGAGTAACAATGGACTTTTCTATATTCTTATATCATAAATATGAAATGGCAAAAGAAAAGAATAAAGATACAAAAGAAGCTATGAAAGTAGCTATTGAAGAAACTTTTACATCAATTATAGGTAGTTCACTTACTACTGTTGCAGGTTTCTTAGCACTATGTGCTATGAATTTAACATTAGGTAAAGATATTGGTCTTGTAATGGCAAAAGGTGTTATATGTGGTTTAATTTGTGTACTTACATTATTCCCAGCACTTATCCTTACATTAGATAAATATATTGAAAAAACTAAACATAAAGTTTTCTTACCTAAGTTTAAAGGTTTACAAAAATTTTCAATTAAAAATTATAAAATTATATTTATAGTATTCTTACTTCTTTTAATTCCAGCTTGGTATGGTAATAAGAATGTTAATGTATATTATAAACTAGATAAATCTTTACCAGAAGATTTACCATCTTCTATTGCTAATAGCAAATTAAAAGAAGAATTTAATATAGTTTCACCAGAAATTATACTTATAGATAAAGACATGAAGAGTGATGATTTAAATTCTTTAGTATCTAAATTAAAAGAAATAGATGGCATAGATTTAGTATTAGCACCTAAAACATTACTTGATTTAGGTATGCCTACATTTATGCTACCAGATAAATTAGTTAATATTATTGAAAATGATGAATATCAACTAATAATTCTTAATTCAACTTATGAAATTGCATCTGATGAATTAAATAGTCAAATAGAAGAAGTTAATAAACTTGTCAAAGGCTATGATGATGATGCTATAATAGCTGGTGAAGGTCCACTTATGAAGGATTTAACTACTATTAGTGATACTGACTTTAAAAATGTTAATTACTTATCAATTGCTATAATATTTATACTTATGTTATTTGTATTAAAATCAGTATCATTACCAATAATTTTAGTTACTGCTATTGAATTTGCAATATTTGTAAATATGGGTATTTCATTCTATACAAATGATACATTACCATTTATAGCTTCTATAGTAATAGGTACTATTCAACTTGGAGCTACTATAGACTATGCAATACTTATGTCTACTAAATATATAGAAGAAAGAAAAACAAATGACAAAAAGAAAGCTATGGAAATAACTTTAGAAAATACCGTTCCATCTATAATAACTAGTGCGCTTTGTTTCTTTGCCGCTACTGTAGGTGTTTATATGTATTCTAAAATAGATATGATTGGTGCAATATGTAAATTGTTATCAAGAGGTTCAATTATAAGTATGTTAGTAGTAGTTTTAATTTTACCAAGTTTACTTATTATATTTGATAAAATAATATGTAAAACTACTAAAGGTTTGAAGGAGGCTGTTTATGAAAAAAATAAATAAAATATTTTTTCTAATATGTATGTTATTTGTATTAGATACAAACGTATATGCAAAAAAAGATGAAACTATTTATACTGTTATGGATCATGATGGTAATATTAAAAATAGTAGTGTAGTAAATCATTTATATTCAAAAAGTGAAGAAACTAAAGATGAAACTTTACTTAAAGATATTTTAAATATAAATGGTGATGAAATATATACTTTTAACCATGGTGTAATTACATGGCAAAATAAAGGTAAAAATATCTTTTATAGTGGTACTATAGAAAAAGATTTACCAATTAAAACAACTATTAAATATTATTTAGATGGTAAAGAAATAAGTAGTAAAGATTTAGTTGGTAAAAGTGGTAATGTAAAGATTGAATTTACATTTACAAATAATAATAAAAATTATGTATATGTAAATGGTAAATCAGAAACTTTATATACACCATTTGTAGTAAGTTTAGGTACTATTATAAATGATAGTAATATATCAAATTTAAGTATAACAAATGGTAAATCATTAAGTACTGGAAGAAAAAATATCTTAGTTGGTATTGCCGCTCCTGGTATGTATGAATCACTAGGTTTAAATGAATTAAAAGATTTAAATAAAATAGTAATTAGCTATAATACAACAAAGTATACTGAAAATACATTCTATATGGTAATGACTCCAAAATTACTTGAAAACAGTGATTTAAGTGCATTTAATAAAATGAATACTATTTTCTCTAGTACTAAAGCTTTACAAACAAATATGGATGCTTTAGTATCTGGTTCAAATGAAATATTAACTTTATTAACTAATAAAATAAATTTAATACAAAGTGAAGATTATAAATTAGTTACTGATGAAAATAGATTAGCTATTACTAATGGATCAGTTAGTAGTGTTTCAACTTATATATTAAGTAAAAAGAATGATATTAAAGATAGTGTAGTATTAGCTTTAACTAATAATGAATCATTAAAAAGTGAAAATGTAGCTTTAAAAACATTAGTTACTTTGAGTGGTAGTCTAGATAGTGCAAATGCTATTTTAAATAATACAAATAAATGTAATAGTACTAATGTAAATGCATTAAAGAAAGAATTACTTACAAATACTACAAATACAGATAGATTACTTATTGCTATAGCTAGAAGTAAAGGTGCTATAACAGATGAAACTCCTAGTGAAAATTATATTGCTATTACAAACTCTGTAGCATTAGAATTAATTGAAAGTTGTGACGCATATAATACTGCTTTAGAAGTAGCTAATTCTACATTAGAAGGCTTAAAAGTACAAATCCCAGAAATTGTATATAATACTTTATATGATAATTCTAAAAAAGTAGCTTCTATGGTATCTGATGGAGTTATTACAACACTTGAATCTGCATTCAAAAATAGTACAGTAGAAAGTTTAAATGAATTAGCTAGTGGACTTGAAAAATTAAATGCTGGTATCAATAAATATAATGATGAAGGAATAAAAGAATTAAGTAAATTAAGTAGTAAACTAGAAAATTATAAAGAAAAAGTAGCTGCTCTAGTTAAATTATCTGAAAACTATAAAGGTTATGGTTCAAATAATGCTAGTAAGACTACATTTGTAACTGTTATTAAATAATGAAATATTTCTTATACTTTATAATATATTCCTTTATTGGTTGGCTTATGGAAGTTGTTCTTAAGTCAAAAGATGAACATAAATTTGTAAATAGGGGATTTTTAATAGGCCCTATATGTCCAATATATGGCTTTGGTGTTCTTCTAATAATACTTTTAGTTGGAAACAGTAAAAGTGATTTACTTGCAGTATTCTTAAAATCAATATTAGTTTGTTCAGTACTTGAATATTTTACATCTTATTTTATGGAAAAATTATTTCATGCAAGATGGTGGGACTATTCTAAAAATAAATATAATATAAATGGTAGAATTTGTTTAGAAACTATGTTACCATTTGGTATATTATCTACAATTGTTATATATGTAGTACATCCATTAGTAATTAAATTTGTATCATTATTTAGTAATATATTATTAATTATCTTAACTATTTTATTTGGTATACTATTTATAGTAGATAATATAGTATCATTTAATGTAATGTTTAATATAAAGAAAGAATTTCATAAAATTAAGAAAGATAATACTGATTATATAAAAGAAAAAGTATCTAAATGGTTAGAAGAAAATACATATTTATATAAAAGAATTAGATATGCGTTCCCTAATTTTAAAATTAAAAATATTATAAAAAAGATGTCTTAGACATCTTTTTTATGCATATTTATAAATAATTTGTAAAGATAATCACATTTATCTTTATCCATTTCTTCTTTATCTTTAAATGGGTAAGGAATATTTAATGCTTCATATTTTTCTTTACCTAAATAATGAAATGGTAAAAATTCTATTTTTTCTACATTGTTTATTTTTTTAATATAGTCATTTAAAGAAATAATATATTCTATACTATCAGTTATATCGGGAATAATTACTTGTCTAATCCATACTTTTATATTTCTTTTATTTAATTCTAAAATAAATTTATCAACTATATCTATATTTCCGCCTGTTAAATTTTTAAATCCTAACTTATCAGTATGTTTAATATCAAGAATAACTAAATCTATATAATCAAGAACTTTGTAATTTGTGCTATATCCCGCAGTATCTAAAGCTACATGAATGCTATTTTCTTTAAGTTCTTTTATCATTTCTATAATAAATTCACTATGTAGTAGTGGTTCTCCACCAGAGAATGTTACACCACCATTATTTCTAAAATAAGATTTACATCTAAGAATTTTCTTTATTATTTCATCTTTATTATAGTTGCCATCACTAATATTCCACATTTCAGGGTTATGGCAATATTTACATCTTAAGTTGCATCCATTAAAAAATATAACAGTTCTAATACCAGGACCATCTGCAAGTCCAAATGTTTCAATAGAGTTAATACTACATTTTTTCATGGAATGTTCTTTTTATAACTTCTTCTTGTTGTTCTTTAGTTAAACGATTAAAATTAACGGCGTATCCAGAAACTCTAATAGTAAGTAGTGGATATTTTTCTGGATTATTCATAGCATCTATTAACATATCTCTATTAAGTACATTTACATTTAAGTGATGTGCATTATTTATAAAGTATCCATCAATAAGTGATATTAAGTTTTCAATTCTATCCTCATTATTATTACCTAAAGCACTAGGAATAATACTAAAGGTGTTAGATATACCATCCTTACAACAATTTTCATATGGAATTTTGGAAACAGAATTAAGTGATGCTATAGCTCCACACATATCTCTTTTGTGCATAGGGTTAGCTCCTGGAGCAAATGGTTCACCTTTTTTTCTTCCGTCTGGAGTAGAACCTGTTTTTTTACCATAAACTACATTAGATGTAATAGTAAGCACAGACATAGTGACTTCAGCGTCACGATAAGTTTTGTGTTTTTTAAGTTCACTAGATATTTTATTTACTACTTCTAAAGCTATATTATCAGCTCTATCATCATCATTACCATATTTAGGAAAATCACCTTCAATTTTAAAGTCAACACATAAATTATTTTCATCCCGAATAGGGGTAACTTTAGCATATTTTATAGCTGATAAAGAATCAGTTACAACTGATAAACCAGCAATACCATATGCCATATAACGATGCACTAAAGTATCGTGTAAAGCCATTTGTGATGCTTCATAGGCATATTTATCATGCATGTAATGAATAATATTCATAGCATCAGAGTATATAGAAGCAACTTTTTCTAGTACTTTAAAATAATTATTTTTAACTTTTTCATAGTCTAGTACTTCATCAGTTATAGTATCAATTCCATCTATAATTTTTTCTTTATTAATTTCATCAACTCCGCCATTCAAACTATATAACAATGCCTTAGCTAAGTTAGAACGAGCTCCAAAAAATTGCATATCTTTTCCTAGACGCATAGCAGATACACAGCATGCAATAGCATAATCAGATCCATATATTTTACTCATTAAATCATCATTTTCATATTGAATAGCATCTGTAGTAATAGACATTTTAGCACAATACTTTTTGAATGGAGTAGGGAGATTTATACTCCAAAGGATAGTCATATTAGGCTCTGGACTAGAACCTAAATTTGTTAATGAATGAATAATTCTATATGAAGTTTTAGTAACCATATGGCTAGATTTATTCATTCCACCAATACTAGCAGTTACCCAGGTAGGATCTCCAGAAAATAATGCATCATATTCTGGAGTTCTTAAATGTCTTACAAGTCTTAATTTTATAATAAACTGATCAATAAGTTCTTGAGCTTCTTTTTCAGTTAAAATATTATTCTTTAAATCTCTATTTATATAAATATCAAAGAAAGCGTCAACTCTACCTAAACTCATTGCAGCTCCATTATTTTCTTTAACAGCTGCTAAATATCCAAAATAAGTCCATTGTATTGCTTCTTTAGCATTTTTAGCTGGTTTAGAAATATCAAAACCATATGTTTTAGCCAATAATCTAATTTCTTCTAATGCTTTATATTGCATTGATACTTCTTCTCTTAATCTTATAACATCATCAGTCATAGGACCTTTTAAATTTTTTAAATCTTTTAGTTTGTTTTCTTTAAGAAAACTAGTACCATATAAAGCTATTCTACGGTAATCACCAATAATTCTACCACGCCCATAAGCATCAGGTAATCCAGTTAATAATCCTGCACGACGGCAAGCTTTAATTTCATCAGTATATGCATCAAATACACCATCGTTATGTGTTTTTCTAAATTCACTAAAATATTTTTTTACCATAGGATCAAGAGTATAGTTATATGATTCTAATTCTTGATAAACCATACGAATTCCGCCATAAGGATTTACAATTCTTTTTAAAGGTTCATCAGTTTGAAGTCCAACTATGACATCATCACTATCACATATATATCCTTTGGAATAAGCATTAATTCCAGCCATATTTTTAGTATCTATTGAAAGAACTCCTTTTTTAAGTTCTTCTTTTAACAAGCTTTGACACTTATTCCATACTTCATCAGTTTTATTAGTTTTATCTTCTAAAAATGATTCATCACCATCATATTTTGTATAATTAGTTAAAATAAAGTTTTCAACATTTATTTCATTAGTCCATATATCTTTTTTAAAATTTTTCCAATTACTCATCTTCTTCCTCCTACAATATAGGATAATTATATCATATATTATTGATATATTAATATTTTTATTATATAATAATAGAAATTTGAAGGGAGGAATGGTATACATGGCTAATCGAACTAATGAATTAGATCGTAGTGAAACAGATAGAATTAGTCCGTTAGATTTTGCTATTTATACCAACCTTAAATAGTAATGGATTATCCACTAATTTTTCTTTTATTATACATAAAAGGTTTTGTTAGAATCTAACGGAGGACTTAAAAAATAATAAGAGAGGATAATTATGAAAAGTTTAGAAAAATTAAAGAATATTAAAAGTGAAAAAGAAAGTATATTAGAAGAAATTAGAAGAATAAATGAAATAAAAAGACTTCAATGTGAAGAAGTATATAAAAGTTTTGGAGTATATGATGTAGTAGAAACTCCAAAAACTGGTTTATGTGCTACTGAAGAATTAATTTTAAAAAGTGAAGAAAGTAAAGATAGAATTAAAAAAGCTAGAAGAATAACTAGTGGTATAGAAGATAGAGCTAACGAAAAAATTGCTGAATTATTAAAAGAAGTAAGAGCAATGGATGAATATGAAAAGGTATTACTAAGAAGTATTATATCTAGTAGTAGTTTTGATATTAGCATCATGGGTGATGTTCTTAGTAAGCTAGCTTATGGTACTGAGTATAAAGATTTTACTTATCATGAAGCTAAAAACACTACTGTGAAAGGTAGATTAGCGCCTACTACTACTAATGTATGTATGATATTAAATCAATTATATAAAAGAGATAGTTATAGTGATGCAAAAGACTCATATGAAAATGTAGATCACATATGCAAATATGGTAATGGTGTAGTGCTATATATGGGAGAAAGTATACCAACTAGTATTAGTTTTTATAAAAAAGACGAAAAAGGTGACTTAACTAAAACAGTTGATTTTAGCTTGTTACCTTATATGCAAGATTTTATTGATTTTGTAATTGATTATAGAGTAGAAAATGCAATTGATCCTATAACACCTGATACTTTAAACAATTTATTAAATTTATTTACTTCTAGAAAACAACCTAAAAAAGCAAAGATTTATGTAAAAAAGTAATCTTTGCTTTTTTTTAATAAATATATTTACATATAATGTATCAAGTGATACAATTTAATTGGTGATAATATGGGAGCTTCTTTAAAGATAACAAAAGATAAGATACTTGATAGTGCATTTGATATAGTAAGAAAAGAGGGAATAGAAGTAGTTAGTAATAGAAAAATAGCTGAAAATTTAAATACTTCTATAAGACCTATTTACTATCAATTTAAAAATTCTAATGAATTAAATAATGAATTATATAGAAAAATGAAAAGGTACTTTTATAGATTTGTATTAAATAATATAAATGATGAAATGCCTAAGTATAAACAAGTTGGGATAAATTATATAAAGTTTGCAAAAGAAGAAAATAATATATTTAAAGCATTATTTATGACTGATAATCCTGTTATATTAGAAGATAAATCATTTAGTATAACTGAAGATTATCCAGAATTAAAAGAAATTGAATCATATATAAAAATAAGCACCAAATTAAGTGATAAAGAGGTAAAAACATTTCATGTTAAAATGTGGCTTTTTACACATGGAATTGCTACTTTATTAGCTAGTAAAACACTATTTCTTAGTGATGAACAAATAAAAAGTTTGTTATCACAGGAATTTCAAGCTCTTATGTTACTTGAAGAAAACCCAAATAATAAATGGATTTTAGGAGGAAAAAATGATTAGTATTAGAAATGTAAGTAAATCATATGATGGAAAAGTAAAAGTTTTAGATAATGTAAGCTTTGATATTAAAGATGGTGAGATATTTGCTTTCATTGGTCATAATGGAGCAGGTAAAACTACTATGATTAAAAGCATTATAGGTATATTAGATTTTGATAGTGGTGATATTATTATAAATAATTATTCTATTAAATCTGACCCTATAAAGTGTAAAAAAGAAATGGCTTATGTACCAGATAATCCTGATTTATATGAAAACATGAGAGCAATCGATTTTATTAATTTTGTATGTGATATGTATGATGTTAGTAATAGAGATGACATTATTAAATATGCAAAAATGTTTGAAATAGATGATAAATTATATAATGATATTTCTAGTTTCTCACATGGTATGAAACAAAAAGTAGCACTTATTGCAGCGCTTGCACATAATCCAAATGTAATTATAATGGATGAACCATTTGTAGGATTAGATCCTAAAGCAGTATATGATGTAAAAGAAATAATGAAGAAAATGGCTCATGAAGGTAAAATAATATTTTTCTCTACACATATATTAGATGTAGCAGAAAAATTATGTGATAGAGTAGCTATTATCAAAGATGGAAAAATAGTAAAAATTGGTAAAATGAAAGATATTAAAGGCGATGAATCACTAGAACAAGTATTTCTTGAATTAGGAGAAAAGAAATGAAATTAGTATCTTTATTAAAAGCAGTTCTTACTGATGATATGAATATGTTTAAATATACTACTAAGAAAAATTCTAGTAAGCTAAAGAAAATACTTATGCCATTATTCTTATTTGTAATAGTAAGTGTTTCAATAGGTGTTTATGCATATATGATAGCTAGTAAATTACATCCTTATCATCTTACATATATTATGCTTACTATGTTTTTATTTGTAGTTACTATAATAACATTTATGGAAGGAATATATAAATCTCAAGGTATTTTATTTGAAGCTAAAGATAATGATTTATTGTTTTCTCTTCCTATAGGAAAAAGTAAAATATTATTTGTAAGAATATTTAAATTATTATTATTTCAATATATATATAATTTAATGTTTATATTACCCACTTTCATAGTATATATATATTTTGAAAATCCTAGTATTAGTTTTTATTTAATATCCTTATTTATGACTTTTTTAATACCAATAATACCAACTATAATATCTTCTATTATTGGCTATATAATTAAATTATTTTCTAGTAAATCAAAAAGAAAAAAGATAGTTCAAACATTACTATCTAGTATAGTATTTTTAGTTATATTTTTCTTAAGTATGAATATAGAAAGCTTTATAAAAGATATTGCTACAAAAGCTTTAGGAATAAATGATTTTTTAATAAAAATATATTACCCTATAGGTATATATATTAATCTTATAACTGATTTTAATTTATTAGATCTAATTAAATTATTGGTACTTAATATTTCTTTATTTTATATATTTATTTTATTAGCTTCTAAATATTATTTTAGTATAATATCTAATTCAAGAAATAGAAAAATAAAAATAGAAGAAATTAAAGATAAATCATTAAAGAAAAATAGTAAAATAGTATCACTTGCAAGTAAAGAATTAAAAAGATATTTTTCTTCTCCAATATATATGTTTAATACATCATTTGGAATAATTATTGCAGTAGCAATGACAATACTTTTAATAGTAAAAGGTGGAAATTCCTTTAATATTATTTTAGCAAATTATCGTGTTAGTGAAGATATACCAATATATTTATTATATTATGAACTTATATTTTTCTCTTTAGCAATGACATCAATCACTTCATCATCAATATCGTTAGAAGGTAGAACTATTAATATAACTAAAAGCTTTCCATTAAGTGAAAAAACAATATTAAATTCTAAAATATTATTTGCTTTTATTATTGAAGTGCCACTTATTATTTTAAGTGAATTTATATACTTTATAGCTTTTAGACCAAGTTTATTTTATATAGTAAGTATATTACTAATTACTATAATACTAATATTTTTAGAAGCTGTAATTGGTTTAATTATTAATTTAAAATATCCTAAAATGAATGCTACTAATGATACAGAAGTAGTAAAACAAAGTATGAGTTCTATGATATCAGTATTTACTGGTATGCTACTATTTATTATAAATATTGTTTTATTAGTTTCTTTATATAAATATATAACTATAGAATATATAATAATTATTGAAATATTAACATTAATTTTATTAAGTATTATTTTATACTATATTTTAATGAAATATAGTATAAATGATTATAGAAAGATAACGGTGTAAATTTTATGAAAAATATAATTGAAGTAAAACATTTAACAAAAAAATATAAAGATTTAATCGCAGTTGATGATTTAAGTTTTAATATTTTAGAGGGTGAAATACTAGGACTTTTAGGTCCTAATGGTAGTGGTAAAACTACGACAATAAATTCAATATTATCTTTACTTAAATATGATAAAGGTGATATAAAAATATTCAGTAAAGAAATGACTCCAGATGCTTATGATATAAAAAGGAAAATAGGGGTTATATTTCAAGAAGTTAGTGTTTTTGATGAACTTACTGTATATGAAAATATTGATTATTTCTGTGGACTTTATATTAGTGATAAAAAAGAAAGAACTAAGTGTGTAGAAGACGCTATGAAGTTAGTTGGCATAGAAGACTATAAAAAATTCTATCCAAAACAATTATCAGGGGGATTACTTAGAAGACTTAATATAGCTTGTGGTATAGCTCATAAACCTAAAATAATATTTTTAGATGAACCAACAGTAGCTGTTGATCCTCAAAGTAGAAATAATATTTTAGATGGTATAAAAAAATTAAGAGATGAAGGAGCTACTATTTTATATACAACACATTATATGGAAGAAGTAGAAATACTATGTGATAGAATTATTATTTTAGATAAAGGTAAAATTATCGCTGAAGGAACTAGTGATGAGCTTAAAAATATATCTAATATTTTAGAAAAAATAACTATAGAGTTAAATTCTAATAATAATATAATGGAACTTATTAGCAAACAAAAGAATGTTAAAAATGTAGTACAAAATCATAATGTAGTTGTTATTACTTATAGTAAAGGTAAAAATAATTTAGGAGAATTAATAGAATTACTTAAAAATAATAAAATTAAATATAATAAGATATTTTCAGAAAGACCAACTTTAAATGATGTTTTTCTAGAACTTACAGGTAAAGGATTAAGAGATTAATGTTTTTTCATAATTTAAAATATTCTCTTAAATGTTTATTTAAAAATAAAGGATTGATATTTTGGACATTTGTATTTCCTATTATATTAGGTACATTCTATAAATTAGCTTTTTCTAATATTGAAAGTGCTGAAAAATTAGATACAGTAGATATAGCAGTTATAGAAAGTGAAACATCTAAAATTTATACGGAAGTATTAAATAATATAGATACTTTTAATATAAAATATACTACATTAGAAGACGCTAAAAATTTACTTCGTGATGGAAGTATTAAAGGATATATTTACTTTAAGGAAAGCCCTAATATTGTAGTTAAAGAAAATGGAGTAGATGAAACTATATTAAAATTAACTATTGATGAAGTAACTACACAGTTAAATATATATAAAGATTTATCTAATAAATATAGCGTAGAAGAAATAACTAATATTATAAATAATAAAATAAATATAAATGATATTAGTAGTTCTAACTTAAGTTATACTCTAATAGAATTTTATAATTTAATTGCTATGGCAATATTATATGGTGGTATGTTAGCTCTATATATTACTAATAAAAGAATGCCAAATATATCTAGTGTAGGTAAAAGGACAAGTGTATCACCAACTAAAAAAAGTACTATGATATTTAGTAGCTTATTAGCTAGTTATATAGTAGAAGTAATAGGACTATTACTATTATTTATATATACTATATTTATATTAAATATAGATTTTGGATCTAGGTTTTCTTATATTGTTCTTATTTCACTTACTGGTGTATTATCAGCTTTAACATTTGGTGTATTTTTATCTACCTTAAAATTAAGTGAAAATGCTAAAACAGGCATATTATTATCAATAACAATGTTTTGGTGTTTCTTAGCTGGTATGACTGGTATTACTATGAAATATATTATAGATAAACATGTACCAATATTAAATATTATAAATCCTGCAAATATGATTACAGATGGATTATATTCTCTATATTACTATGAATCACTTAATAGATATTATTTCAATATTATAAGTTTAATTATCTTTTCACTTATTATGATAGTTATTTCAATATTTAGTTTGAGGAGGAAAAGATATGACAGTATTTAAAACATTTTGGAAAATTGTTAATAAGTATAAAGGTACTATAATACTATTTACTGTTATGTTAGTAGTATTTGGTGGTATGAATATGGCTACTAATGATAATGCTATAACATTTGAAAATAGTAAACCAGATATACTTATTGTTAATAATGATGAAAATGTAGGTTTAACTAAAAATCTAATTTCTTATATGACTAATAATGCAAATATAAAAGAAATAAAAAAAGAAAATATTGATGATGCACTATTTTACCGCGATATAAGTTATGTTATATATATTCCTAAAAACTATAGAAAAGATTTATTAGAACTAAAAAATCCTACTATAGATATTAAACAAACTAAAGACTATGAAGCTAGCTTAGCATCTATATTATTAAATAGATATTTACGTCTTCAAAATATATATTTAAAAGAATATAGCAATGAAGATGAAGTTATAAAAGCTATAAATAGCAATTTAGAAATAAATACTAATATAGAAGTTACAAATAAAAAAGTAGTGGGTAATACTAATTTAACAAGATACTATAATTTCGCTAGTTATAGTATTATGGCAGCACTATCATTTATAATATGCATTATATTATCTAGTTTCCATAATAAAAATATAAGTAAAAGAATAAATGTAAGCAGTATGAATTATAAAAAGCATAATAGATTAATTCTTTATTCTAGTATATTATATGGAGTTATATTATGGTTTATATATAGTGTAATTGGTGTATTTGTAACAAAAACTAATGTATTTACTGGTGACAATATTATATATTTGATAAATTCATTAATGTTTACTTTTACATCTTTATCACTTGCCATTTTTATATCAAGCCTAACTACTAATAAAGACGCTATAAATGGTATTGTTAATGTAGTATCATTAGGCCAAGCATTTATATGTGGAGCATTTATACCTACAGAATGGTTACCTAGTATAGTTATTAAAATAGCTCATATATTACCATCATACTGGTATATTAATACTAATGATATAGTAGTTAATGGTATAACATCTAGAGTATTTATAAACATTAGTATTCTTTTTATGTTTGGAATATTATTTATAATACTTACTAATTTAGTTACATATAAAAAACGTAAAATATAATATGAATTCTTTAAAGAATTCATATTTTTTGTTATAATTAAATAGGTGATAGAATGGAAGAATTACTTATAAATGCATCTAATTTAATTCATGAAAGAAAGTTTTCTGAAGCTAAACAAAATCTTAATGAATTTATAGAAAATAATAATAAAATTAGTAAAGGATTAGAATTTACATTTAGTGATGTAGTTGAGTTTTATGCATCAAGAGATAAACTCAAATTAAAAAATGTAAAATGGGTATCTCCTAGAATTGATGAAGCATATAAATTACTAGCTTATATTGCAAATGAAGAAAAAGATTTTACTAATGCATACACTTATTTAGAAGAAGGATTAAAATATAATCCGATGAATACTCATTTAATGTTTGAAAAAGCTGAGACCGCTAAATTCATGAAAGATTATGATAAGATGTACACTTATACTAAAGAGATGTATGATTATATATATAAATGTACTGATTTTGCTAGATACCTTAGATTACTTGGATATTATTATACAGAAATGGAAAAGTATGATATTGCTTATAGTATATATATAGTAAGTTTATATTATGAAAATTTACCTATAGCTCATAATGAAATTGAGTATATAAAATCTAAATTAAATAATAAACTATATAAATTATCTACTGAAGAAATAGTGGATATATTAAAAAAGGAAAAAATTAAAACTATAATTAGTGATGAAAATATAGTTTGTTTATCTAATTTTATAAATGATAAAACATTAAAAGAAAAAGTACCTGAACTTGTAGAAGCGGTATCTAATAATTTAGATGTATTTTTAAATTCTACAAATATAAATGATCTTACAGCAGCACTTACTTATGAAATGCCTAAAATTAGTTTTGGAGAAGTTTATGATGTAAATAAAATACATTTAGATGAATTAGATAAAAGTAGAATAAATAATAATATTTCAAAAATGAAAAAAGAAAATTTAAAATTTTCTTTTGATCAAGCAGTACCTATTAATTCAACTACAAATTTATTAGATAAGAATGATATACATGATAGGGCTTTGCGTATTTATGCAATGGCTACTTTTGCTACTATGGGCTTAAACAAAGAAGAAGATTTAATAGATAATAAATTAGAAGAATTAGATAAAAAGTATAATGTTAGAAAAGTGCTTAATCAACATGATTTGGATTATATTGGGATAATAAAAAGTAAACAAGTTTCAAAGTCAAAGTTATCTAATATGACATATTTATATAATGGAGTAAATACATTATTTTGGACACTTAATTTAACTACCTTAACATTTAATAAAGTAGATATTAAATCTTTAGAAGTAGCACTTGGTAGTAATGAATATAATCTTAGAGAAAAAGAAGAATTATTAGAAATTGATGACTTAGTTAGTAGATACTTATTTTCAGATACTACTAAATATGATTTTGCTATATTAAAAGAAATTAAAAATGCATTAGACTTTGCATTAGATTATAAAATAGATAAAATACTTAAAGATAATTTAGATGTAACTATATCTAAAACTGATTTTTGTTTTAATGTAGAATTTCCTAATAAACTAATGTTTAATAGAATAGATTATATGACTAGACCATATGATTTATTTGAACTTAAAGGCAATGATACATATATTTTGTTTACTGACTTAGGAATACATGAAATAGAAAATGGATATAACGAAGAAATTACTTCATATAAAAAGTATAATTGGAAGGTAGTAAGTGAATATACGCTTTACGCTACTAATATTAGTAGTGAAATAAAAGAAGTAATTATGTCTAATAATAAAGTTTCTATTATAAATTATTATTTTATGTTAGAAAATCATTTAGTATGTTTAAGTGCTAATTATAAAGAAGAAAATATTGATATGCTTAAAAATATATTATTTTCAATTAAAACTATAAAAACTAATTAGAATATGGTGATACTATGAAATGTATAGAAAAAATAAGTGATTTTAGTATAAAGTATAGATATCTATTATTAGGTTTATTTTTTCTTATATTTATTTTTACATTTTTAAATATAAATAATGTAAAAATAAATAATAATATAATTAATTATTTACCAGATAATACAGAAACAAAAAAGGGTTTAACTCTTATGAATGATGAATTTGGATCATTTACTAGTATTAGTTTAATGGTAAAAGATGTTAATGATTATAAAAAGATTTATTCTAAATTAGAGAATATTAAAAATATAGAAAATGTATCATATTCATTAAAAGATAATAACGCACTTTATATTCTTCAAATAAGAGATGCTAATGAAGATAAAATGGTGGATACCACTTATGAAATTAAGAAAATTGTAAGTGATAGTGATTACTATTTATATTCATCATATTATAGTGGAGTATTAGATGGTATAGATAGAATACTTATAATGTCAGTATGCATAATATTTATAATACTTCTAATAACATCTAAATCTTACTTTGAAGTCTTTATAACCTTTATAATATTTATATTTGCAATAGTTCTTAATATGGGTACAAATTTTATATTTAAAGAAGTATCATATATTACAGAATCAATAGCTGTAATACTTCAATTAGCACTTTCAATAGATTATGTAATAATCTATATGAATGAGTTTATGAAAAGTAAAGGGAAGACTCTAGAACGTATAAAAATAACTAGTACAAAAGCAATAAAAGAAATATTAGCGTCATCTCTTACTACAATATCTGGATTATTAGCGCTAGTATTTATGAAATTAAAAATAGGTAAAGATATTGGACTTGTACTTACAAAAGGAATAATAAGTAGTTTAATTACAGTAATATTTTTAATGCCAGCATTATTAGTAATATTTAATAAAATACTTATTAAAACGGAAAAAAAGAAAAAGAATAAAATTAATTTTAAAGTTATAAATAGTAAACTATTATTAAGTATATATGTACTAATAGTTATAATATCAGCGGTTTTAATACCTAAATACAAATATGTTTATAATATATATAGTATAGAAGCAATTAGCCAATCTGATAATACAAAAGCATTACATGAAATAGAAAATGTATTTGGTAAAACTAATACACTAGCAGTTATAGTAAAAAGTGATAAAGACTATAATAGAGAATTAAAGTTAAAAGAAGAATTAGATAAGATTAGTGAAGTTACATTAGTTACTAGTGTAGGATCTTATGAAATTAGTGATAATATATATATTACAAGTGATGTAAATTATAAAGAATTAAAAGAGATATTAAAAAAATATGCAGTAGTAGATGGTGATAAACTAATAGATTTATATAAATATTATGCATATAAAAATAATGATACTATAACAAATATAGATGACTATAAAATAAAAATAATAGATTTAATATACTTCTTAAAAGAAAATGAAGATAATCTATCATTAAATAGTGATTTAAGATTTAAATTAGATGTTGGATACGCTAAAATAACAGATTCAATAAGATTACTTGAAAGCGATAATTATAGTAGATTTATTCTTACATTAGATATGCCTATAGAAAGTAATAAATCAAAAGAAGTAGTAGATGAAATTAGAAGTATTACTAATAAATACTATAGTGATGTAACTTTAGTTGGTAATACTATAAGTAGTATTGATCTAGAAAAAACATTTACCAAAGATAATATTATAATTACTTTAATAACAATAATATTTATATATATAATTTTATATCAAACATTTAAAAATAAAATTTTATCTCTAATACTTATATTAACAATAGAGGGTAGTATACTTATTACATTTGCACTATCAGTAATATTTAATATGAAAATATTCTTTATGTCATATTTAGTAGTATCTGCTATTCAAATGGGAGCTACTATAGATTATGCAATAGTATTTGCAAGTAGATATTTAGAAAATAGATGTAAGTATGATAAAGATAAATCTATAAATTTAACTATGAAAGATAGAATAGGTGCAATATTAACTAGTGGACTTATACTTACTATATCAGGATTTATAGTGGGATTTGTATCAACATCTAGTGTAATATCATCTATAGGCTTATTTTTAGGAATAGGTACACTTATATCACTAATTACAACAATATTTATCCTTCCAACTATTTTATATATTTTTGATAAATATATTATTTACAAATAAAATAAAAAAATATATACTTAATATAGTAGGAATGTGAAAATGTGACTAATAATTATGCCCATATTTGTGTGGGGATATTTAATAACCATCTATTAGTCATGTATATAATACATAAAAACTAGGAATTTCCTAGATTTTTGTTTTTTTGTGTTCTTATAAATAGAAGGAGGAATTATGAAAAAGAAAGGATTTACACTAATAGAGTTACTCGCTGTAATAGTAATATTAGCAGTAATAGCACTAATTGCAACCCCTGCAGTATTAAATATTATAGAAGACTCTAAAAAATCAGCAGCAGAAGCAAGTGCAAGAAATATTGCTAGTGCAGCTAAATCATATTATATGCAAAATATAATGGATAATAAACCAAATTCTAATGTTGATTTAAGCACTAACACATTAAAATATGATGGAGAACAAGCTACTAAAGGATCTATAAGTTATGATAAAGATGGTAATGCATATGGGAAAATGTATATATCAGGTTACTGTGTAGAAATAAAAAGTGATGGAACCGTAAGTAGTGATAAAGTTAAAGAAAGTGAATGTGATATAAATATTCCAGAACCAATAAAAGTATATGATAATGGAGAAATAGTATATTATAATCCAGAAACAAATACAAAATGCACAAGTAGTGAAGCAGTTAGTTCAGTAGGAACCAAAACTGGGTGTATGAAATGGTATGCTTTTTTAGATAGCAAAGAAACAACTAAAGTAAATTTATTATTAGACCATAATACTTCAATAGACGTTGCCTATAATACTTCTGGTACAAATACAGATGGACCAGTTACTGCTTTAGCACAATTAAAGAAAGATATTAGTTCTTGGGATGTTAATATAAAAAATACTGCAAAATTAATAGAAGCAGAACAAATTGCTAAGGTAGTAGATAATGCTAATTGGAATTTTTATGTTTCATCAGGCTCAAAAACTTATTGTTTTCAAGAAGTAAATAATGCTTGTTCTAATAATACTGGTAAATATAGCTGGTTATCTGGAACTTATTGGACAAGTACAAAAAACACTGGTATTCTAGCTACAGCTTGGACTGTATATGAAAATGGTGTTGGTTTAGCACACGTAACATATGACGAAGGAATAGGTGTTCGTCCAGTTATTATAGTAGATAAAAATATATTAAAATAATAAAAAATAATCAGTTTGAGCTGATTATTTTTTTATGTTTTCTATAGCTTCTTTTATTATATTAGCTTTTTTAGTTATATCTTCTATATTAGTGCCTTCTAGCATAATTCTTATTTTATTTTCAGTACCACTAGGTCTAATTAAAACTCTACCATTATCTTTTAATTCTTCTTCTATACTAGTAATTAAATTATTTAAGTTAGTATCATTTTTATAATTTTCTTTTATTTCTTTTGTAACTTCTACATTTATAAGAACTTGTGGATATATAGTTATTATTTTTGATAGTTCACTTAAACTAATGTTTTTATTCTCTAATATTTCTAGTGTTTTTATTGATGTAAGTTCACCATCACCAGTATTAGCATCATTTTTAAATATGATATGACCTGATTGTTCTCCACCTAATATATAGTCATTTTCTATCATGTTTTCAAGTACATATCTATCTCCAACTTTAGTACTAACAAAATTAATATCATGTTTTTTACAGAAATTTCTAAGTCCTAAGTTAGACATTACAGTTGCTACTAATGTATTATTCTTTAGTTTATAATTTTCTTTTAAGTATAAACTATTTATAGCTAATATAGTATCTCCATCAATAGTGTTACCATCTTCATCAATGAGTAGGCATCTATCGGCATCTCCATCATAAGCAATTCCTAAGTCAGCATTATTTTTTAAAACTTCTTCTTTTAACATTTCTAAATGAGTTGATCCACATTTGTAATTTATATTTAATCCATCATATTTATTATTTATTATAATAGAATCAAACCCTAATTCTTTAAATAAAGTAGGGGCAGTAGTACTAGCTGAACCATTGGCACAGTCTACTACGATTTTTAAGTTTCCTTTTAAAGATACTGTACTTTTTAAGTGATTGATATAATCTGTGCAGGCATTTTCTTCTACGTAGTATGAACCCATTTCTTTATCTGGCATGATGTTTAAATTTGCTTCTATTTCATCTTCAATTTCATCACTTAATTTCATTCCTAGATTATTAAATAGTTTTATTCCATTATATTCACTAGGGTTATGACTTGCAGATATCATTACTCCCATATCCGCATTATATTTTTGTATTAAATAAGATACTAAAGGAGTAGGCACTATTCCTAAATCTATTACTTCAGCACCCATACTAAGTAATCCAGATGTAACAGCAAATGATAGCATTTCACCAGATATTCTAGTATCTCTACCAATTACTACTTTTATCTTTTTATTTTTTCCTAGTACATAAGCTGCTGAAACTCCTATTTTAGTTGCTAAAAAGATATCTAAATCTTTATTAACTATTCCTCTTACACCGTCTGTTCCAAATAATCTCATTTTATCTCCTTATTTACTATGTTATCCATAGATTTAACTATTTTATTACTACCAATTACACCTCTTACTCTAGTAAGTGGATAAACATTAGTATTTTTTCCTATTATAGTTCCAGGACATAATACACTATTACATCCTATTTCAGTGTTATCTGCTAATATAGCACTGAACTTTCTTAAGTTAGTTTCATATATTTTATCATCTTTTATAGTTATATTTGTTTTATCGCTTTTTACATTTGATAGTATAACTCCAGCTCCTGTATGAGCATGATATCCTAAGATAGCATCTCCAATATAGTTAAAGTGTGGACACTCTGAATTATCAAATATAATAGAGTTTTTTACTTCTGTAGAATTACCTATTATACAAGATTTTCCTATAATAACATTTTCTCTTATAAAAGCTGAATGTCTAAGAGTAGTATCTTCATCAATTATAGCAGGTCCTATAATATATGCTGAATCGTATATATCACATGTTTTATGCACCCATACATTTTCTTTTATTTCTTTATAATCATCACCAAGAGTAGGACCAATTTTTAAAATAAAATCATGAATAAGTGGTAATACTTCCCATGGATAATCACATTTTAAAAATAATTCTTTGGCAATTGTTTTATCTAAATTTAATAAATCATTATATTTTATCATAATACCTCCATCTAAATAATAACCTATATATTAAAATTTATCAAGATTTATATGTAAATGAATATAATGGACTATGGGATATATAGATATAATATTTACTAGTGTAGCTCTTAGTATGGATGCTGCAGCTGTATCAATTTGTAAAGGACTTTCTATTAAAAAAATGTCATATAAGAAAAGTTTTATAATTGCAACATATTTTAGCATATTTCAAATGTTTATGCCATTTATTGGTTATATATTTGCTAATACTTTTTCTAGTGCTATAGTAGCTGTTGATCATTGGATAGCATTTATTTTATTATTTATAATAGGTGCTGATATGATTAGAGATTCATTAAGTGGTAATAATGAAGTTGATGATAAAATAGATGTTAAGACTATGATTTTACTTGCTATTGCTACTAGTATAGATGCTTTAGTAGTTGGTATTACTTTTGCTTTCTTAAATGTTAATTTATTATTTGCAATCTTAGTAATTGGTATAATTACTTTTACAATTACTTTTATTGGTACTCGTATAGGTAATAAGTTTGGAAGAAAATACGAAAACAAAGCAACTATATTTGGTGGAATTGTCCTTATTTATATGGCAATAGAGATTTTATTTGATCACTTATTTACTTAGAAATAGTTTATCTATTTCTTTTTTTGTGGTAGAATAATAATAGTGATGATATGGAAAAAGTATATTTTACAAAAGATATTACAAGTGAAAACTTGGTTAAACTATATAATATTTTAAATAAAGAATTAAAAGGTAAAGTTGCAGTTAAAGTGCATTCTGGAGAAGAAGGTAATCAAAATTATTTACGACCTGAATTCTTAAAAGATATAATAGAAAGAGTTAATGGTACAGTAGTAGAATGTAATACTGCTTATCTAGGAGCTAGAAATACGACTGAAAAACATGAAAAATTAATTGAAAATCATGGATGGAATATGTATAAATTTGATTTACTTGATAGAGATGGTAGTTTAAAATTAGATATTTTAAATGGAGTTGCTATTAAAGAAAATTATGTTGGTAAAAATTTAGCTAATTATGATTCTATGTTAGTAGTATCACATTTTAAAGGGCATCCTATGGGTGGATATGGTGGAAGTTTAAAGCAATTATCTATTGGTTGTGCTTCTAGTGAAGGTAAAGCCTATATTCATAGTGCTGGTAAAACTATGGATCAAAATACTTTATGGGATAATGTAGCAAAGCAAGATAAATTCTTAGAAAGTATGGCAGATGCTGCTAGTTCTGTTGTTAATTTATTTAAAGGTAATATTGTTTATATAAATATTATGTGTAATATGAGTGTTGACTGTGATTGCTGTGCTGTAGCAGAAGATCCATGCTTAAAAGATATAGGTATTTTAATAAGTACTGATCCTGTAGCAATTGATAGATGTGCAATTGATTTAGTAATAAATTCTAATGATAGTGGTAAAGAACATTTCTTAGAAAGAGTAAATAGTAGACATGGCGTATATACTATAGAATGTGCAGAAAAATTAAATATTGGTTCTACTATGTATGAACTTGTAGATATAGATTAATTTATTTGACATTTAAAGTATATTGACTTAAAATTAATGATGGGTAGGTGATATAATGCCAGAAACTATATGGTTAATAGTTATTGTTATGCTTCTTTTATTAGCATTTTTAATAAAAAAATTAACACCATCTATGTTTATATTATCAGCATTAATTGCTTTAAAGATGAACAAAAATAAAATAACTTTTGATAAACAAGTACTTATATTTGTATTATTTGGTATTATATTTATGCTTGTATTAGAACCTACAATCAAATATTTATATGGTAAATTTATATTATATTTAGATAAAAAATATAATCGTAATAAGAAAAAAGTTATTAAAGTAGAGAAAAAGAAAAATAAAACTTCAGTGTAAACTGATAGTTTTTTTAATTATAATAAGTAAAATATGGTATAATAATGTTAGGAGATAGATATGAAGATAGACAATATAAATATAAATTATGTACAATATGGTAGCGGATACGATATCGTGTTATTACATGGTTGGGGACAAAATATACAAATGATGAAGCCAATTGGTGATAGACTTTGTAAACATTTTAGAGTTACTATTATAGATTTACCAGGGTATGGAAGTAGTGATGAACCTACTTATCCATGGGAAGTTAGTGATTATGTAGAAATGTTAAAGAAGTTACTTGATAACTTAAAAATAGATAATCCCATTTTAATAGGTCATTCTTTTGGTGGAAAAGTATCACTTCTTTATGCAAGTAAATATAAAGTGCATAAGTTAGTTTTACTCGCTAGTCCATTTAAAAAGGAACTAGAAAAGTTAACATTTAAAATTAAGTTTTTGAAGTTTATGAAAAAAGTACCTGTAATAAATAAATTAGAAGGATTTGCAAAAAAACATATTGGTTCTACTGATTATAGAAACGCTTCTGATATGATGAGGAAAATACTTGTAAATACAGTTAATTTAGATATTACAGAGGACATTAAAAAGATAAAGTGTCCAACCCTTATAGTATGGGGAACTAATGATGAAGCAGTTCCAATTGAAAGAGCTTATGAATTAGAAAAATTAATTCCTGATAGTGGTGTAGTAGTTTATAATGGTTCATCACATTATGCTTATTTAGAAAATTTAGTTGATTTAACAAGAGTTTTAAGAAGATTCTTTGAAGAAGATATGGAGGAGTAATATGAAAATAAAAGTTGGAGTTATGTTTGGAGGCGTTAGTGTTGAACATGAAGTAAGTATTATTTCGGCTGTTCAAGCTATGCACGCGTTGAATAAGGATAAATATGAAGTTATACCTATTTATATGGCAAAGGATAGAACTTGGTATACAGGGGCTATGCTTACTGATATAGAAGTATATAAAGATTTTGAAGATTTAAAAAGATATGCTAAAAAAGTAGTTCTTATAAATAAAGATGGTAAGATTTGTTTAGAATCACAAGGTTTATTTAAAAGAATAGTTACAGATATTGATATTATATTACCTGTTGTTCATGGTAATGGAGTAGAAGATGGTACATTAGCTGGATACCTAGAAACTATTGGTGCCCCTTTTGTTGGACCTAAAGTACTAGGTTCAGCACTAGGACAAGATAAAGTTGTTATGAAACAAATATTTGAAAGTGAAGATATTCCACATGTAAAATATGATTGGTTCTATGATTATGAATATAATGCTAACAATAAAGAAATAGAAAGTAGAATTTCTAAATTAGGCTATCCAGTAATTGTTAAACCGGCAACTTTAGGTAGTAGTGTAGGGATTACTGTAGTAAAAGATGAAAGTAAATTAGCTCCTGCTATTTTAGAAGCTATCGCATATGATAGTAAAGTTGTAGTAGAAAAAATGGTTGATAATTTAGTTGAAGTAAATTGTAGTGTACTTGGTAATTATGAATATCAAGAAACAAGTGAAATAGAAGAAGTTATTTCATCTGATGATTTCTTAACTTATAATGATAAATATGTAGGTGGAAGTAAAGGTTCTAAAAAAGGTATGGTTGCAACTGATCGTATTATTCCTGCTAGAATTGATGCTAAAACTAGAGAGTTAGTTACAGAACTTGCTAAAAAGACATATAAAGCATTAAATTTAAGTGGAATATGTAGAGTTGACTTCTTAATTGATAAAAAATCTAAAAAGGTATATGTAAATGAACCTAATACTATTCCAGGATCATTATCATTCTATTTATGGGAACCAATAAATAAAGAATATGATGAATTGCTTGATGATGCTATTACATATGCAATTAAAGAATATAAAATTATAGAAGGTAAAACTAGTTCATTTAGTTCTAATATCTTAAGTAATTATGGTGGATGCAAAGGATTAAAAGGAAGTAAAGGTAAATTAAAGATGTAAAAAAAGGAAATTTTTTCCTTTTTTTTATATTAATTGTTTCAAAATCAAAAAAAGTATGATATAATCATTTTTGTACATGGGGCATTAGCTCAGTTGGTAGAGCAACTGACTCTTAATCAGTGGGTCTAGGGTTCGAGTCCCTAATGCCCCACCATTTTGTTTATTACTCATTGAGTTTAATAAATTTTTAAAAAAGTACTTGCAAAAAAAAATAAAATAATGTATACTTATGTAGTCAGCCCATTAAAGGCTACTAAGTGGGCTTGTAGCTCAGCTGGTTAGAGCGCACGCCTGATAAGCGTGAGGTCGATGGTTCAAGTCCATTCAGGCCCACCATTTATGGCCGGTTGGTGAAGCGGCTTAACACACATGCCTTTCACGCATGCATTCACGGGTCCGAATCCCGTACCGGTCACCATTTTAAAAAATAAGTTGGTTAATCCAACTTTTTTTGTGTTTATTTTTGTAACACTTGTTTAATTATAAAAATAAATGTATAATTATTACAGAATAGGATGGTAAAAATGGGTGGACTTAGAATACCGAGAAAGAAAAATATGTCTTTAAAAGAAGACATACTAAATTTTAATAAACCAAAATATGTATATATACCTTTAATTGCTTTTCATGATGAAGATATAACTGTATTAGTAAAAAAAGGTGATTATGTATGCAAAATGGATGAAATTGGAAGAAAAAAAGGTAACTTTAAAGTACCAATTTATTCATCTGTTAGTGGTAAAGTGCTTGATATAGAAGAACATGATCATATATCTGGTAAAAAAGTAAAATGTGTAGTAATTGAAAATGATTTTAAAGAAAAAGTAAAAGATTTAAAAGAAACTACTGATAAGATTAATAAATTTAGTAAAGAAGAATTTATTGATATAGTAAAAAATGCTGGGATTGTTGGTCTTGGTGGAGCAGGATTCCCTACATATGCAAAATATGATACAGATACTAAAATAAAAGTATTAGTAGTAAATGCTGTAGAATGTGAACCATATATAACAGCAGATGCTATGCATATAAAAAACCATGTAGAAGAATTACTAGAAGCTATTGATGCCGTACTTACTATAAATAATATAGAAAAAGCAGTACTTGCTATTAGAAAAGATAATACTGTTTTAATAGATGCTGTAAAAGAATATATTGGTAGTTATTTAAATATTGAATTAAAGATATTAAAAAATATTTATCCAATGGGGTGGGAAAGATTACTTATAAAAGAAGCTTTACATGTTACATATGATAGATTACCAATTGAAAAAGGTATTGTTGTAAACAATGCGTCAACTTTGTTTGCTATATTTGAAGCTTTAAAATATAATAAACCTTTAACAGATAGAGTAGTAACATTTAGTGGAGAAGGACTAAAGCATCCAAGAAATGTATTAGTAAAAATAGGTACTAAAGTAGAAGATGTATTAAATGAACTTGGTTATAATAAAAAAGATAAATTACTTATAATAGCTGGTGGACCTATGATGGGAATTACGTCAAGCACTGATTTAGTTATTTCTGCTGATGTAAATGCAGTATTGCTTTTAAAAGATATAATGTATGATAGTGTAAGGTGTATAAGATGTGGCAAATGTAATTTAGTTTGTCCTGCAAACTTATATCCAGTACTTATAAAAGATTTTTATAAAAATAAAGATAAGTTAATAAAATTAGAACCAAATAAATGTGTAGAATGTGGTTTATGTTCTTATATATGTCCTAGTAAAATAAATGTTAGAGAATATGTAAGAAAAGCTAAAGAAACTATAAAATAGGAGGAATTATGGAAAATGTAAAAGGACCTTTTTTAAGGGATAAAAATAATACTAAAAAAATAATGCTTAATTTAGTATTAGCATTATTACCAATATGTATATTTGCCATATATAAAAATGGTATTATTCCTTATATTAAAGGTAAAGATGATATATTAGAAGTATTTAGAATACTTATATTCTTAATTGTAGGACCTGTAACTACATATGTAACTGAATATGTATATTATAAATTATTTATGAAAGATAAAAAAGACTATTTTATAAATAGTTATAGTTATATACCAGGTTTATTCTTATCTTTATTATTACCTGTTAATACTCCAATAATTTATCTTATAATAGGTTCTATATTATCTATTGTAATAGGTAAGATGTTATTTGGAGGATTTGGTGAAAATATATTTAATCCAGCTTTAATAGGTTATTTACTTATAATGACTATGTATTCATCTAATTTTAGTTATTTAAATAAATATGAAATTGATACAATCTCTTCTGCTACACCTCTTACTAATTTAAATTTAGTAGATATGGTATCTTATGATACAGTGGTAAAACCTTTTGGAAGTTTATTTGATTTCTTTATAGGTTTTATACCTGGTAGTATAGGTGAAGTAAGTGCATTATTATGTTTATTAGGATTTATATATTTAGTAATAAAAAAATCTATTAAATGGAGAATACCAGTATTATATATAAGTACAGTATTTATAATAACAGGTATTATTGGTTTAAATAATAATTTAGGTATATGGTATCCTTTATTTCAAATACTATCTGGAGGATTATTCTTTGGAGCTATATTTATGGCTACTGATCCTGTAACTAGTCCAACTACTAGGAATGGACAAATAATATTTGGTATTTCATTAGGTATTTTAACTGTTATATTAAGATATTTAACTAGTGCTAGTGAAGGAGTTAGTATAGCTATTCTTACTATGAATATGTTTGTATTTATAGTAGAAAAATTAAGCGTTAAATTTAAAAATAAATATATATATTTAATACCTTTAGTAGTTGTTATGTTGTTATTAGCGTTTAGTATAAAAGTAAATACAAATAAGGTAGAGACTGATCCAAATTATGAAATACTAAGTAAAGAAGTAAAGGGTGGTACAGCTAAATACATTGTTACTGAAAAAGGTAATAATGGTAAAATAAAAGCTAGTATAGAAATTAAAGATAATAAAATAATTAAGATGGAAATACTAGAACATTCTGAAACCTCTATGTATTTTGAAAAAGTATTAAATGCTAATTACATAGATAAAATAATATATAGTGATAATTTAAGTAATATGGATACAGTTAGTGGAGCTACTATATCTAGTACTGCACTTAAGAAAATGGCTATAAATACTTTAAATGATTATAAAAAAGGTGATAATAATAGCATAAAAAAAGAAGAAGATACAACATTTAAAGTATTAAATAAAGAAGTAATAGATGACTCTAATATATATACTGTAAGTGATAATAGTTTTGGTGGAGTTATGACTCTTAAACTAACTTTAAAAGATAATAAAGTTACTAATATAGAGGTTGTAAGTTATAATGATACTTGTGTATCTATGGATAAAACTAATGAACATTATAAATGTCCAAACTTTATATTAAGTACAGATTATTTAAATAATTTATTAAATAATCAAGATAACTTAGATAATGTAGATACTATTAGCGGAGCTACTATATCTAGTAAGGCAATTAAAAAGATAATTAGTGAAACTATAAAAGTGGATGGTGAAAATAATGAATGATAAATTAAAAAGTATTTTATCTTTAACTATAACAGCTTTTATATGTTCTTTATTATTATATTTAGTACTTAAATTAACAGGAGGGATTTAATGAAGAAGTTTTTTAAAGAATTATTTACAAATAGCCCAATATTTGTATTATTACTTGGACTTTGTTCTTCACTTGCTGTTACTACTAATTTTGAATCTGCATATATGATGGGTATTTGTTTAACTATAATACTTATTTGTAGTAATACTATAGTTTCTTTTATAAAGAAACTAGTACCTGAAAATGTAAAAATACCAGTTTATATAATTATAATTGCTACATTTGTAACAATTACTGAGATATTACTAAAAGAGTATATGCCTAATTTATATACTACATTAGGCGTTTATTTGCCTCTTATTGTAGTAAATTGTATTATACTTGGTAGAGCTTTATCAGTAGCTAGTAAAAATAGTGTAGGTAAAAGTTTTATAGATGCTAGTAAAACAGGGCTATCATATACTTTAGCACTTATTATAATAGCGTTTATAAGAGAAACATTAGGAAATAATAGTTTAACACTAATGAATAATATAAGCTCTATAACTGGATATAAAGAAGTAATTACTAATATATTTGGTTCTAAAGCTCTTATACCAATTCTTACTACTCCAGCAGGTGCCTTTTTTACATTAGCTTTCTTAATAGCTATTATAAATAAAATAAAAGGAGGTAAAGATGAATCTAATTAATATATTTTTATCTAGTATACTAACTGATAATATAATACTTACTAAGTTTTTAGGTATATGTCCTTTTATTGGTACATCAAATAAAGAAAAAGATGCTTTAAATATGGGAGCATCTGTAACTATTGTTCTTACATTATCTAGTATAATTACATACTTTCTATATCATTATTTATTAGTACCTACTAAAACAGAATATTTAGAAACAATAATATTTATATTAGTTATTGCATCATTAGTACAATTACTTATTATTTTATTAAAAAAATATTCTAAGAAAATAATAGAACATTTAGGTATATATTTACCACTTATTACTACTAATTGCGCTATACTTGGTATATCATTATTATCTATTTCTAATAATTATAATTTATTAGAAACTATAGTTTATGCATTAGGTAGTGGTATAGGATTTACATTAGTAATATATATATTTGCTACTATAAGAGAAAAAATGAGTTTAAGTGATATTCCAAAGAGTTTTAAAGGAGTGCCTATTGCTTTAATAGTTGCAGGTATTATGGCAATAATATTTAGTAAATATACTATATGATAGCGTTTATAATACTTTTATTACTTATAGTATTAACAATATATTTATATAGTAAAAATACTATAAAATGTAATAGTAATTGTAAATTATGTAATGGATGTAAAAATAAAGAGGGTGAATTATGATAGGTGTAATTATTATAACTGTAGTAGCTTTTATACTTAGTTTAGTACTAGTATTTATTGAAGGCGCTGTTAATACTAAAGAAGATAAAATAAGAGCATTACTACCTGGATACAATTGTGGTGGTTGTGGTTATGGAAGCTGCGATGGTATGGCTAAGGCTTTAGCTGATAAAACAGGTGATATAGATAAATGTAGACCAATGAAAAAAGAAGAAAAAGAAAAATTAAAAGAATATATTAAGCAAATGCTATAATATATTCTTTTTTGTACAAAAAAAAACCAAATTAATTATTTTGGCTTAGTTTTTTTAATGTTCTTTTTTCTCTTGCACTCATGATAATAGTTTCACCATTATCTAGTTTAACTTTTTGATAATTTACTTTTCTTGCGTGTTTACAAGCTTTATTAGAATGAGATCTAAGATTACCAAATTGTGGAGTTGTGCTAGTAATTTTAGTTGCCATATTCATGCCTCCTTTTAAATATAGTTTTCCTCGCTAATTAACTTTACCATATTTTCTTTAAATAGTCAAATAATTTAGCTAAAATTGTTTTAAAAATTACTAATTATGGTAAAATAAATATGAGGTGATAGAGTGATAGCTCCATTATTTATAAAGACAAATAATACTTTACTTAAGAGTTTAATTCGTATTGATGATTTAATTACTTATGCTAAAAAAAATAATATAGAAGCACTTACTATCACAGATGAAAATATGTATGGAGTAATGGAGTTCTATAAAAAATGCAAAAGTAATAATATAAAACCTATAATAGGACTTAATATATATAACTTAGTATTATACGCTAAAAATTATAAAGGATATCAAAATCTAATAAAATTAAGTACTATTAGTACTGAAAAAGATATAACTATAGATGACTTAAAAAAGTATAGTAGTGATTTAATTTGCATATTACCATTTACTTATAAGAATTTATATAAAGAAATAAAAGATATATATAGTGATTTATATATAGGTTATAAAAATGAAAAAGAAAAAAATAGTATAAATATAGATAAAGTATACTTAAATGAAATACTATATATAAATGATAGTGATAAAGACTATTTAAAATATTTAATGGCGATTAAGGATTCTAAATTATATATAGAAATAGATGATGAATTTGATAATAAATTAGTAATAAATGAAGATAGCAAAAAAATAGTAGATAAATGTAATTTAGAGTTTCCAAATAATGGATTCTTAATACCAGAATATCCAGATAATGAAGGTGATTCTAGTTTATTTTTGAAAAAATTATGTATAAATGGTCTTAAGAGTAAATTTGGTTCTACGGCACCTAAAGTATACATAGATAGATTAAAATATGAACTTGATATTATAAATAAAATGGGATTCTGTGATTATTTTCTAATAGTTTGGGACTATGTTAAATACGCTAAAGAAAACGATATAATGGTAGGAATAGGAAGAGGTTCAGCTGCAGGATCACTTGTATCTTATCTTCTTAATATAACAGCAGTAGACCCTATTAAATACAATTTATTCTTTGAAAGATTTTTAAATCCTGAAAGAATTAGTATGCCTGATATTGATATAGATTTTGAAGATAAAAGAAGAAGTGATGTAATTTGTTATTGCAAAAATAAATATGGAGTAAAAAGAGTAGTACCTATAATTGCATTTGATACATTTGGTGGTAGACAAGCAGTTAGAGATATAGGTAAAACATTAAACTTAGAACAAAACTTAATAGATTACTTATGCAAATATATAGATTCTAAATTATCACTAAAAGATAACTATAATAGTAACCAAAAGTTAGTAAAAGTATTAAAAGAAGACAAAAGATTAGCTAAAGTATATATGATATCATCTAAGATAGAAGGTATAAAAAGACATACTACTATTCATGCAGCTGGAGTCATTATCGGTAAAAATGATTTAGATAATATAATACCTTTAGTAAAAAAAGATGATTCTTATTTAACAGGATATTCTATGGAATACTTAGAAGAATTGGGACTACTTAAAATGGACTTTCTAGCAATATCAAATTTAACTACTATAAACAATATATTAAAAGAAGCTAAAAATATATCATTTAATGAAATACCAATGAATGATAAAGCTACATTAAATTTATTTAATAAAGCTAAAACAATTGGTATCTTTCAGTTTGAATCATCTGGTATGATAAATTTCTTACATAAATTAAAAGTAACTAGTTTTGAAGATGTAATAGCAGCTATAGCACTATTTAGACCAGGACCTATGAAAAATATTGATTCATATATAAAGAGAAAAAATGGTCTTGAAAAAATAGATTATATAGATGATTCACTAAAAGATATACTTAAAAGTACATATGGAATAATAATATATCAAGAGCAAATAATGCAAATTGCAAGTGTCATGGCTAATTATACATTAGGAGAAGCTGATGTACTTAGAAAAGCCATGAGTAAGAAAAAAGAAGATATATTAGTATTAGAAAAAGAAAAATTTATTAAAAGAAGTATAGAAAATGGATATAGTAGTGAAGTAGCAACTAAAGTATATAATTTAATATTTAAGTTTGCATCATATGGATTTAATAAAGCTCATTCTGTAGCGTATGCCATAACAGCATATAAAATGGCATATTTAAAAGTTCATTATCCACTTATATTTTCTAAATATATGTTATCTATGTATCAAACTAATGAAATTAAACTACAAAATTTTGTATATGAATGTAAGGAAAATAATATAAAAATACTTCCTCCCTCTATAAATAAGAGCGGACTCATATATGAAATAATAGATAACAGTATTATTTGCCCATTTAATAGTATAAAAGGTATTGGATACAATATAGGTAAAACTATTGTAGAAAATAGAGGAGATAAATATATTAATATATACGACTTTATGGGTAAAATATATAATAAAGGTATTAGTAAAAAGAATTTAGAAAGTTTAATACTATCTGGTAGTTTAGAAGAATTTGGATATAATAGAAGAACTTTATATGAAAATTTAGATGTACTACTTAACTTTGCATCTATTGCAAGTGAAATACCTCTTGAATACGCTATAATACCTGACATAGAAGTAAAAGAAGAATATCCACTAAAAACATTGCTTAAATATGAACTAGACTTATTTGGATTTTATTTAACAGCACATCCAGTTACAATGTATAAAAATAAATATAATACAATTAATTTATTAGATATCGATGAATATTTTGATAAAAATGTTAGTTTAGTATTACTTGTTAATAATATAAAAACTATTACAAATAAAGATAATAAAAAAATGATGTTTATAACTGGTAGTGATGAACTATCAAGTATTGATTTAACAGTGTTTCCAAATTTATATGAAGAAGCATCTAGTATAAAGGGTGGTAATATCATATATGTAAAAGGTAGATGTGAAAAAAGAAATGGTAGATATCAAATAATTGTAAATGAAATAAAAGAAATATAACTTTACAAATAAAATAAAAAACTATATACTAAATATAATAAGGATAATAAAAATAGACTAATAACTATGTAACCAAAATATTGGTCATCAAAAATATTTATACCTTATAAGTAGAAGGAGAAAGTATGAGAAAAAAAGGATTTACACTAATAGAGCTCTTAGCAGTAATAGTAATACTAGCAGTAATAGCAATAATAGCAACACCTGCAGTATTAAATATTATAGAAGACTCAAAAAAATCAGCAGCAGAAGCAAGTGCAAGAAGTATTGTAGGCGCTGCAAAAACACATTATATGCAAAATATAATGGATAATAAGGCAAATTCTAATGTTGATTTAAGCACTGGTACATTAAAATATGATGGAGAACAAGCAAAAAAAGGATTACTTAGTTATGACAAAAGAGGTAACGTAAGTGGTAAAATGTATATATCAGGTTATTGTGTGGAAATTCAAAATGATGGATCTATAACAAGTGCTAAAACAGATGAAAGCAAGTGCTCTATAGACATCCCAGAGGTAACTACATACGCAAATGGAACAGTAGTATACTATAATCCAGAAACAAATAAGAAATGCAGTAGTAGTGAAGCAGTTAGCACTACAGGAACTAAAACAGGATGTATGAGATGGTATGCATTTAATGATGAAGGAACTGATATTATAAACTTATTACTAGATCATAATACAACAGCAAAAGTTACATGGGCATCAAGTGGTACAAATACTAATGGCCCAGTTGAAGTAAAAACACAACTAGAAAGTGATACAAGCACATGGAATAAAAGTATAAATGCTAGACTAATAGAAGCAAGTGAAATAGCAAAAATAACTAATAATACAACATGGACAGCAGGAGGAGGTTTTTATTACTTCCATACAAATTCAATTGAATATAAAGGAGCAGCAGGAACAAATAAATATGCATGGTTATTTGATAATACATATGAATGTACAACCTATGGCTGTAATATAGCAGATTCTAGTAACTATGGCTACTGGACAAATACTGCAAATTCCGGCAATTCTCGCAACGCTTGGTACGTGTACTGCAGTGGCAGCTTGAGCATCAACTACGTGGGTATTACAGACTACAGCGGTGTGCGCCCAGTTGTAACTATCTCAAAATCTATCATCTCCTAAGTACTAACAAATATGAAATAGAAGCCACATATTTGAAAAATAAGATGAAAATGAGTGAGAATAGAATAACTGTATAGAATTAAAAAAGAACATGAACAAGTGTAAAAATATTCTAATTTTTGTCGGCGGGCGAGCCCTTACTCAGTAAATAAACACGAAGTGTTCTTTTTTTGTTATGTGTTATAATTAAATCATGATAAGGAGGTAATAGATATGAAAAAGAAAGGGTTTACGTTAATAGAGTTATTAGCAGTAATAGTAATATTAGCAGTAATAGCAGTAATAGCAACACCTGCAGTATTAAATATTATAGAAGACTCTAAAAAATCAGCAGCAGAAGCAAGTGCAAGAAGCATTGTAGGTGCAGCAAAAACACATTACATGAAAAATATAATGGATAATAAGCCAAATTCTAATGTTGATTTAAGCACTAACACATTAAAATATGATGGAGAACAAGCTAAAAAAGGATTACTTAGTTATGACAAAAGTAATAATGTAAGTGGTAAAATGTATATATCAGGTTATTGTGTGGAAATTCAAAATGATGGATCTATAACAAGTGCTAAAACAGTTGAAAGTGAATGTAATATAGAAATACCAGAGGTAACTACATACGCAAATGGTACAGTAGTATATTATAATCCAGAAACAAATACTAAATGCACAAGCGCTGAAGCAGTAAGCACTACAGGAACTAAAACAGGATGTATGAGATGGTATATCTTTAATGATGAAGGAACTGATAAAGTTAATTTACTATTAGATCATAATACAAGAGCAACAGTTGCATGGGCATATTCTGGCACAAATGTTAATGGACCACAAGAAGTAAAAACACAACTAGAAAGAGATACATCTAGTTGGAATAAAAGTATAAACCCAAGACTAATAGAAGCAAGTGAAGTTGCGAAAATAACTAATAATACAGCATGGACAGCAGGAGGAAGTTATTATTTCTTCCATACAAATTCAACTACAGAATACAAAGGAGCAGCAGGAACAAACAAATATGCATGGTTATTTGATAATACATATAATTGTACAAAATACGGATGTAATGTAGCAAATTCTAGTTCTAGTAACTATGGCTACTGGACAAATACTGCAAATTCCGGCAATTCTGGCGACGCTTGGCGCGTGGATTACTATGGCAGTTTGCGCAACCTCAAAGTGGGATATGGGGACGGCGGCGGTGTGCGCCCAGTTATCACTATCTCAAAATCTATATTAAAATAAGTACACATATGTGTACTTTTTGATTGATTAAAATATATTTTTATAATATAATTGATATGGAGAGTGAATATGGAAGATATATTATTAGAAGTAGAAACTAGAATGGAATCTGCTATAGAAAATATGGAAAAAAGATTTATTAATGTAAGAGCTGGTAGAGCTAATGCTCAAATAGTAGATCCAGTAATGGTATCTTACTATGGAACACCAACACCACTTAAACAACTTGCTACAATATCAGTACCAGAAGCTAGACAACTTATGATTAAACCTTTTGATAGAAGTTCATTACAAGCAATTGAAAAAGGTATTTATGAAGCTAATATAGGTCTTACACCTAATAATAATGGTGAAGTTATTATATTAAATATTCCACCGCTTACTGAAGAAACAAGAAGAGAATATGTTAAGCAAGTAAAAGCTATATCAGAAGAATGTAAAATAGCTTTAAGAAATATTAGACAAGATGGTAATAATGATATTAAAAAGTTAGAATTACCAGAAGATGATATTAAATCTGCAAGTGAAGAAGTACAAGAATTAATAAATAAATATAATAAAATAGTAGATGAGAAATTAAAGGTTAAAGAAGAAGAATTAATGCAAGTTTAATTCTTTTTTTTAAAATAAAAAACGGATTAACCGTTTAATATTTCATATACTTTTTTAATATCTCTAGTATTAGAATTAAATGGTGGAATTAGATGTAAATGAAAATGTTTTACTTCTTCTAATTCACCATTATTTTGTACTAACATAACACCTTTTACATTTAATTTTTCTTCAAGTAATTTTTTCATTTTACGAGATACTTCAATTATATGAATAAGGGTATCATTATCTATTGTATCAATATCTAATGTATGATTTTTTGGTATAACTAACATATGTCCATCAGCTTTAGGATTTATATCTAGCATAACCTTAACTATATCATCTTCATATAAAGTATATGATGGAATATCTCCATTTATTATTTTACAAAAAATGCAATCCATATTATCACCATATTAATTATAACAAAAAATAAAAAAGAATTAAATTCTTTTTTCGTGAATACTGCAAATATTCACTATTATTATTAGCAAATATAATCTATTTTATACCTTAACAAATTAAATAATTTAATGTATAATTATATTGGTGATTTATATGCATACATTAGATATACAAAATATAACTGTAGAAGTTAATAAGAAAAAAATATTAAAAGATTTTAGTTTAACTATAAATAGTGGAGAAATTCATGCAATTATGGGGCCTAATGGAGTTGGTAAAAGTACTTTATCAAAGACTATAATGGGTGATAAAAATTATAAATTAGTTAGTGGAGATATATTTTTTGATGGTAAGAAATTAAATGATTTAGAAGTAGATGAAAGAGCTAGATTAGGAATATTTTTAGGTATGCAAATGCCTTTAGAAATAGAAGGTGTAACTAATGCTGACTTTTTAAGAACGGCACTTAATACTAAAGAAGGAACTAATTTTAAATTAATGCCATTTATAAATAAATTAGATAAAGTAGTAGATGAACTTAAAATGGATAAATCTATGATACATAGAGGTATTAATTCTGGGTTTTCTGGTGGAGAAAGAAAGAAAAATGAGATACTTCAAATGTATATGTTAGAACCAAGTTTAGTTATTTTAGATGAAATAGATTCAGGTCTTGATGTTGATAGTTTAAGAGTAGTTGGAGAAAATGTAATGAAGTACTATAAAGATAAGAATCCTGGTATTTTACTTATTACCCATTATCAAAGATTACTTGATTATATTCATCCAACACATGTACATATTTTAAAAGGTGGAAAAATAGTTAAAAGTGGTGATGCTTCATTAGTATCTATAATTGAAGAAAAAGGTTACGAAGAATTTTCTAAAAATAGTAATTCTATAATTGAGGAAAATTAGCTTTATGAATAAAATAAAAGTAGTAAATGAAAAAATAGAAGCTAATGTAGATGGTATAGAAATAAAATTTTTAGAAAAAGAAACTAGTTATGGTATTAATAAACTAATATTAAATATAAATAAAAATAGTAAATTAAATATTGAATATTTTAGTGATATAGAAACTAAATATGAAATAACTATTAATATAAGTGATAAAGTAAAATTAGATTTAAACGAAATAAGATTTGGTACTTATAGTAAAATTAAATATATATTTAATTTAGGATATAAAAGTAAATTAAATGTATGTAAGCTTTATGATGTAGAAGAAATGAAGGAATGGGTTAAAATTAATTTAGATGAATACGCTAATATAAATTATAATTTTAAAACAGTATCAACACATAGTGAAAGATATGATATAGAAGTACATCATAATGGAGCTTATTCATCTAGTAATATTATAAATAACGGAGTTAATATACAAAATGGTACTCTTATATTTAATGTATCTAGTATGGTTCTAAATAATATAGTTGATACTAATATTAACCAAAATAATAGAATAATTAATTTAAATGATAAATTATGCCAAATTAACCCTAATTTATATATAGATGAAAATGATGTAACTGCAAATCATTCAGCTTATATAGGTAAATTTAGAGACGATGAAATTTTTTATTTACAAAGACTTGGTTTATCATATATAGATGCTACTAAATTATTACTAAAAGGATTTTTAAGTAATGGTATGTCTAAATATATGGATAAACATATAAATAAACTTACTAAAAAGTATTGGAGGTGAAATATGAATAGAGAAGACTTTTTAATGCTTAATAAAGATATAGTTTATTTTGATAATGGAGCTACTACACTAAAACCTAAAGTAATGATAGATGCTACTATAGATTATTATGCAAATTATACAGCTAATGCTCATAGGGGAGATTATGATATTAGTTTAAAAGTAGACAATAATTATGAAAATACTCGTTTGCTTGTTAAAGAATTTATAAATGCCGATAGTACTAAAGAAATAGTTTTTACAAGTGGAGCTACTGATTCATTAAATAGAATTGTATTTGGATATTTTCAAAATACTTTAAAAGAAAACGATGAAGTAATTATTACTAAAAGTGAACATGCATCAAATGTACTTCCATGGTTTGAACTTGCTAAAAGAAATAAAATAAAAATAAAATATATAGAATTAACAAGTGATTATAAAGTTACTATAGATAATTTAAAGAAAGTAATAACACCTAATACTAAAGTAATATCACTAGCACATGTAACAAATGTAATAGGTGATGTTAGACCAATAAAAGAAATAAGTGCTTTAGCTCATGAAAATAATATATTACTTGTTGTTGATGGAGCTCAAAGTGTGCCACATATTGCTGTTGATGTTAAAGAAATGGATATAGATTTTTTAGCTTTTTCAGCTCATAAAATGTGTGGACCTACGGGAGTTGGAGTATTATATGGAAAGTATGAACTTTTAGATAAATTAAAGCCTACAGTAGTAGGTGGAGGAATGAATTCTACTTTCTCATCTGATTTAGAAAGTAAATATAATGCATTACCACATCGCTTAGAAGCTGGTACTCCTAATATAGCTGGTGTAATTGCATTTGGTAAAGTAATTAGTTATTTAAATAATATAGGTATGGATAAAATACATAAATATGAACTAGAATTAAAAGATTATGCTTTATCTAGATTAAAAGAAAATAAAAATATAATAATATATAATGAAAATGCAGAATCTGGTATTATAGCTATTAACTATAAAGATGTATTTGCACAAGATTTGGCAATATATTTAAATAAATACAACATATGTGTAAGAGCTGGTAATCATTGTGCAAAAATATTAAAAGAAGAAATAAATGTAAAAAATACATGTAGAATTAGTTTTTATTTATATAATACTAAAGAAGAAATTGATAGACTTATAGATGCACTATCTAATGAGAATATTAAAAATGAATTAATATAGGTGAAATATGGAAGAAAAGAAACCAAGATTTTTTGATTTTGAAAAAGTAAATGAAACTTTAAAAGAAGAAAAACCAAAAGTAGATAATACATTTAATAAAGTATTTAATACCATAGAAAAGAAAGAAGATAAAAAAGAAGCTGCACCAACTTTTGAACAAGTATTTCATACTGGTATAAAAAAAGAAGAAGTAAAAGAAAAAAAGGAAGAAGTAGTAAATTCATCTAAATTCTTTAATACTACAGTAGAAATAACTACTCCAGAAGTAAAGGTAGAAACTCCTAGCGATAACTATGTAGAAAAAGTAGGAGATAATCCTATGGTAGACTATGATAGAATAAATTCTTCTTATGTTGAAGAAGAAAAGCCTGCTTTAGAAATAATAGAAGAAACTGATTTAAGTCAATCAAATAATAATGTTACAAGAAATAGAATAAATATATCTGGATCAGATTTAATGAAACTTAGAATGCAAAGAAAATAAAACATCATAGATGTTTTTTTCTTTATGGTATGGTATAATTATAAATGAAGGTGTATGTATGAAAAAGTGTACAATAATATATAATCCACAAAGTGGAAAAAAATATAATAAGCCATTTTTAAATGAGTTTGAAGGAATACTTAAAGATAATAATTATGAAACAACTATTATTTCTACTGAGTATAAAGGACATGCTAAAGAAATTGCTTTAAATATTGAAGAATGTGATTTAGTTATATCAATAGGTGGAGATGGTACTTTTAATGAAGTTGTTACCGGCAATTTAAAAAGAGAAAAACCACTTGTTTTAGCTCATATTCCATTAGGTACTACTAATGATGTTGGTAATATGTTTGGATATGGCACTAATCCTATTAGTAATCTAAAATTACTAATGAAGGGTAAAGTAAGAAAAATAGATATGTGTATGCTTAATGATAATCCATTTGTTTATGTAGCTGGGTTTGGTAAATTTATGAATATTCCATATCAAACACCAAGAAATTTAAAAAAGAATTTTGGTTATTTGGCATATTTAATAGAAGGCTGTAAGTCTTTCTTTGGCAAAACACATTTATATGATATAGAATATGAAGTAGATGGTGAAACTTATAGGGGATTATATTCATTTATAATTATATCTAATGCTAATAGAATAGCTGGTATTAAAGATTTTTATAAAGATGTTAAATTAGATGATAATAGATTTGAAATATTATTCTGTAATATAAGAAAAAGATTGGATATTATTAAAAGTTTTATATTACTAAAAACTAGTGATATAACTAAAGTATCAGGATTTTATTTTCATAAAACAGATAAAATTAAAATAAGATTTAATGAAAAAATGAAAAGAAGTTGGTGCATTGATGGTGAAGAACTAGAAAGCGACACTAATGAATATGTTATTACAATAAAAAGAAATGTTGAAATTATGATGCCAGATAAAGATTCAAAATTATTTGTTTAGGAGGATTTATGGCAATATATTTAATGAATAGAGTATGTAGACCAATTGGCAAAATGTTACTTAAGGTGATGTATAAGCCAACTCTTAAAAATATAGAAAACATACCAAAGTCTGGACCTGTTATATTAGCAGGTAATCACACTAATAATTATGATTGTGTACTTATGTTTTCATGTACGAAAAGACCAGTTCGTTTTATGGCCAAAAGTGAATTATTTCATGGATGGAAAAAGCATTTTTTAAATAGTTATGGAGCTATACCTGTTCATAGAAATAGGAAAGATGCAAATGCTTTATCTAGTGCCATTGAAGTACTTAAATCAGGTGGCCTTATAGGAATATTTCCGGAAGGAACAATAAATAGAACTGATGATATTATTATGCCATTTAAGTTTGGAGCTGTTAAAATGGCTTTAGAAGCAAACGCTAAAATAGTACCATTTTCAATAACTGGTAAATATACTAAAAATGGTAAAATAACAATTTGCTTTGGTGAAGCATACAACTTAGAAAGTGATGATTTAGTTTTAGAAAATGAAAGACTAATGGAAAAAGTAACAAATTTATTACTAGAAAATGGGGTAGATAAAAATGGAAAAAGAAAAAACTAGTTCATATAGATTTTTTAGATCAATATTAATGCCATTATTTAATAAGCATTATAAAACTATTATTATAGGAAAAGAAAATATACCAGATAGTGGACCTATTATAGTATGTGGTAATCATATACATGCATTTGATCAATGCTTGCCCATATCAGCAACTAAAAGAATGATCCATTATATGGCAAAAAAAGAATATTTTGAAGGTAAAAATGCATGGTTCTTTAGAATATGTGGATGTATTCCAGTAGATAGAGCAAATCATGGTGGAAATTCTAAAGAAGTCGCTATGGATGTTTTAAATAGCGGATATGCACTTGGTATATATCCAGAAGGAACTAGAAATAGTTTAGTAAGTAAAGAAAAGAATTTTAATGAGGCTTATGAATATTTAAAAGATGATATAAGTAAGGAAGAATACTATAAAATAGCTAAAAGTAATATGGTATCAGTAACACAAGTAGATTTCTTAAAACAATTATTAAATGATAATAGAATTACTAAAGAAGAATTCAAAGAAAGTTTATATAATACTGATTCATATTTAGATAAATTAGTAAAAGAAAAGAAGGTTACTAAAAAAGAATATGAAAGTAACTTATTATTACCATTTAAGTTTGGTACTGTATCATTTGCATCTAAGTCAGATGCTACATTAGTACCATATGGAATATATGGTAAATATGAAAGAAAAGGTTATGTAACATCTGTTATAGGTAAACCATTTAAGGTTGGCGATATGACACTTGAAGAAGCTAATAATAAATTATATAAAGAAATATTAAAATGTATGTTAGAAGCTAAAAAAATACATAAAGAAAAATATAATAAATAAAAAATAACCATTTAATGGTTATTTTTTTTCTACTAAGAATGTTACTAAGTTAGATGGATCATAGTTATTAAATACTATATTATATATTAAATCTATAATAGGTATATCAACTCTTTTTTTATTTACTAGTTTATGTATTGATTTTAATGTATATAAACCTTCAATAGTAGTATTTTTAATATATTCTTCTATTTCTTCTCTAGGTGCATTAGATCCTATTAGTCTACCAAATGAGAAGTTTCTACTTTTTACAGATGTACATGTAAGTAATAAGTCACCAAATCCAGCGTATGTAAGAATTGTTTTTCCTCTTCCACCTAAACCTCTTATGAGTTCTTTTATATCATGTAATGATTCTGTTATAAACATAGCTTGTGTAGATTCAGGAAGTCCCATACCATCTAACATACCAGCTGCTATAGCCATAACGTTTTTAATAGAACCACATATTTCTATTCCAAGTACATCGTTTGTAGGTCTTACTTTTAAATATGAATTACTAATTGCTTTTTTAATTAATGCTTTAGTAGTTCTATTTTTTGAGCCTAAAGCAAGTCCAATAGGTACTTTTCTAGCTAAATCAACAGCGAATGAAGGCCCTGATATAACTGCTATTTTACTTGTTTTAATGTATTTTCTAATTACATCTTCTATAAATAAACATGTATCATTTTCAATACCTTTAGTAGCAATACAAATATGTTGATCTTTAGTTATATATTTATTTAACTCTTTTGAAACATCATCTACAAATGTTGCTGGTACTGCTATCACAATTATTTGTTTATCTTTAACAGCAACTCCCATATTTGTAGTATATTTTATATCTTTAGGCATTATTATACCTGGTAATTTTTTTTCATTTGTTCTATCATTTTTTAATTCTTCATATTCTTTATCGTTTTTTGTCCACATAGTTATATCACAATTATTTTCACTAAAAGCGATTGCAAGTGATAAACCATAAGCACCAGTACCGATTATTCCAATTTTCATATATTCCTCTTTTCTACTTTATAATTATATCATAAAAAAAATCATAATCAAATTGTTTCAAAACTAATATTGTTGTGTTATAATAAATGTATAATGGCGGTGTTAAATATGGCAAAGAAGAAAAAACAAGAAGCAAAAAAGGAAAATGGTATTAAAGTAGAACTTACAGGTATATTACTTATTTTACTTTCTATTATAGGTATTGCAAGACTTGGTATTGTTGGTAAATTTGTACAAGCTTTTGCTACTTTCTTAGTTGGTGAAATATATAATGTACTTTTACTTTTTCTTATTTTTGTTGGTTTATATTTAATTATTAAGAGAAAACAACCTAATTATTTTAATAATAAATTATTAGGTTTATATTTATTACTTATTGTAGTAGTTGTTTGGTGTCACTTAGATTATTTTAAGGATATAAATAATATACATTTTACAGAAACACTTAAAGGTAGTTGGGATGATATTTATGCTTTTGTAGAAAATCCTGCTTATAATTTAAATAGTGGTGGTATATTAGGTGCTATATTAGGTTTTACTTTTATAAAATTATTTGATATAGAGGGAACTAGGGTAGTACTTCTTGTTCTTATTATTTGTTCTATAATAATTATTACAGGCAAGTCTTTAATTGATTTAATTAAAGAAGCTTTAAGTAAAGCTAAGATAAAGAGAAGTAAAAAAGAAGAACATAAAGATAAACTTGAAATTACTAAGGTTGAAGAAGAATATGAAAATGATAATAGGGTAGTAGTTTCTAGTATGGAAGAATTAATAAACTATGAAAAGAAGGATGAAGCTAAAGAAGAAAAAGTAGAATCTACTGAAGACAATAATAAAGTAGTAGATACTACTACAAGTTCTAAATATTTTTATCCACCAATTGATTTACTAAATAAAGCTACTAAAAATAATAGTAAAGAAAATGAACTTGCTATTCGTGATAATGCACCAGTACTTGAAAAAGTATTAAAAGATTTTGGAGTAGAAGGTAAGGTTGTTTCTGCTCATGTAGGACCAGCAGTAACACAATATGAAGTTGAAATAGCTTCTGGTACTAAGGTAAATAAAGTTATTAATTTAAATAAAGAAATTTCTTTAGCATTAGCAGCAAAGGAAGTAAGAATTCATCCTATAGGTGGTAAGAAAACTATAGGGGTTGAAATTCCTAATAAAAAGATTTCTATGGTAACTGTAAGAGAAATACTAGAACGTATTCCTAGTGATAAAAAAGAAAGTAAATTATTAGTTACTTTAGGTAGAGATATTATGGGTAATCCACAATATTGTGAAATAAATAAGACTCCTCACTTACTTGTAGCCGGAGCTACTGGTAGTGGTAAGTCTGTATGTATAAATAGTATGATTACTTCTATTCTTATGAGAGCTAAACCAGATGAAGTAAAACTTATCTTAATAGATCCTAAGAAAGTAGAATTATCTATATATAATGGTGTACCACATTTACTTGCACCAGTAGTTACAGATGCTAGAAAAGCTAATGTAGTACTTAAGAATGTTGTTAAGGAAATGGAAAGAAGATATGACTTATTTGAAGAAACTGGTAATAAGAATATAGCTGGATATAATTTATATCTAGAAAAGAAAAATAAGAATTTACCAGAAGAAGAACAAGCTCATAAACTACCTTATATGGTAGTAATTATAGATGAACTTGCGGATTTGATGCTTGTAGCTGCAAAAGAAGTAGAAGATTCTATTATGAGAATTACACAAATGGCTAGAGCAGCTGGAATTCATTTAATAGTAGCTACTCAAAGACCATCTACTGATGTTATTACAGGTGTTGTAAAGGCAAATATTCCATCTAGAATAGCGTTTACAGTATCTAGTCAAATAGATTCTAGAACTATAATTGATATGGCAGGAGCTGAAAAATTACTTGGTAAAGGGGATATGTTATTCTTACCACAAGGTGAAAACGCTCCTATAAGAATTCAAGGAACATTTATTGATGATGATGAAATTAAGAATGTTGTTGATTATGTTATTAAACAACAAAAAGCTAGATATGACGAATCTATACTTTTAAGTGATGAAGAAAAAACAGCAACTACTATGGTAGAAGATGATGATTATGAAGAACCTTTATATAATGAAATAGTAGAGTTTGTAGTTACTACTGGTAAAGCATCAGCATCTCTTCTTCAAAGAAAGTTTAGATTAGGTTATAATAGAGCAGCAAGATGTATGGATTTACTTGAAGAAAGAGGAATAGTTGGTCCTCAAAATGGATCAAAGCCTCGTGAAGTGTTAGTAAAATTAGATAAAGAAGAGGAATAATCTATATGATTAGTCCTTTTTGTTTGAAAAATAAGGGTTTTATGTTATAATTAAATAGGTGGTAACATGGTAAAATACGATGAAAACTCAATAAAAATACTAGAAGGATTAGATGCAGTTAGAAAAAGACCTGGGATGTATATCGGATCTACTGATAAAAGAGGACTACATCATTTGGTATGGGAAATTGTAGATAATTCTATAGATGAAGTTATAAATGGTTATGGTAAAAAAATAAAAGTAATTTTACATAAAGATAAAAGTGTAACAGTAGAAGATGAAGGTCGTGGTGTTCCTGTTGGAATGCACGCAAGTGGCAAACCTACTCCAGAAGTTATTTATACAGTACTTCATGCTGGAGGAAAGTTTGAATCTAGTGGATACTCTGTTTCTGGTGGATTACATGGTGTAGGTGCATCTGTAGTAAATGCACTTTCTAAGTGGATGGAAGTAACTATAAAAAGAGATGGTTATGAATATTTTATTAGTTTTAAAGATGGCGGACACTTAGATACTCCACTTACTAAAAAAGATAAAACTAATAAAACGGGTACTAAAGTAAGATTTTTACCTGATCCTGAGATATTTTCACATACACAATTTTCATTTACAACAGTATGTGAAAGAATGATGGAAAGTGCTTTCTTACTTCAAGGGCTTACCATACAAGTAATAGATGAAGAAGATGAAAAAGAAGAAACATTTCATTATGAAAATGGACTTAAAGCATTTGTAGAATATATAGATGATGATAAAACTCCAATTCATGATGTAGTTGAATTTAATGGTAATAAAAATAAAATAGATGTTAGTGTAGCTTTACAATATACAGATACTTATAATGAAAATATTGTTTCATTTGTAAATAATGTAAAAACAGTTGATGGTGGTAGTCATGAAGTTGGACTTAAGTCAGCTCTTACTAAAGTATTTAATGAATATGCTAAAGAAAATGGATTTTTAAAAGCTAAAGATAAGAATTTAGAAGGATCTGATACTAGAGAAGGTTTAACTGCAGTATTAAGTTTAAAAATACCAGAAAATTTATTACAATTCGAAGGACAAACTAAAGGTAAATTAGGTACCCCAATTGCAAGAAGTGTAGTAGAAAATATAGTGAGTGAAAAATTACAATTCTTTTTGCAAGAAAATAAAGCAATTGCTACTAAAATATTAGAGAAAATGGTTAAAAGTAGAAATGCTAGAGAAGCAGCTAGAAAAGCTCGTGATGAAGCGCGTGGGGGAAAAGATAAGAATAAAAAAGAAAGAACTATTAGTGGTAAACTTACACCAGCACAAAGTAAGAATCCTAAAATAAATGAATTATTTTTAGTTGAAGGGGATTCTGCTGGTGGAAGTGCTAAAACTGGTAGAGATAGAAAATATCAAGCAATATTACCTTTAAGGGGTAAGGTTCTTAATACTGAGAAAGCATCTTTAGAAGAAGCATATAAAAATGAAGAAATAAATACAATGATTTATACAATTGGTGCAGGAATTGGTAGTGATTTTAAGATAGAAGATTGTAACTATGATAAAGTTATAATAATGACTGATGCCGATGTAGATGGTTCACATATACAAGTATTATTACTTACATTCTTCTATAGATATATGAGACCTTTAATAGAACAAGGACATTTATATATAGCTATGCCACCTTTATATAAAATTGAATGTGGTCGTGAAGGTGAATATGCTTGGACTGAAGAAGATAGAAAAAATCTTTTAGAAAAGTTTAAAGGAAAACAAACTAAGACACAAAGATATAAAGGTTTAGGAGAAATGGATGCAACACAACTATGGGAAACTACTATGGATCCAGCTACTCGTAGTTTAATTAAAGTAAGTATAAATGATGCTGTTTTAGCAGAAAAAAGAGTATCTATACTTATGGGGGATAAGGTAGAACCTAGAAAAGATTGGATAAATGAAAATGTAGAATTTTCATTAGAAGATAATTATAAGATTTAGGATGATGTTATGAAAAAGAAAGAAACTGTAGAAATATTAGGAAAAATATATGATTATACTCTAGAAGAAATAATGGGTGAAAGATTTTCTGAATATGCTAAAGATATAATTCAAAATAGAGCTATTCCTGATGTACGTGATGGATTAAAACCAGTACAAAGAAGAATCTTATACGCTATGTATAGAGATAAAAATACATATGAAAAAGCTCATAAAAAATCAGCTACAGCAGTAGGAAATGTAATGGGACATTACCATCCACATGGAGATTCATCAATATATGAAGCTATGGTTCATATGAGTCAATGGTGGAAACAAAATGAATGTTATATTGATATGCATGGTAATAATGGATCTATGGATGGAGATTCAGCTGCGGCAATGCGTTATACAGAAGCTAGATTATCAAAAATAAGTGGTGAACTATTAAAAGATATTGATAAAAATACTATAGAATGGGCACCTAACTTTGATGATACATTATATGAACCTATTGTTTTACCAGCAAAATATCCCAATCTTTTAGTTAATGGTGCAAAAGGTATATCTGCAGGATATGCAACAGAAATACCTCCACATAATTTAGGTGAAGTAATAGACGCTACTATAAAAAGAATAGACTCACCTAACTGTAGATTAGAATCTATATTAGAAATAATAAAAGGTCCAGATTTTCCAACCGGTGGTATTGTAGAAGGAAAAAAAGAAATTACAGAATGCCTTACAAAAGGAAAAGGTAGAGTAATAGTAAGATCTAAATATGAAATAATAGAAGAAAAAAATAGAAAACAAGTTATATTTCATGAAATACCATTTGAAGTAAATAAAGCACTACTTGTAAAGAAAATATCAGATATTATTTATGATAAAAAAATAGATGGTATGATAGAAGTAAGAGATGAATCTGATAGAGAAGAAAAAGTTAGAATCGCTCTTGATTTAAAGAAAGACGCTAATGTAGATAATATTTTAAATTATTTATTTAAGAATACTGATTTACAAATAAATTACAACTATAATATGGTTGCAATAGTTAATAAAAGACCTATGGTAGTTGGTGTAGTAGAAATACTAGATGCATATATAAAACATCAAAAAGAAGTAATAACTAGAAGAACAGAATTTGATTTAGAGCATGCAAAAGCTAGAATGCATATAGTAGAAGGTCTTATAAAAGCAATTAGTATATTAGATGAAGTAATAAAAGTAATTAGATCTTCTAAAAATAAACAAGATTCTATAAATAATTTAGTAAAAGAATTTAATTTTACTAATGAACAAGCAGAAGCAATAGTTAATTTACAATTATATAGATTAACTAATACTGATATTAGTGTTTTAGAAGAAGAATTTAATAATTTAAAGAAAATTATTAAAGCATTAGAATTAATATTAAGTGAAGAAGAAAATTTAAAAGCAGTTATGAAAGATGAATTAAGGAAAATAAAAAAAGAATATGCAACTGATAGAATAACAGAAATTAAAGATGAAATAACTGAAATAAAAATAGATACAGAATCAATGATACCTAAAGAAGACTGTATAGTAGTAGTAACTAGAGATGGTTATATAAAAAGAACATCTTATAGAAGTTATAGTGCAGTAAGTTCTGATATGCCTGCACTAAAAGATTCTGATTATATAATTGGTATGTATGAACTAAATACTATGGATACACTTCTTATGTTTACTAATAAAGGTAATTATATTTATATACCAGTTTATGATTTACCAGATTTAAAATGGAAAGAATTAGGTAAACATATTAGTAATATAATAAATATGAATGCAGAAAATATTATAGCCTCTATTCCAGTAACTAACTTTGATAAAGATGAATATATAACTATATTTACTAAAAATGGTATGGTTAAGAAAACTAAATTAAGTGAATTTAAAGTTACAAGATATTCAAAAGCTATGACTGCAATAAAATTAAAAGATGATGATGAAGTAGTATCAGTTACTAATTCATCGGGAATAGATGTATTTATAACTACTAGAAATGGTTTTGGATTAAGATATAGTTCACTTGAAATATCACCAATAGGATTAAAAGCTAGTGGTGTAAAAGCTATATCATTAAAAGATGATATAGTAGTATCAGCAGATATATTTACTGATATGGAATATATAACATTTATTACTGATAAGAATACAGTAAAAAGAGTAAAATTAAGTGAATTTGAAAAAAACTCTAGAGCAAGAAAAGGAGTTAGAGTAATTCGTGATGTTAAAACAAATCCACATCACATATTAAAATCTTTTGTAATATTACCTAAAAAAGAAATAGCACTTATTTCTAAAGAAGTAGTAATTATTAAAAATACAGATATAGTTATAGCTGATAGAAATAGTGTTGGTAGAGACTTATCTATGCCTATCTTTGATGCTTATTTAGTATCTAAGTTAGAAAAAGTAGATACACCAGTAGAAGAAAAAAAAGAAGAAGTATCACTTGAAAATATAGATAAAAAAATACTTACAATAGATGACTTCTTAGATGATTTTAAGATATAAAGATATGAATAACATATCTTTTTTCTTTACAACTTATAAAAAATAATATATACTTGTATAGTAAGGAAGTGAGGTATATGTCTAGTAATTATGTCTATGTTTGTAGAGAAATAGTCATATCAAATAACCTAATTATTAGTCATATATGTAAACACAAAAACTAGGGAAGCCCTAGATTTTTTTGCTTTTTTGTGTTCTTATAAATAGAAGGAGGATATATGAAAAAGAAAGGATTTACCCTAATAGAGTTACTCGCAGTAATAGTAATACTAGCAGTTATTTCACTAATAGCAACCCCTGCAGTATTAAATATTATAGAAGACTCTAAAAAAGCAGCTGCAGAAGCAAGTGCAAGAAATATAGCTAGTTCAGCAAAAGCATATTATATTGAAAATTTAGTAGATGAAGTAATACTTCCTGATATAGATTTAACAAGTAATACACTATCATATAGTGGAAAAAAACCAAGTAAGGGATATTTATCATATAATGAAGATGGTGATGTATATGGTAAATTATATTTGGATGGTTATTGTGTTGATATCAAAGAAAATGGCACTATAACAAGCGAAAAGAAAGATGAAAATTCTTGTGATGTATCAGCTTCTACTGATTTAGCGTGTTTTGATATTACAGGTACAACAATAAGAAATTATAAATGCTACTCTGGAAATGAATATAATTTACCAGTAGTAACTGATGTAGTAATTCCAAAAAATATAACTGTAATAGGTGCTAATGCATTTGATTCTAAAAATTTAACAAGTGTAATAATTCCAAATAGTGTAACAGCAATAGACATATCTGCATTTGCTTATAATAAAATAACAAGTGTTAAAATACCTAATTCATTAAAAGTGATAGGAGATTATGCATTTCAAGGTAATAAGTTAACAAGTATTGATCTTTCAAATAATATTACAAAATTAGGAATATTTGCATTTGCTAATAATAAAATAACAAGTGTAGTTATTCCGGATAGTGTGACTGAAATTGGTCATAGTGCGTTTTTTAATAATGAAATATCATATGTAGAAATTCCAGAAACTATTACGAGCATACCATATCAATTATTTTCTGCTAATCAGTTAACAAGCATAACAATCCCAAAAAGTGTAAAATATATAGACCCTTTTGCGTTTGCTCATAATCAATTAACAAGTGTGGTAATACCAGATAGTATAACAGCAATAGACAGATATGCATTTGCTTATAATCAATTAACAAGTGTAACAATTCCAAATACTATCAAAATAATAGAATTAGGTACTTTTACTGATAATCAACTAACTAGTATTAAAATTCCGGATTCTGTTACAACTATAGAGGATTATGCATTTGAAAATAATCTACTAACGAGTGTAGTAATACCTAATAAGGTTAAACTTATAGATGCAAAAGCTTTTAATAATAACAAATTAACAAGTATAACTATTCCAAATAGCGTCACAACAATAGGTGATAGTGCATTTGCAAATAATTCCACTTTAAAAACAATAACAATAGATAATACTAGTGGCGCAATTACAGGTTCACCATGGGGAGCTACAACTGCAACTATTAATTATTTGAGATAGACTTTACAAAAGATAAAAAACTACTATAATTTAGATAGTAGGAGCGTGAGAGTACGACTAATTTAAGATTAACTCACATTTGTGTGTGGGAGAGTGGAATAGTATTTACTAACCAAAATATAATTAGTCATATATGTAAACACAAAAACTAGGGAAACCCTAGATTTTTGTGTTTTTTTGTGTTCTTATAAATAGAAGGAGGATATATGAAAAAGAAAGGATTTACCCTAATAGAGTTACTCGCTGTAATAGTAATACTAGCAGTTATTGTACTAATAGCAACCCCTGCAGTATTAAATATTATAGAAGACTCTAAAAAAGCAGCTGCAGAAGCAAGTGCAAGAAATATAGCTAGTTCAGCAAAAGCATATTATATGCAAAATTTAATGTATAATATAACTACAGGCACAGTAGATTTATCAAAAAATATTTTTCCTTATGATGGAGATAAAGCAAGTAAAGGTTACTTAAGTTATGATGCTAATGGTAATGCATATGGAAAAATGTATGTTAATAATTACTGTATTGAAATTAAAAGTGATGGAACTATTATAAGTACTAAAACTAACGAAAGTGATTGTGACACTACAAAAAAAAGCAATGTTACTTCTAATGGAACAGTTGTATATTATAATCCAGTAACAAATACTAAATGTACAAGTGATGAAGCTAATAACAATACATCTTTAAATAGTGGATGTATGAAATGGTATGTATTTTTGGATACTGAAGAAAGTACAAAATATAAAATATTATTAAATCATAATACTAGTAATGATTTAGTAGCCTGGAATGCTAATAAAATATTAAGTGCTGGCCCTGTAACTGCAACTGCAAAACTTAATACAGATACAAAAGATTGGAATACATCTATTAAAAGTATCATAAGGTTAATTACCGCTTCTGAAGTATCTAGTATCACTAGTAGCACTAATTGGACAAATAAAAGTTCTGCTATACAAATATATGACGCAAATAATATTTCGTACGTGTGGTTATTTGATAATGTAAAAGATTATTATGGATATTGGACAAGTACTTCCGTTTTAGATTCAGATTCTGATTATACTGGTTCTGCATGGGGTGTATATGTAAATGATTCAAAGGGATATTTAACAGGAGCAGATACTATTGATGAAACACGTATATATGGTGTGCGCCCTGTTATTGAAGTAGATAAAAGTATATTAAAGTAGAAGTAGAAATACTTCTTTTTTTTATAGTAATTCATATAATTAATTGGGTGATTTTATGAGTAAGAAAGAAGAATTTAAGACTTTTATAAAGAATAATCCTGGTTTTATTAAGTATGTTAATAATGGAGAGATGACATGGCAAAAGTTTTATGAAATGTATGACTTATATGGAGAAGAAAATAGTGTTTGGGATGATTATAGAGGTGTAAATAAAACAGCTACAGTTACTTCTTTTACAGATTTTTTAGCATGGCTTAAAACTATTGATTTAGATAGTGTAGAGGAAGGTATAAATAATGTCGGTAAAGTTATTAATGTAATAGGTGATTTGAGTAAAAAAGATATAAAAGATACATATGAACCAAGACCTTTATATAAACATTTTGATGACTAATGAAGTTAATAATAAATTAAAAAGTAATCCTTTATATATTAAGTATTTAAGAGAACATAGTTATTATTATAAATTATTAAATAGAGATCCTAATTTAATAAATGGTTTTATAGAAGAAGCAAAGAAAGAGTACAAATTAAGAAGTATTGATAGAATAAGTAAATTAAGTGATTATATGGATCTTTTTTCTTCTATTGTTTCTAATTTAAAATAATGTTAAAATTATATAAGGTGATTACATGAGAGTTATTAGTGGAAAGTATAAAGGTAGAATAATAGATTCATATAATATAGAGGGTACTAGACCTACTATGGATAGGGTTAAAGAATCTATTTTTGGTAGTATACAAACCAAAATAAAAAATAGTGTATGCTTGGATTTATTTTGTGGTAGTGGAAGTATTGGATTAGAATTTATTAGTAATGGTGCCGCTAAAACATATTTTGTTGATAATAATATTATTGTTACTAAAAAGTTAAAAGAGTTATTAAATAAAATAAAAGTAGATGAAGAATACTATATATATAATAGTGACTATAAAAAGATGCTTAAAGAATTTAGTGGTAAAGTTAAATTTGATATTATTTTCTTAGATCCACCATATGATTATAAAATACTTAGTAAGTGCTTAAAATATATCTATGAACTTAATTTATTAAATGATAATGGTATAGTAATTTTAGAGTATGAAAATGAACATATTGATACTACTAATTATAATGAAATAAAGGACAAGAAATACGGTAGTAAGTATGTTAAAATAGTTGAAAAAATATAGTAATAATGTTAAAATTATTGTAGGTGATAAATATGGAAGAAACAAAAATCTATAACACTAAAGAATTAAGAAATAAATTAATTGAAGATACTTTAAAAGAAGTAAAAGAAATACTAGAAGAAAGAGGATATAATCCATATAATCAAATAGTTGGTTATTTGATGAGTGGAGATGTCGGATATATTTCTTCTCATAAAGAAGCTCGTAAAAAAATACTTGATTTTGAAAGAGCAGAAATTCTTGAAGTATTAGTTAAAAACTTTTTATCATGAGATATTTAGGATTAGATTTAGGTACCAAAACGCTTGGGCTTTCTTTAAGTGACGCAACTGGTACAATCGCTTCTACTTATAAAGTTATAAGATTTAATGAAAATGATTTTGATATATTATTACCACAAATAAAAGAAATAGTTTTAAAAGAAGGTGTAGGAGAGTTAGTTCTAGGTTTACCTAAAAATATGAATAATACAATAGGTGATAGAGCTTTAGTTACTATAGAATTTAAAGAAAAATTAGAAAACTATTTAAATATGAAAGTAAATCTAATGGATGAAAGATTATCTACTGTATCAGCTCATAATTATATGATAAGTGCTGATATGTCTAGAAAAAAAAGAAAAGAAAAAGTAGATGCATTAGCAGCAAATATAATCTTACAATCTTATTTAGATAAGAAGGGAAAGTAATATGGAAAAAGAAAAACTAACATTTAATGTAATTGATGATAATGGAAATAATATAGAATGTGAAATATTATTTACTTTTGAATCTGATGAAACTGGTAAGAATTATATAGTTTATACTGACAATACTACTGATGAACATGGTAATACTAAAGTATATGCATCTATTTTTAATCCTAATGAACCGGATTCTAAATTAACTGCTATTGAAACTGAAAAGGAATGGAAGATTATTCAAACTATTTTAGAAGAATTACAATCAGCTGGTAAAGGTGAATAAGTGAAGAAACTATTAGTGTTTCTTTTTAGTGTAATTTTATTAGTTAGTATAGGACTAATGTACTACAAAAATGGAATTAAAGCAGTTGGTGGTAATAAAAGTGTTACTTTTACAGTAGAAAAAGGTGATACTTATAGTTCACTTGGTAGTAAATTAAAATCTAGTGGACTTATAAAATCCGAATTTATATATAAAGTATATATAAAGACGAAAAAGTATGATTCATTAAAATTAGCAAAATATGAATTAAATACTAATATGGATTTAGATGAAATATTAACATTACTTTCAAAAGGTAATGGGTATAATCCTGATGTTATTAAAGTAACTTTTAAAGAAGGAATTAATATAAGAGAAATTGCTTCTATAGTAGAAGAAAAATTAGGTATTAAAAGTAGTGATTTTATTTCTACAGTAAATGATAAAGAATATATAAAAGAACTAATAAATAAATATTGGTTTTTAACAGATGATATATTAAATAGTAAAATATATTATCCTTTAGAAGGCTATTTATTTCCTTCTACATATGAATTTTATAAAAATAGTACTAGTAAGGATGTAGTTACTAAGATGCTTAATGAAATGGATAAGTTACTTAGTAATTATAAAACTGATATAGAAAAAAGTAGTTATAGTATTCATGAAATTATGACTTTAGCATCTATTGTTGAACTTGAAGGTAAGAATGATTCTGATAGAGATTTAGTAGCTTCTGTATTTAATAATAGAGTTAAAGGTAATTGGTCACTAGGTAGTGATGTTACTACTTATTACTATTTAAAAATAGATGATTTTAAAACTAGTTTAAATGGTAATAAAGACTTATATACATGTGATTATGCATATAATACTAGATGTACATCTTTTAAAGGCTTACCTGTAGGACCTATTTGTTCTAGTGGTAAAGTATCTATTACTTCTAGTATAAATATTAAAGATTCTAGCTATTATTATTTTGTAGCTGATTGCAAAGGTAAAGTATATTTTAATACTAATAGTAGTGGACATTATAATACAATAAATAAATTGAAAGCGGATGGTAATTGGTGCAGCTAAAAGAAATGGAAAAATATGCGTCTTTAAATAATATACCTATTATTGAAAAAGATAGTATAGAATTTATAGAAAAATATATTAAAGATAATAACGTAAAAAATATTCTAGAATTAGGTACTGCAATAGCTTATTCAACTATTCGTATGGCTTTAGTAAGTGATGATATTCATATTACTACTATTGAAAGAGATGAAAAAAGATATAATATAGCTTTAGAAAATATACGTGAATTTAACCTAGAAGATAGAATTGAAATAATTAATAAAGATATACTAGATATAAATTTATATGATAAGTATGATTTAATATTTATTGATGCCGCTAAAAGTCAATATATTAATTTCTTTAATAAGTTTAAAGATAATTTAAGTCCTAATGGAGCGATTATAAGTGATAATTTAGGTTTCCATGGACTTGTTGATAGTGATACTTATATTGCAAGTAGAAATGTTAGAGGACTTGTAAGAAAAATAACTAATTATATAGACTTTTTAAAGGAAAATGAAGAATTTACTACTACTTTTATTGATATTGGTGATAAAATAGGTGTAAGTAAAAAAACTCTCAAATGAGAGTTTTTAGTTAGGAAGTGTTTATGAAAAGATTACTAATAATAAAAGATAAGAAAGAATTAGACTATCCAGTAGATGGTTTTATAGTTGGTGTAGAAGATCTAAGTACTAATTTAGGCGTGTATTACAGTCTTGATGAAGTAATAGATATTATTAAATATTGTAATAAAAATAATAAAGAAATATTTATATCTTTAAATAAAAATATGCATAATAAAGATATAGATTATTTAAAAGCAGTATTATTAGAATTAAATAATTATGATATTACAGGTGTCATGTATTATGATATTAGTATTGTTAATTTAAAAGAAAAATTAAATTTAAAATATGATTTAGTTTGGAGTCAAGAACACTTAACTACTAACTATTTTACTTGTAATTATTGGTATAGTAAAAATGTTAAATATGCGTATTTATCAAGTGAAATAACTATTAAAGAGGTAAATGAAATTAAAAAGAATACTCATCAATTACTTATGTATAATGTATTTGGATATTTACCTATGTTTGCATCAAGAAGACATTTAGTAAAAAATTATTTAACAACTTTTAATTTAAAAGGTAATGATGATTATTATATTAGATTAAATGATAAAAAATATAAAATAATTGATAATAATAATGGAACTATTGCATATTCTAATTATATACTTAATATAATAGATGATCTAGATTCATTAGATGTTGATTATGTAGTATATAATAGTTTTATGATTCCTGACATTTTAGATGTTTTAAATGGAAATAATAAGTATGAAAAGGTATTAGGTTTTGCTTATGATGAAACCATATATAAGGTGAAAAAATGAAAGTAGAATTACTTGCTCCTGCAGGAGATTTAGAGAGACTTAAAATAGCTCTTTTATATGGTGCTGATGCAGTATATATTGGAGGTAGTTTATTTGGACTTAGAGCAAATGCTATTAATTTTACTCTTGATGATATAAAAGAAGGGGTTTCTTTTGCTCATAATTTAAATAAGAAGGTATATGTAACTGTAAATATAGCTTTACATAATAAAGAAGCTAATATGCTTACTACTTATTTAAAGGATTTAGAAACTATAGGAGTAGATGCTATTATAGTTAGTGACCCTGCAGTACTTAAACTTGCAAAAGATAATACTAATTTAGAAATTCATTTATCAACACAACAATCTACTCTAAATTATGAAGCTGTTGATTTTTGGAAAAAAGAAGGAGTTAGTAGAATAGTACTAGCTCGTGAAACATCTAAGGAAGATATAAAAGAAATAATAGAGAAAAATGATATCGAAATAGAAACATTTATTCATGGAGCTATGTGTTCATCATATAGTGGTAGATGTGTATTATCAAATTTCTTTACTAATAGAGATGCTAATAGAGGTGGATGTGCTCAAATTTGTAGATGGGATTTTGATTTACTCGATGGTGATAATGTGTTAGTTGGTGGAAAACCATTTACATTTTGTACTAAAGACTTATCATTACTTAAACATATTGGCGAAATGATTGATTTAGGTATTAAAAGCTTTAAGATTGAAGGTAGAATGAGATCTATTTATTATATAGCTACGGTAGTAAGTGTCTATAGGAAAGCAATTGACAAGTATTTAAGCGGTAATTATGAATATGATATTAATGATGAGAAAGTACTTAGAAATTGTGCTAACAGAGATTCTGTTGCTCAATTCTTTAATGGAGTATTTGATCATACTTGTCAGTATTATAATGGTAGAGAAGAGGTATCTAATCAAGATTTCTTAGGATTAGTAACTAATTATAATGATGGTGTGATGACTGTAGAAGAAAGAAATTACTTTAAAGTTGGGGATGTTGTAGAAGTATTTGGACCAAATAGTTTAAATGAATTTAAAATAGAAGAAATATATGATATTGATGGTAATAAGATAGATATAGTTAATCATCCTAAACAAATAGTAAAAATAAAAGTACCATTTATGGTTAATAAATTAGATATGATAAGAATTAAAAAATAGTTGACAAAAAGAAAAATATATAGTATATTTGACTAGTTATAAATATTAAACGAGGTGATATTATGTCAAAGGAAATTTATTTAACTGCTTCTGGATTAAAGGAAATCCAAGATGAATTAGATGAACTAAAAAATGTTAAAAGACCTGAAGTTATTACTGCTTTAAAGGAAGCTAGAGCATTAGGAGATTTAAGTGAAAATGCTGAATATGATGCTGCTAGAACAGAACAAGCTTTAGTTGAAAACAGAATTCAAGAATTGGAAGCAATGATTGAAAATGTAGTATTAATTGAAAATGTTGATACTGATAAAGTAAGTATTGGTACTACTGTTACAATTGAGTATGTAGGAGACAATGATACAGAAGCATATTCTATAGTTGGTTCTAAAGAAGCTGATCCATTTAATAATAAGATTTCTAATGAATCTCCAATTGCACAAGCAATTATGGGTAAAAAAACTGGAGATGTTGTTTCTGTTGATAGTCCTAATGGCAAGTATGACGTTAAAATATTAAAAATAGCTTAAAAGTGCTTTTTAGTGCTTTTTTTTTGTAATAGTGATATAATCTATATTGGAGTGTTTTATATGAAAAAAAATGTGCTTATTGCATTACTTATTATACTTATAATGATATTTACATTTAAAATAGTAACAATGCCTAATTTAAGGGATTTTAGTAGTTTAAAAAATACTACAGCTAAAAAACTTATGATAGTAGCTCACCCTGATGATGAAGTATTATGGGGACTTAGTGAACTTGTTAATGATAAGTATTTTGTAGTATGTATTACCTGTGGATCTAGATATGATAGAGTAAAAGAATTTGAACGTGTTATGAAGTATTTAAATACTGATTATATAATGCTTGATTATCCAGATAAAGTAAATGGTGAAAGAAGTGATTGGAAGAGTGAATATTCTTCAATTACTAATGATCTAAAAAGAATTATTACTTATAAAAAATGGGATAAAGTAGTAACTCATAATAAAGAAGGAGAATATGGTCATATTCATCATAAAATGACTAATAAAATAGTTACGGGTATTAGTACTGATAATTTATATTATTTTGGTAAATATTATAGAAAACCTAAAAATTTAAATAAAATAGATAATGAAATAATCGAAAAGAAAAAATATATAGCTAAGAACTTATATAAAAGTCAAATTAAAGTATTAGAGGGTATGAGTCAAATGTATCCTTATGAAAATATTACTAAGTATGAGGATTGGAAGTAGTTATGAAAAAAAGAGATTATATAAATGTTATAGTTTTAATGTTAGTATTTTTACTAATAGTATTTATTATAACTGGTAAGAGTTATTTATATGGCTCTACTTTAGATTGGAATAGTCAACATTATAATTTTATGGAATATTTTAGGATATTATTTTATAAGACTAAAGATATATTCCCTGATTTTGCATTTAATATAGGTGCAGGACAAAATATATATAATTTTTCTTATTATGGGCTTTTAAATCCTATCTTTTTAGTGTCTTATTTTTTACCATTTATAAGTATGCAAACATACTTAATTATTGCCATAATAATAGATGTCTTATTATCTATTTATTTAATGTATTATTTTATGAGAAATAAATATAAAAGCAGCACATCTTTATTAGCTACTTTTATATTTTTAGCCTCTACACCACTTACATTTCATTCTCATAGACATATTATGTTTATGAGTTATATGCCATTTTTATTATTAAGTTTAATAGGTGTAGATAGATACTTTAATAAAAATAAAAAAGGATTACTTATAGTATCATTATTTTTACTTATAATGACTAGTTATTATTTTAGTATTAGTTCTATATTTGTAATAGTATTATATGGAGTGTATTCTTATTTAAAACAAAATAGAAAATCATTCTTTAAAGAAGGATTCAAATTTATTTATCCACTTGTAATAAGTGTACTTATGTCATGCGTTTTAATAGTACCAACTTTTATGGCTCTTTTAAATGGTAGAGCTGATACTAATGTAAGTGTAAATATTATTAGTCTCTTAGTTCCTGATGTGTCATTTAAAGGACTACTTTATAGTCCATATACAATGGGACTTACTTTTATATCATTATATTTTATAATAGCTTCTTTATTTAGAAAAAAAGAAGACAAGTTTTTAAGTATATCAATTCTTATAACTTTATTATTTCCTATAATAACGTATATTTTAAATGCTACTATGTATGTTGAATATAAAGTATTAATTCCTTTTATTCCATTAGTTATATTATTAGTAGCATCTAATTTAGATGATTTAAATAATATAGATTATAAAAAAGTAAATTATATATGTATATTTATATTAATTTTAAATTATAAATTAAATAATAATTATATTTGCTTAGACTTAGTTTTAACTTTATCAGTAATAAATTTATATAGATTTAGAAAAACTATATTACCATTACTATTATATATAATAGTAACTTCATATTCTCTAACTTTATTATCTAATTATAGTGATACTTTGGTAAAAAAAGATGATAAAAATAATTTAAAAGAAATAGATGAACTTATAGATTATATAGAAGAATATGATAAAAGTTTTTATAGGACAAGTACATTAGTAGATATTCATAAAAACTTAAATAGAATTACCAATTTAAATAATTATACTTTAAATGTATATTCATCTATATCTAATAGTAATTATAATAAATTTGTATTTGATACATTTAATAATCCTATACCATATCGTAATAGAGCTATTACTATTTCATCTAATCATTATTTTTATAATAATTATATGGGTGTTAAATATATTATAGCTAAAAACAATATTTCATCTGATTATGAGCTTATTAAAAGTAATGGTAAATTAAATCTATATTTAAATAAAAATGCTTATAAAATAGGTTATGTAACTAATAATGTTATATCATCATCTGATTATAAGTTATTAGATTATCCATATACCATGGAAGCTATATATAAAGGTGTAGTAGTAGATGATAATACAACATTTAATGATTATAAGATAAAAGAATATAAATTAGATATAAAGAGTGTAGAATATAATAATTTAGAATATAAGAAAGATAAAGATAAGTACTATATAAAAAGTAATGATGGAAATATTAAGATTAATTTAAATAATAAATTAACTAATAAAGTATTATTAATTAGATTTAATAATAGTGATTCTAATTCTTGTGCTTTAGGTGATACTAGAATAATAATAAATGGTATTACTAATAAATTAACTTGTAAGGAATGGAAATATCATAATAATAATTATTTATTTGATTATGTTATTTCAAATGATATTGATTCATTAAATATAAAATTTACTAAAGGTACATATGAAATTAGTGATATAAAACTATATATAGTTGATAAAAGTGATTTAATTAGTGATAATTTGGGTGAATTTATTGTTGACAAAGAACGTACTATAGGCGATAATATCTACGGAAAAATAGATGTATATGAAAGCGGATATTTTGTACTTAATATACCTTATGATAAAGGCTTTAAAATAAAAGTAGATGGTGTTTTAACTAATTACACTAAAGTTAATACTGATTTTATAGGATTTAAGATAGAAAAAGGTGTTCATGAAATAGAAATTAGTTATTCATCACCATTAAAAAATGTTGGACTAATATTAAGCATAATAGGATTTATATTATTTATAGTAGAGGAGTGTAAAAATGGAAAAAATAAGCGTAGTAGTACCATGTTATAACGAAGAAGATGTTTTAGAATTATTTAATGTGGAAATGGAAAAATTAAGAAAAGAACTAAAAAATGTTACATTAGAAGTAATATATATTAATGATGGTTCAGCTGATAACACATTAAATATATTAAGAGAACTTGCTAAAAAAGATAAAAATAATAAATATATATCATTTTCTAAAAATTTTGGTAAAGAATCTGGTATATATGCAGGACTTAAAAATGCTACTGGAGATTATGTAGTTGTTATTGATGCTGACTTACAACATAATCCAAGAACTATTATAGATATGTATAATATTTTAAAAGAAAAAGAATATGATTCTGTAGCAGTAAGAAGAGTAGATAGAAAAGGAGAAAAGAAATTAATTAGTTTATTTTCTAGAATCTTTTATAAAGTTATAAAAGCTATTTCACAAATAGAAGTAGTAGATGGTGAAATGGATTTTAGAATGATGAATAAAAAAATGTATAAAGCAGTACTAAAATTATCTGAAACAAATAGATTTTCTAAAGGTATATTTAGTTGGGTAGGATTTAATACTAAGTGGTTAGAACAAGAAAATATAGAAAGAGCAGCAGGAACTACTAAATGGAGTTTCTGGAAATTAGTAACATATTCAATGTCTGGAATTACTGCTTTTTCTACAATGCCACTTGTAATATCATCAGTAATAGGACTTATTTTCTGCCTATTATCATTTATATTAGTAATATATGTTGTTATTAAAACAATTATAGTTGGAGTACTTACACCAGGTTGGGCATCTACTGTTTGTATTATCTTTTTAACATCTGGAGTACAATTATTCTGTATAGGTATATTAGGACAATATTTAGGTAAGACATATATTGAATCAAAAAATAGACCATTATATATAACAAAGGAAAGTAATATAGATGAAGAAAATAATTAGTTTATATAAAAAATATGAAGAAATCATTAACTATATAATAGTAGGTGGCCTTACTACTTTAGTTAGTTTAGCTAGTAAATGGATATTACTTTTTACAGTATTAGATGCTGCTAGTGCATTAGAATTACAAATAGCTGTTATAATATCATGGATATGTGCAGTATCATTTGCATATATAACAAATAGAATATTTGTATTTAAAAGTAATAATAAAAATATATTAAAAGAAATTACTAGTTTCTTTGGAGCAAGAACTCTTACATTACTACTTGAAATGGTAATTATGTGGTTCTTTGTAACACTTTTAAGAATGAATAGTGATACGTGGGTGCTTATTTGGACAATTTTATCACAATTTATAATACTAGTTCTAAACTATGTATTTAGTAAAATATTTGTTTTTAAAAAATAATATGATATAATATATGTTGTTTGAGAGGAGTTATTATGGAAAATATTAAAACAATTGAAGTAAAAATAGAAGGCAAAGAATGGCAAGATGCATTAGATAAAGCATTTAAGGAAGCTAATAAAAAAGCAAAAATAGATGGATTTAGACCAGGACATGCTCCTAAAGAAGTATTTATAAAAAAATATGGTGAAGAATCATTATTTATGGATGCAGCTGATAAAGCTTTACAAAGTGCATATGTAAAAGTATTAGAAGAAAATAAAGATTTAGAAATAGTTACTCAACCAAGTGTTGAATTAAAAAATGTAAGTAAAGATGCACTTGAATTAACTTTTAAATTAATTTTAAAACCTGAATTTAAATTAGGAGATTATAAAAATTTAAAAGTTAAAAAAGATAAAGTAGAAGTAACTAATGAAGAAGTAAATAGTGCAATCGATGAAATGAAAAATAGATATGCAGAAGTTCAAGTTAAAGATGGTAAAGTAGAAAAAGGTGATACTGCTGTAATCGATTTTGAAGGTTTCAAAGATGGTGTAGCATTTGAAGGTGGAAAAGGTGAAAACTATTCATTAAAAATCGGTAGTAATACATTTATTCCAGGATTCGAAGATCAAATAATTGGTATGAGTAAGGGAGAAGAAAAAGATGTTAAAGTAACTTTCCCAGAAGATTATCATAGTGAAGAATTAAAAGGTGCAAAAGCTACATTTAAAGTAAAAGTAAATGAAGTAAAAGATACAATTATTCCATCATTAAATGAAGAATTCTTTAAAGATTTAAATATGGAAGGTGTTAATGATAGAGCTTCATTAGAATCAGCATTAAAAGAAACTTTAGCTGCTAGAAAAGAACAACAAGCTGAAGGTGAATATGTTGATAAATTACTTGAAAAATTATCAGAACAAACTAAAATTGAATTACCAGAAGAAATGATTGGTGATGAAATTCATAGAATGATTCATCAATATGAAGATAATTTAAAAATGCAAGGAATAACATTAGAACAATTCTATCAATTTACTAATTCAAATGAAGATATGTTAAAAGAACAAATGAAAGATGAAGCAGTAAAAAGAATTAAATATAGATTAATGTTAGAAGAAATCATCAAATTAGAAAAATTAACTGCAACTGATGAAGAAGCAGACAAAGAAGCTAGCGAAATTGCAAGTAAATATGGAATGGAAAAAGAAGACTTTTTAACTCAATTTGGTGGACTTGAAATGATTAAATATGATCTTGAAATGAGAAAAGCAATTGATGTTTTAAAAGGAAACAAATAGTTTCCTTTTTTTGTTGTTATAAAAACATGTGTTTGATATAATAAATATGGTGGTAATATGGTAGCAGATGTACTAGTAGAAATTACAAATAAAAAATTAGATCAAACTTTTACTTATAATATACCAAATATCTTTTTAAATGATATAAAAGTTGGTATAAGAGTTCTTGTGCCTTTTAATAATAGAAAATTAGAGGGATTTGTAATTAAGTTACATGAAAAAGATAATGATATGCCTCTTAAAGATATTATAGAACTTAAAGATAGTGAACCAGTACTTAATATGGAATTACTTAAATTAGGTGAGTATATAAGTAAAAAAACAATGTCTACATTATGTAGTGCATATCAAACAATGTTACCAAAAGCTTTAAAAGCTAAAAACAATTATAATTTAAATAAAAAGTATGATAAATATATTAAACTTATAGATAAAGATTATATTGGTAAAAATGATAATCAAAATAAAATATTATCCCTGCTTAGAATTGGTGATGTACTAAAACGTGATATAGCTTCTAGCAGTTTAAATACTCTAATAAAAAATAATATAGTAGAAGAATATACTAAAGAAGTATATAGATTTCATAAAGATATAAAAAAAGAAAACTGTAAAATAGTTTTAAATGAAGAACAATCTTGTGCTGTTAATACTGTTATAGATAGTTTAAATACTTTTAAACCATTTTTATTATATGGTGTAACTGGTAGTGGTAAAACAGAAGTTTATATGCACATTATTGATAAAGTAATAATGAGTGGTAAAGAAGTAATTGTATTAGTGCCAGAAATTAGTTTAACTCCCCAATTAATTGAATTATTTAAAAAGAGATTTGGAGATTTAGTAGCTGTACTGCATAGCAAATTAAGTGATGGTGAAAGATATGATGAATATAGAAAAATAAAGAATAATGAAGTTAAAATTGTAGTAGGAGCTAGAAGTGCTATTTTTGCACCATTTACTAATTTAGGACTTATTATTATAGATGAGGAACACACTAGTACTTATAAACAAGAAAATAATCCTAGATATAATGCTATTGATGTAGCTTTATATAGATGTAAAAATTATAATATACCTTTACTTCTTGGTAGTGCAACGCCTTTAATTGAAAGCTATACAAGAGCTAAAAAAGGTATTTATACACTTATTACATTAAAAGAAAGAATAAATAAGAGTTTGCCAACTGTTAGTCTTGTTGATATGAAAGATGAAATAAAAAAAGGTAATAAAGTAATAAGTGAAGAATTAGATAAAGAAATAATTAAAGCCCTAGATAATGATGAACAAATAATTATACTTTTAAATAGAAGAGGGTATGCAACTATTATTACTTGTCATGAATGTGGATATACATTTAAATGTCCAAATTGTGATATACCACTTACATATCACAAGAAAAGTAATAAACTTAAATGTCATTATTGTAATTTTGAAACATATAAATTAGATACTTGTCCAAAATGTAAGAGTAAAGATATAAATGAATTTGGTATGGGTACAGAAAAATTAGAAAGTATTCTAAATTCCAAATATAAAGCTAGAATAGTAAGAATGGATATAGATACTACTAGTAGAAAAGATTCTGTAGAACGTATTGTAACTGATTTTAAAAATCATAATTATGATATTCTTCTTGGTACACAAATGATAGCTAAAGGACTTGATTTCCCAAATGTAACTTTAGTTGGTGTTATAAATGGAGATGCTAGTTTAAATATACCTGATTTTAGAAGTAGTGAAAGAACATTTGAATTATTAAATCAAGTAGCTGGTAGAGCTGGAAGAAGTCTAAAAAAAGGTAAAGTAGTTATACAAGGATTTAATATGGATCATTATAGTATTACTTGTGCTAGTAATCATGATTATATAACTTTCTATAATAAAGAAATGAAAATAAGAGAAGAATTAAAGTATCCACCTTTTTATAATTTAACTCTAATAAAAATAATTAGTGAAGACTATGAATTGTTATTAACTGAAAGTAAAAAAATAAGTACTTATTTAAAAAGAGAATTAAAAGATACTATTATACTTGGACCAACATTTTCTAATATGTATAAAATTAATAAAAAATTTAATATGAATATTATATTAAAATATAAAAATACTAAAGAAATAATAAATCAATTAAACTATGTAAACAAACATTATATTAGTAATAAAATAAGTGTGGAAATTGATATTAATCCTTTAAAGTTATAAAAAATTATGTTAAAATTAAGATGGTGATGATATGGATTTAGATAAAATAGTGATTAATAAAGAAACTAAAATAATTTTTATGGGAACACCTGAATTTAGTAAGGTTGTACTAGAAGAATTTATTAAAAGATATAAGGTTAGAGCTGTAGTAAGTCAACCAGATTATAATCGTGATAGACATGGCAATGTTATATATTCACCAGTAAAAAAATTATGTATGGATAATGAAATATTAGTTTTACAACCTGATAAAATTAGAAATCATGTTGATGAAATTTTAGCATTAGAGCCAGACCTAATTATTACTTGTGCATATGGTCAAATAATACCTAAAGAAATACTTAACTATCCTAAGTATGGTTGTATAAATATTCATGCATCATTACTTCCTAAATATAGAGGTGGAGCTCCAATTGAAAGAGCTATTATGAATGGTGATAAAGAAACAGGTATTACTATTATGTATATGAATGAAGGAATGGATACTGGAGATATGATTACATCTAGAAGTATACCAATATTAGATACGGATACTAATACAACTTTAAGAGATAAATTATCACATTTAGGAGCAGAAATGTTACTTGAAGTATTCCCTAATATCTTAAGTGGAAATATTACAAGAACTAAACAAAATGATGAAGAAGCAACTTATGCATTTGTAATTAAAAGAGAAGATGAAAGAATTGACTTTAATGATACAAAAAGACAAATCAGAAATAAAGTAAGAGCATTAGCTGATAAGCCTGGTGCATACTGTATGTATAAGGATAAAATATGGAAAATATATGATTGTTATATAACAGATAATTATTATCCAGAATTATTTAATGGTGAATTTACTAATATCTATGCCGATGGAATTGGTGTAAAAGTATCTAATGGTGAAATAGTTATTACATCACTTCAAGTAGAGGGAAAACAAAGAGTAGATGCACCTACATTTATAAATGGTATTCAAGATAAACAAGATTTCTTAAATGGGGTGCTTAAATGAACAAATTTAAAAATTGGTTAATAACAAATAAAAAGACATTAATACAACTTCTTTGTTGGTTAATATTTATGACATGTATTATACTTTTTATAAGATATTTAGAAAATAAAAATGAAGAAAATAATAAAAATATAATAGATGAATTAAGCGGTTTAGAAACTATGAATAATTACTTATATGAATGTTATTATAATGATGTAACTTATACTGGTAAAATATCTAATAATAAAGAAGAAATGTATATAAATGAAAATGGTATAGAAAAAACATTATATTATGATAATGGTTGGTATGAAATAGTAGATTCTTCTAGAGTAGATGTAGAAGAATATATAACAAGAATTAAACCTAATAAAATATATGAAATATTAAAAGAGAGTACTTTTATTAGTAAAAGTGAAGATAAAAACTTTACAAGATATAAATACCAAATGGAAGATGGTAGTGAATTAAACGTATATAAAAGAGGTAATGAGATAAGTGCTGTAGACTTATTTGGTCAATATTGCGCTTATAATAAAATAGAAGGAGAGTAGTATGGATTTAATAATTTTTATGGCAATTTTGGGGGCAGTTGTATTCTTTTTGAAAGGATTAAATAACATTATCTTTTCAATTGGGGTAATTGATATATTTTTAAGAATTGTAGATTGGTTTAAACCTAAATTAGGTAGTGGAGAAATTTATCATTTCTTAACTACATATTTTCCAAGTAATTTATTAGCTTTATGTGATAAATATACAAATGGTGTAGTATTTGATATACTTACTTGGGTGTATGTAATTATATATATAATATTTGAAGCTTATTTAATAAAAGCTATGTTCAATCATTAGGAGGATTTATGAAGAATAATAAGGTTTTAGTTGTTATACTTTTAATTATTGTATTATTATTATCAGGGTATATTGTTTATGATAAATTTATAAAAGAAGATAATAATACTAATAATGATAATAAAAAAGAAAAAGTAAGTATCAAATTAGATGAAAATTTAGATTATGTTTACGATGCTAATTACACTAATGTATATCAAAATAAATATAGAGAATTTAAAAGAGATAATGCTGATGAATTAGTGTCTAATGATAATTATGGTTTTATTATTAAATATAATTTAGGAACACAAAAATTAAGTGATTTAAAAGCACCATACATAAATATAAAATCAGATTACGCACAAAAAGTAAATGATGAAATAAAAGAAATATATGTTAATAGTGCAAAAGAATTTGATGATTGTGCAAGCAATGAAGAATTTAAATGTAGTACTATTCTTACTTATTATACTTATAATTATAATGATATATTATCAGTAATAATAATAAGTGGAGCACAAGTATCAGGCCCATTAAATTTAAATTATGCAACATATAATTTTGATTTAACTAATGGTAATGAAGTTACATATAAAGAGATGGCTAAAAAACTTAACTATAATGAAGATACATTATTAGATCAAGAAAAAAAGATGATAAATAATAAGATGGATGAATTATATAAAGATGCTGATATCGATTTAAGTAATAGCTGTGGTCTATCTGGCGAAAATAAGAATTGCTATGATATAGCAAATAAATTATTAGAAGAGTCTATAAATAAAGATACTATATTATATTTTGTAGATAATAATGGCAATTTAAATATAATAGTAGTTCCATATTTTGATGGAGCAGAAATGGGTGCGGTAGCTAAATATGTCATCACTATAAATAAATAAAATACATCATTAGATGTATTTTTTATATTATAGACAAATAAACATTTGTTTGATATAATTAGTATGGTGATAATATGTATGAATATATCAAAGGTGTAGTAACAAATGTAGAAAGTAGTTATATTGTACTTGAAAATAATGGTATAGGTTATTTAATTTATACAGCTAATCCATATTCATTTAATCTTGAAGAAGAATATAAAATATATATATATCAAGTTGTAAAAGAAGATGAATTAAGTTTATATGGATTTAAAGAAAAAGAAGAAAAAGATTTATTTTTAAAATTAATTGAAGTAAAAGGACTTGGTCCTCGTATGGCTATGCCTATGTTAGCTACTGGATCAATAAATGGTATTATTGATGCTATTGAAAGAGAAAATATTCTTTATTTAAAGAAGTTCCCTAAAATAGGTGATAAAGTAGCACGTCAAATTATTTTAGATTTAAAAGGTAAACTTATTTCACAAAAAGAAGTATTTAATAAACTTGATTATACTGAACTAATAGAAGTATTAAAGGGTCTTGGATATAAGAGTACTGATATAAATAAGATATTACCTAATATAGATAATAAAATATCTATAGAAGAACAAGTTAAGAATGCTTTAAAATTATTACTTAAGTAGGTGATTTATGGATAGAATTATTACAAATAATGAATTAGAAAGTGATAACTTTGAAAAAAGTATTAGACCACTTAGCTTATCAGAGTATGTAGGACAAAAAGAAGTAAAAGAAAATTTAGATGTATTTATTAAAGCAGCTAAATTAAGAGGAGAATCATTAGATCATGTATTATTATATGGCCCTCCAGGGCTTGGTAAAACTACTCTTGCATATATAATTGCAAATGAACTTGGTAGTAATATAAAAACATCATCAGGACCAGCTATTGAAAAAGCTGGTGACTTAGCAGCATTATTATCATCTATTGAACCAAATGATGTATTATTTATAGACGAAATACATAGAATACCTAAGTTTATAGAGGAAATGCTTTATTCAGCAATGGAAGATTTTACATTAGATTTAATTGTTGGTAGTGATTCTTCTAGTAGAAGTTTAAGAATAGAACTTCCACATTTTACTTTAGTTGGAGCAACTACACGTACAGGAGATTTAACTGGACCTCTTAGAGATAGATTTGGTATAGTTTCTAAATTAAATTTCTATACAGTTGATGAACTTAAAGATATTGTAATTAGAACAGGTAAAGTACTTGATACTGAAATACTTCCTGATGCTGCATATGAACTTGCTAGAAGAAGCAGAGGTACTCCTAGAATTGCTAATAGATTATTTAAAAGAGTTAGAGATTTTGCCTTAGTAATGGGTAGTGGTGTAATAGATTTAGATATAACTAAAATGGCTTTAGATAAATTAAAAGTAGACTCTGAAGGACTTGATGAGACTGACTATAATTTCTTAAGAGCTATAATAGAAAAATTTGATGGTGGACCTGTTGGAATAGATGCTATAGCATCTAGTATAGGTGAAGAACAAACTACTATAGAAGATGTATATGAGCCTTATTTATTACAAAATGGTTTCTTAAAAAGAACAAGTAGAGGAAGAATTGTAACAGAAAAAACATATAAACATTTAAAAATAAATTATCAAGACAAATTATTATAAAAAAAGTGTAAATATACACTTTTTTATGTTATACTTAAAAAGTAGGTGAGTTATGAAAAAGATAGTAAATTTTTTTAAGTTAAAAGAACATAATACGAGTGTTAAAGTGGAAATATATGCTGGTATTGCTACATTCTTAGCTATGGCATATATATTAGTAGTAAATCCTAATAATTTACTTATAGATGGTAATATAGATCCTAGATGGTCATCTGTTTTTGTAGCAACAGCAATAGGTTCATTTATAGGTACTCTTTTAATGGCTTTAATAGCTAATAAACCATTTGGAGCATCTAGTACCATGGGTGTTAATGCTATGATAGGTACAGTAATAGGTGGTAGTTTAGGTTTTAGTTTTTCTTATGGTAATGGTATGTTAATCATACTTTGTAGTGGTATAGTATTTTTCTTATTATCAGTTATACCAGTAGGTAAAAAAGGGTGTAAAGTATCACTTAGAGAAGCTTTGTTTGATGGTATGCCTAAATGTATAATAAATGCTGTTCCTGTAGGAATAGGTTTATTTATTACTTTTATAGGTCTTAAAAATAGTGGCATAATAATATCTAATAAATATACTTTATTACAATTATTAGATTTTGGTTCTAGTGAAAACTTTATGCTTGGTGGTCCTGCTTGGGGAGCTATAGTAACTTTATTTGGTTTAGTTGTAATAGCTGTTTTAACACATTATAAAGTAAAAGGATCTGTAATAATAGGTATATTATCATCTACTTTACTTGCAATACCAACTAAAGTAGCAAATTTAGATATATTACTTGGTAAAGTTGATAAAATAAGTTGGAAATTTTGGGAAAATATAAGTTCATACTTTAGTAATGATGGTGTCTTCTTATCAGTATTTAAAGAGGGATTTAATTTGCCAGATGGTTCATTATTTACCTTTATAATATTAGTAATGACTTTTATAATGCTAGATTTATTTGATACTATTGGTACTATTGTAGGATGTGCTACAAATGCTGGATTAAATGATGAAAATGGTAAACCAGAAGATTATAATAAAATTATGTATGCTGATTCAGCTACTACTGTTATGAGTGCTATAGTAGGAACTTCTACTGTAAGTACATTTGTAGAATCAGGTGCTGGAATAGCCGAAGGCGGTAAAACAGGTCTTACAGGTCTTACAATTGCAATACTATTTTTACTTTCAATATTCTTTTTACCATTATTTGCATTTATACCAATAGAAGCTGCTTCATCAGCTCTTATATATGTTGGTGTGCTTATGATTAAAAATATCAAAACAATAGATTTTGATAATGTTATAGAATCAGTTCCTGCATTCTTAACAATTATAGTAATGCCTTTAGCATATTCTATAACTGATGGAATCGGTATAGGGGTAATAACTTATTTCTTTATAAATTTATTTATATATTTTATAGATTTAGTAAAAGGTAATAAAAAGAAATTTCCATTATCAATAGTAACAACATGTATAACAATATTATTCTTAATTTATTTTTTAGTACCAACAATAGTTTAATAAGGAAAAATAACACTTTTTTCCTTATTTTATTATAAAAATGTTTGTAAAATCATAAATTAATGTTATAATGTTAATGGCTTTTTTAATACACACGACACGGATTTTTACGCCTAGTGCCAATAGGTGGTGTAAAAAGTGGATGTGATCGGAGGAAAAAAACAAAAGGAGGAATGTTTATGGCAGTTGTTTCAATGAATTATTTACTTGAAGCAGGAGTTCATTTTGGACATCAAACAAAGAGATGGAATCCTAAAATGAAAGAATACATTTTTACATCAAGAGATGATATTTATATTATTGATTTACAAAAAACAGCTAAAGCAATTGAAGAAGCATATGTTGTGTTAAATAACATAGCTAAAAATGGAGGAAAAGTTTTATTTGTTGGTACAAAGAAACAAGCTCAAGATGCTACTAAAGAAGAAGCAATAAGATCAAATTCTTATTATGTAACTGAAAGATGGTTAGGTGGAACTTTAACTAACTTCAAAACTATTAGAAGAAGAGTTAAAAGATTAGAAGAAATCGAAAACATGGAAAAAGAAGGTTTATTCGAAGTATTACCTAAAAAAGAAGTTAGCGGTATTAAAAAAGAATACAATAAGCTAAATACTTTATTATGTGGTATTAGAGAAATGTATAAATTACCAGATGCTATGTTTATCGTAGACCCATCTAAAGAAGAAATTGCAATTAGAGAAGCTAGAATTTTAGGAATACCAGTATTTGGTATTGTTGATACTAATTGTGATCCTGATATGGTTGATTATGTAATCCCAGGTAATGATGATGCTATTAGAGCTGTTAAACTTATTTTAGGTGTAATGGCTAACGCTATCGTTGAAGCTAATGGTGGTGAAATGGTTGACTATGTTAGTGAAAAAGATAAAGAAAATGCATCTGAAATTATGCAAAAAGCTTTAGAAACTGTAAATAGAAATACTGATAAAGATGTAGAAAGAAAACCAAGAAAAGAATTTAAGAAAGATGGTTTTAAAAAAGACTTCAAGAAAGAAAAGAAAGAATTTAAAAAAGAAGAAAAAACTGAAGAAGTAAAAGCTGAAAAAACTAATAAAGTTGAAAAAGTTGAAAAAAAAGTAACTGAAAAAAAAGCCGTAGTTGATTTATCAACTAAAACAGTTGCAGAACTTAGAGAACTTGCAAAAGAAAAAGAAGTTAAAGGTTATTCAACTATGAAGAAAGCTGAATTACTTGAAGCTTTAAAATAAAATTATAATCTAGAAAGGAATTTTAATATGATAAGTGCTAGTTTAGTAAAAGAATTAAGAGAAAAAACTGGAGCTGGTATGCTAGATTGTAAAAAAGCTTTAGAAGAAACTAAAGGTAATCTAGAAGAAGCTATAGATTATTTAAGAGAAAAAGGAATTGCAAAGGCAGGAAAGAAAGCTGATAGAATTGCTGCTGAAGGTATGGCTGCAATCTTAGTAGATGGTAATGATGCTGTTATCGTTGAAGTAAATTCAGAAACTGACTTTGTTGCTAAAAATGCAGAATTTAAAGAATTAGTAGATACTATTTTAAATACAATTATTAAAAATGATCCTAAAACTAATGAAGATGTATTAGCATTAGAAACTAGTGAAGGAACTATTAATGATTTAATTATTGCAAAAACAAGTAAAATTGGTGAAAAACTAAGTTTTAGAAGATTTAATAAAGTAACTAAAAAAGATAGTGAATCATTTGGTTCTTACATCCATATGGGTGGAAAGATTGCTGTTTTAACTATTATTGATAATGCTGGAGAAGAAGTTGCTCGTGATGTAGCTATGCATGCTGCAGCTATGAGACCTAAATATGTAAGAAAAGAAGATGTTCCAGCTGAAGAAGTAGAAAAAGAAAGAAATGTATTAAAAGAACAAGCTATCAATGAAGGTAAACCTGTTGAAATCGCTGAAAAGATGGTTGAAGGTAGATTACGTAAATTCTATGAAGAAATTTGTTTAGAAGAACAAGCTTTCGTTAAAGATGGTGATATTAAAGTTTCAACATTTGTTAAAAATAATGGTGGAACTATTACTGATATGATTCGTTATGAAGTAGGCGAAGGAATGCAAAAAAGAGAAGAAAACTTTGCTGAAGAAGTTGCAAAACAAATGGAAGGAAAATAGGTGCATCGGCATCTTTTTTCTTTATGAAAAGTGAATTAAGACGTAAATATTTAAAAAAGAGAATGGAATATAAAAATCCACTCTCTGATATGATTATATATAATAAAGTAATAAGAGGTATTCATAAATATGATAAAGTACTTATTTATGTATCTAAAGAAAATGAAGTAGATACTATAAATATAATAAAATACTGCTTACATAATAATATAAAAGTAGCAGTACCAAAGTGTAATAATAATGAAATGTTATTTTATTATATAGATAGTTTAGATGAACTTAGTTTAAATAAATATAATATATTAGAACCAAATAATAAAAGATTAGTTAGGAGTTATAAAAATAGTATCTGTATAACACCATCTATATTACTTGATAATAAAGGTAATAGAATAGGTTATGGTGGTGGATATTATGATAGATTCTTCACTAAATATGATGGATGTAAATTAGGTATTATTTATAAAGAATGCATGGTTGATGAATTATCTTTAGATAGTCATGACATTAAATTAGATTATATAATTACAGATTAGTAACTATAGCATAATTATTTAATTCATTTATAATATTATCATATTTATCTTTACTTAATATAACTTCATATGTTATAGATGTATCAAATTCTTTATAAGTTATGTTAGTATCTATAAGTAAATTATTTATAGTATTTAAATTTTCATATTTAAATACTATTTTTATTTTTAATATAGGAACATATTTAATTATGTTGGTACATTTTATAGCTTCACTACAAGAATTAGAGTAAGCTCTAACAAGTCCTCCAGCACCTAATTTAATACCACCAAAATATCTAATTACTACACATAATATATTAGATAAATTATTTTTTTTAAGTACATTTAAAATAGGTACTCCAGCAGTACCACTAGGTTCACCATTATCACTAGCTTTTTCTTTATTCTGAATTATATATGCATAGCAATAATGAGTAGCATCTTTATATTCTTTTTTAATTTCATTTAATTTTATTTCTACTTCTTCTACATTATCTAATTTAATTAGATAAGTAATAAATTTAGATTTTTTTATTTCAATAGTATTTATAACATTATTTTCTATTATCATAAGTCACCACTTAAATTATATCACATTTTATGCTATAATTTAAATGGTGGTAATATGAAATCATTATTGTTAGTAATTGATTTACAAAATGAATTTATAAATGATAATACAAGATATTTAATTAAAAAAATAGATAAGTTGATAGATAGTAAAAAATATGATGATGTATTATTTACTAGATTCATAAATGATTCTAGATGGGATAATATATTAGAGTGGGATGGTTGTAAGGATAAAAAATCTATAGAAATACCTATTTCCACTAGAAATTATAAAGTAGTAGATAAGAGTATTTATACATCATTAAATGATGAAGTAAGAGATTATATTAGAAATAATAATATAGATATAATATACTTATGTGGAATTAGTACTGATTGTTGTGTACTTAAAACCGCTCTTGATATGTTTGAAGAAGGATATAATGTAAAAGTATTAAAAGATTATTCTATGTGTACTGTAGGAATTAATACTCATTTATCTATGATAGATATGTTAAAAAGAAATATTGGTTATAATAATGTAATATAGGTGATTTTATGCTTAAAGAAAAACTTTCTCTTTTGCCAGAAGTTCCAGGCTGTTATCTTATGAAGAATAAAGATAATGTTATTATTTACGTAGGTAAAGCTAAAAATTTAAAAAGAAGAGTAAATTCTTATTTTAATAGAGAACATACCGGTAAAACAGCAAAATTAGTTAGTGAAATAGTTGATTTTGAATATATAACTGTAAATAGTGAAACAGAATCATTAATTCTAGAAATTAATTTAATAAAGAAGTATGATCCAAAATACAATATTTTACTTAGAGATGATAAAAGTTATCCATATATAGAACTTACTAATGATAAAGTACCTAGACTTCTTATTGTAAGAAATTTAAATTTAAAAAAGAAAAAAGATAGGTTATATGGACCATATCCTAATGCAACTGCAGCAAGAACAACTGTTAATATGTTAAATAGAATATACCCTCTTAGAAAATGTAAAAATATGGGTAAAAAGGTATGTTTATATTATCATATTGGTGAATGTTTAGGATATTGTGAAAAAAAGGTTGATCCATTAGAATTAAATGAAATGGTAAGTGAAATAACTAAATTTTTAAATGGTGATGATACTTATATAGTAAAAAAAATAAAAGAAGAAATGACTATAGAATCTGAAAAGATGAATTATGAAAAAGCTAAGGAATTAAAAGATTTATTAGACTATATAAATATTACACTTACAAAACAAAAAGTTGAAATTAATGATAATATTTCTAAGGATGTTTTTGGATATTATGTATCTAAAGGATATTTAAGTATTCAAGTATTTTTTATTAGAAATGGTAAAATAGTTGGCAGACACTCTAAAATAATTCCTATGATTGATACTGAAAATGATGAATTAACTCGTTATATCGCAACTTTCTATGATAAAGGTGTAATTATTCCAAAAGAAATATTAGTTCCAAATATCGTAGATACTGAATTACTTAGTGATTATTTTAAAGTAAATATAAGCACTCCTATAAGAGGTGTTAAACATAGAATTGTTTTAATGGCTAATGAAAATGCTAAAACAAGTTTAGAAGAAAATTTTGAATTGATTAAAAAAGATGAAAGAAGAACAATAAATGCTAATGAATCATTAAGAAAATTACTTGGTATTCCTAAATTGGATAGAATTGAATTATTTGATAATTCTAATTTATTTGGTAATTATAATGTATCTGGAATGGTTGTATATGTAAATGGTAAGGAATCTAAAAATGATTACCGTAAATATAAAATACATGTGGATAAGAATGATGATTATGGTACAATGAGAGAAGTATTATATCGTAGATATTTTAGAGTATTATCAGATAATTTAGTAAGACCAGATTTAATAATAGTAGATGGTGCATTAGGACAATTAAATATAGCTTTAGAAGTATTAGATAAATTAGGCTTAGATATAAAAGTAGTTGGGCTTAAAAAAGATGATAAACATAATACTAAAGCACTTATAACTAAAGATAAGGAATATGAAATAGATAAAAATAGTGATTTATTTCATTACTTAGAAAGAATGCAAGATGAAGTACATAATTTTACAATAAATTATCATAGACAATTAAGAAATAAAGGTTCTTTATCTAGTTTACTTGATAATATTGATGGTATAGGTAAGAAAAGAAAAATAGAATTATTAAAGAAATTTAAAAATATAACAGAAATGAAAAATAAAAGTATAGAAGAATTAGAAGAAGTAGTTCCACACAAAGTAGCATTAGAACTATATGAGTTTCTAAAAGAGAGGTAATATGGCAAATATAAGAGTATTAGATGACTTACTAGCAAATAAAATTGCAGCAGGAGAAGTAGTTGAAAAATGTGCATCTGTTGTAAAAGAATTAGTTGAAAATAGTATAGATGCTGGTAGTGATGAAATTAAAATTGATTTAATAGATGCAGGTACTAAACTTATTAGAGTAACCGATAATGGTAAGGGTATGGATAAGAGTGATGCTACTATATGTTTTTTACGTCACGCAACTAGTAAACTTAAAACAGAAGAAGATTTATATAGAATTGATACGTTAGGTTTTAGAGGTGAAGCATTACCAAGTATTGCTTCTGTAAGTGATGTAGTTCTTAAAACATCAACAGGCGATATTGGAACTATAGTTCATATTAGTGGTGGTAAAACTATAAGTGTTCAAAATGGAGATTCTAGAAAAGGTACTATAATGGCAGTATCAAATTTATTTTATAATACTCCAGCAAGGTTAAAACACTTAAAGAGTTTATATGCTGAACTAGCTAATATAACTGATTATGTAAATAAAATAGCTTTATCATTTCCAAATATTAAATTTACATTAACAAATAATGATAATATAGTAATATCTACAGATGGTAGAGGAGATTTACTTAAAACAATTAGAGATATATATGGTCTTGAAGTGGCAAAAGGTATGATAGAAATAAAAACTAGTGATGATGATTATGATGTGACAGGTTACATATCTAAACCAGAACTTCATCGATCTAGTAGAAATAATATGATTACTTTAGTAAATGGTAGAGTAGTTAGAAATAATGAAATAAATAAAGTTATAAATGATGCTTATCATGGATATAAACCAGATAATAGATATCCTATAGTCGTTATAAATATAGAAGTAGATCCAAGTTTAATAGATGTTAATATTCACCCTACAAAGATGGATATTAAATTTAGTAAATTAGAAGAATTGAAAGTTTTAATTGAAAATGTTATTAAGAGTAAATTAAATAAAAAAATACTTATACCGAAAGTAGAAGTAAAAACACCTATTTATGAGGAACAAAAATTAGAACTTAGTAGAATAGGTGAAGCTAAGCCTAGTTATGAAAATGAATTATTTGAAGAAATTCCTTTAGAAATAAATGAAGATTTAGAAGAAGTAACATTAGATTTAGAAGAAAAAGAAACTGATAGATTACCAGAATTATATCCAGTAGGACTTGTTCATGGTACATATATAGTATGTCAAAATGAACTTGGTATGTATCTAATAGATCAACATGCAGCTAAAGAAAGAGTAAATTATGAATATTATAAGGAAAAATTTGGTAATCCAATAAAAGAAAAAACAGCTATGTTAATACCGGTTACTGTAGAATTAACTGGTAGTGATAATGTTATTTTTAAAGAAAATATAGCATTTATGAATAGCCTAGGATTTAAAGTAGAAGAATTTGGTATAAATAGTTATATAATAAAAGAACATCCTACGTGGTTACTTAAAGGATATGAAGAAGAAGCTATTAAGAAAATAATAGATTTAATTGTTCATTTTGAAAAAGATTTTACTATTGAAAAATTTAATGAAGCAATGGCTACTATGCTAAGTTGTAAATTAAGTATAAAAGCAAATCAAAATATTACATTAGAAGAAATGGAAAATCTTATAAATGACTTAAGAAAATGTAAAAATCCATTTAACTGTCCACATGGTAGACCAACACTTATATTTTATTCTAATAGTGAACTTGAAAAACTATTTAAAAGAAGCGGATTCTAAAAAAAAGACACATACGTGTCTTTTTAATTTAATGTATATTTTTTTTCAAATGCTTTAGATAATTCATCACAAGTAACTGCACCATAAAGATTTTTAGTATGTTCTAAATCACATAATTCATCATGAACTAAATATGATAAACAGAAATATGCTTCATACATAGATTCAGTTTCTCCAAGTACAGATACAATATTACCAAAATTAGCATCCCATTCTTCTTCACTTACGCATCTTGGGATTTGTTGTTCTAATATTACATTAGCAAGTTCCCCTAAAATAACTTCTTTTTTTATACCACTATTTAGTAGTCTTTGATATACTAATGCTCCATATTTAACATGTATTTCATGATAATCAGGATTTAGTACATCATTTAACTCATCAATGTGATCTTGATAATATTTACTTATTTCTTCATTTAAATTAGTAGAAGAAATAGGATTCTTTTCATATCCTTCTAGTAGTGATTCTGCACTCTCTAATTTTCTTTCCTCACTTATGCTACTAATAGTTTCACTAGAAGTTTCCATTTCACTAGCATTTAAAAATTCTAAGTCTTCATAGATATTTCTTTCACTTACATTAGCAACAGTTTCATAAACTTTATCAGGTTCGTCATAAGTTATCACTTCGTTTAATGTAGTTTTACACCCTGTAAATGTACCAACTTCTAGTAAAACCAATCCCATAGCTGCAAATTTTTTAACATTATTAACTTTTAATTTCATAAATCTCCTCTCAAGTACAAGTATATTAACACCAAAAAATAAAACTGTCAAATTATACTTTTTTTGACATTTTTTACTATCTATAAAGACTATAATATAGTAGGTGATAATATGAAAAAATATTTATTAACAATAGTTCTTGCACTAATAACAGGTATTTTATTATCTAAAGTATTTTTTAATCAATATAGTGATAAAAAGAGTTTAAAAACAGTATTTGAAAAAGGTGAAACTTTATATTTTGCACGTCAAGGAATATATTCATCTTTAGATTCCGTAAAAGAACATACTATTAAAATGAGCTATTATATTTATAGAGTAGTAGATGATAAATACTATGTTTACTATGGTATAACTAAAGATTTGGATAATTATGAAAAGATTGCAGGAAATATGAAAGAATTAGGGTATGATAATTATAGAGAAGAAATAGTAGTATCTTCTAAATCATTTTTAGAAACATTAGAACAATATGATATGCTCTTAAGAGAAACTACTGATAATTCAATTGTAAATGCAATTTGTAATCAAGTATTAACATCATATGAGGAGTTGGTATTAAATGGGAGTGAAAATTAAAGATTTACCAGTAGATGATAGGCCTATAGAAAGAATGATAAGTAATGGAGCTAAAGCACTTACTAATGAAGAATTACTAGCAATAATAATAAAAACTGGTACTAAAAATAGTTCTTCAAAGGAACTAGCTGGTACTATCTTATCAAAAATAAAAGATATAAAAGATGTATCAAATTTAAGAATAAATAATTTAACAACTATAAAAGGAATAGGAATAAATAAAGCTTCTACAATATTAGCATCTATAGAATTAGGTAGTAGATTAAATAATAATATAAAAACAATAAATAATACAACATTTAATAACGCAAATACTATTTATAATTACTATAAAAATATATTAAAAAATGAGAAACAAGAATATTTTTATGTTATATATTTAAATAAAAAATTAAAAATAATAGATAATAAAATGTTATTTAAAGGAACCGTTGACTATAGTTTAGTTCACCCTAGAGAAATATTTAAGGAAGCGTATTTATTAAGTGCTAATTATATAATATGCATACATAATCATCCAACAGGGAATACATTACCTAGTAATGATGATTTTAATATTACCAAAAATATAAAAAGCGTTGGTGAAATACTTGGTGTATATTTAATAGATCATATAATAATTGGCACTAATAACTATTATAGTTTTAAAGAAAATAATGATATTTAATTAAAAATGTATTATAATAAAAATAGGTGACTTATGAGAAAATTAGATACAAAATACATAATAGTTATAATACTTTTAATTATTGCCATTGTACTTGGAATAATAAGTATTAATATGAAAAAAGAAAATTTAAATTTCTTTGAAAAGTTTATAAAAGACTCTACATATGTAGTAAGTAATGTTATATCTTCACCAGTAAGATTTATAAAGAAAAATATAAATAAAACAACTACAAAAGATGATTTATATAATAAATATATCAAACTTAAAGAAGAATATGATAGTATAGAGTTTGATAAAGCTAGAATAGATGAACTAAAAAAAGAAAATAAAGCACTCAAAGAAATGTTAGATATCAAAAGTGATTTAGAAGGATATAAAGTATTAAATGCAACAGTTATAAATAGAAATGTAGGATATTTTTATGATACTTTATCTATAGACAAGGGAAGCCATAGTGGTATAAAACCGGATATGGCAGTTGTAACTAGTAAAGGACTAATTGGTAAAGTAATTAAAACATCAACTTTAACTAGTACTGTAAAACTACTTTCATCTGATAGTTTAAATATGAAAATATCAGTAAAAATAAAAGTTTCAGATGAATACTATTACGGTTTATTAACTGGATATGATAAAGATAAAAAAGCTTATATAATAGAAGGAATTAGTAATAATATTGATATTCCTAATGATTCAGTTGTAACAACAACAGGAATGAGTGAAATATTTCCAAGTGGTATCTTAATTGGTAAAGTAAGTGAATCAAATACTGATAATTTTGAATTATCTAAAATTATATATGTAAAAACAGATGTTAATTATGATAACATAGAATATGTTACAGTATTAAAAAGGGAAAGTTAATGATACTTGTTTTAATATCTCTTATATTAGATGGAATAGTAAGTGTTTATACAAATAATACAATACTTATACCACTATTTACCTTAACATCATTAGTATACATATATAAATATTATGAAAAAAAAGAAAACATATATTTTCTAATTGCACTAATAATTGGTATTTTATACGATTCACTATATACAGATATAATATTATTAAATTCATTAGTATTTTTATTTTTAGCAGTTATAATAAAAATACTTAATATATATTTATCTCATAAATTAAGCAGCACTATAGTAAAATTATTAGCAATAATAATTTTATATAGAATTACCACTTATTTAATCTTAGTATTATTTAATTATATAGATTTTAACTTTATTTACTTATTTAAAAGTATATATTCATCAGTACTAATAAATATCATTTATTTAATTATAGTGACTTTAATTTACAAAAAAATAAGTTCTAAGTAACTTATTTTTTTAATACTATAAACTAGGTGATAATATGAAAATCGAAGATTTAATAAAAACCAAAAAAACAAATAAAATTAATTTAAGTAAAATACTATTATTACTAGTATTATTTTTAATATCGCTAATTTTAATTAAAAGTAATAAAAATTTTAAGGATAATTTTTATAAATATGTATTTGAAAATAATATAACATTTGCAACTATAAATAAAACATATGAAAAATATTTTGGCAAACCAATTCCTTTTGATAATTTAATAAAAGAAGAAATGGTATTTAATGAAAAATTAGTATATTCAAGTAAAGTATCATATAAAGATGGAGTATCATTATCAGTCACTGATGATTATTTAGTTCCAAGTCAGTTAGGTGGAATAGTAGTTTTTGTAGGAGAAAAAGAGGGATATGGTAAAACAGTTGTTGTACAGCAATATAATGGTATAGATTTATGGTATGGAAACATGGAAAATATAAATGTAGAATTATATGACTATATAGAAAAAGGTTCTTTAATAGGTAGTGTAAATAAAAAATTATATTTAGTATATAAAAAGAATGGCAAAGTACTTGATTATAATGAACAAATTTAAAATACATCCATTTACATACATATTTATATTTATAATAATAATAAATGGTGAATTTAATAAATTTGCATCTATTATGAATATTATATTATTTCATGAATTAGGACATATTTTATCTGGCCTTTTTTTTAAGTGGAAAATAGATAAAATAATAATATTACCATTTGGATGTTTAACTATATTTGATGAGAAAATAAATAAACCTATTTTTGAAGAATTTATAATTTCAATATCAGGATTTATATTTCAAATAATACAACTTTTCTTTATAGCAAATAAAAAGTATTCCATAATATTATTGTTATTTAATCTAATCCCTATATATCCTCTTGATGGCTATAAAATCCTTAATTTATTTTTAAATAAAATACTACCATTTAAAATAAGCCATTTAATAAGTGTATATATATCTTTTATAGCAATTTTCTTTTATAATAATAATTTAATTGTAATATTAATTATCAGTTTATTACTTTTTAATACCATAAAGCAGTTATATAATCATAAATATATATTTAATAAATTTATATTAGAAAGAAAAATATATAGTTTTAATTTTAAAAAGTTTAAACAAGTAAAAAGTATAAAAAATTTCAAAAGAGATTATAGGCACTTAATTTTAGATAATGGCAGGTATATAACAGAAAAAGAGTACCTAAATCGTTGACTTATTTAAGAATATATGGTAAAATTCATTATTGTGTAGAGCTTTACTCTACAACCGCACAGAATAGGTTTAAAGCGTAGCACCTTAATGGCGAGTCTTAGGTAAAGGAGTTGAAAAAATGAAAGCAGTTATTGAAACAGGTGGAAAACAATACTACGTTGAAGAAGGGACAGTTCTTTATGTAGAAAAATTAGATGTTGAACCATCTAAAGAAGTTGTTTTTGACAAAGTTTTAATGGTAAATGGAGTACCAGGAAATCCTTATTTAGAAAATATTCAAGTAAAGGGTACTGTAATTAAACATGGAAAACAAAAGAAAATTAAAGTGTTTAAATACAATCCTAAGAAAAAATACCGTAAAACACAAGGTCATCGTCAACCATATACAAAAGTTGAAATTACAAAAATTATAGAAAAATAATATGATAAAAGTAAAAGTTATAGAAAAAGATAACAAAATTACAAATATCAATATAATAGGTCACGCTGGCTATAGTGTAAGCGGAAAAGATATCGTATGTGCTGCAGTATCATCTATAGTAATAACTACAATAAACGCTTTATTAAAATTAGATAAAGATTCAGTTAGTTATAAAAATAGTTTAGAAATAACAATACATAAACATAATGAAGTAATAGATATACTTATCGGTAACATGTTAGATATGCTAAAAGAATTAGAAAAAGATTACAAAAAATATATTAAAGTAGAAATATAAGGAGGTGTCCTTGATGAATTTATTAAAGTTAAATATTCAATTATTTGCTCATAAAAAAGGGCAAGGGTCAACTAAAAATGGTCGTGACTCTATCGCTAAAAGATTAGGAGCAAAAGCTGCTGATGGAGAATATGTATCAGGAGGATCAATTATATATCGTCAAAGAGGTACAAAAGTTTATCCAGGTCATAATGTAGGAATTGGAAAAGATGACACATTATATGCTAAAGTAGCAGGATATGTTAAATTCGAAAGAGTCGGAAAAGATAGAAAACAAGCAAGTGTATACGAAGAAAAATAAAAGTATTTACTTTTATTTTTTTATGTTTTAATTGATAAAAAATAATTATATTGTTATAATAATAATGGTGATATGAATGGAACTAGTTTTTTTATGTATAAAAATTTTTTGTTGTAGAATAATAGATGTTTCAATGGGAACTATAAGAACTATCAATGTAGTAAAAGGAAAAACTTTAATTGGAGCTGTAATTGGCTTTTTTGAAGTACTTATATGGTTTTTAATAGTAAAAGACGCTTTAAATACAGAACTTACAGGAATTTTAAATAGTTTATTTATTGCTATATCTTATGCTGGCGGATACGCTACAGGAACATATATAGGTGGAATGCTATCAGATAAATTTATTCAAGGTAATTTAACATTACAAGTTATTTTAACTAAAAATGATGATGAATTAGTAGACGCAATAAGAAAAGAAGGATATGGAGTATCAGTCCTTGATGTGAGAGGCCAATTAAATATTAATGATAAATATATGTTATTTATAGAAATAGACAAAAAGAATTTATCTCATGTAACATCAATAATAAAAAAATTAGATAAAAAAGCATTTATTGTTGTAAATGAAACAAAACTAGTACAAAATGGATTTATAAAGTAGGTGATAAAATGTTTGTAGATGAAGTAATAGTGACACTTGAAGCTGGAAATGGTGGAAATGGGTGTATGGCGTTTAGAAGAGAAAAATGTGTACCAATGGGTGGCCCATTTGGTGGAAATGGTGGAAAAGGATCAGATATCATATTTAAAGTAGATGAAGGATTAAACACATTACTTGATTTAAGATATAAAAAAGTTATAAAAGGTAATAAAGGTGAAAATGGTCTTGGCAAAGGAATGCATGGATCAAATGCCAAAGATGTAGTTATATATGTTCCAGAAGGTACAATAATAACTGATGTTGATACTAATCTAGTAATTGCAGATTTGACTAAGAAAGATGACGAAGTAATTGCAGCATATGGTGGACGTGGAGGAAGAGGAAATATTGCTTTTGCTACAAAAGCAAATCCAGCTCCTTCATTTGCCGAAAATGGTGAACCAGGAGAAATAAGAAAAGTAAAATTAGAACTTAAATTACTTGCTGATGTAGGACTTGTTGGACTTCCATCTGTAGGTAAAAGTACATTTATATCAAAAATATCAGCAGCCAAGCCAAAAATAGCTGCATATCATTTCACTACTTTAAGTCCAAATTTAGGAATGGTTAGAGTAGATGAAAATAGAAGTTTTGTTGTAGCCGATTTACCAGGGCTTATCGAAGGAGCTTCATTAGGTGAAGGTCTTGGAATTAAATTCTTAAAACACATTGAAAGAACAAGAGTAATTGCTCATATAATAGATATGGGAGCAACCGAAGGAAGAGACCCTATAAATGATTATAAAATTATAAGAAAAGAATTAGAAAACTTTAATAAAAGTATAATCGAAAAACCAGAAATAATAATCGCTAATAAAATGGATATGCCATCATCATTAGAAAATCTAGAAAAATTTAAAAAAGAAATAAATAAAGAAATAATTCCAATATCAGCAATTAATAATGAAGGACTAAAAGAAGTAATTTTTAAACTTGCAGATATGTTAGATCAAATTCCAAAAGTACCACTTACTAATGAAGATGAAACAGAATCACATATCTTATATAAATTTGAACGTGAAAAACCATTTGAAATAGTAAAGGAAAAAGATGCTTGGTTAATTAAAGGAAAAGAAGTAGAAAAATTATTCAGAATGACAAAATTTAATACAGATGAATCAGTTAATAGATTCGCTAATAAATTAAGAAAAATGGGAATTGATGATAAACTAAGTGAACTTGGTGCTGAAGAAGGAGATACTGTAAAAATCTTAGATTATGAATTTGAGTATAGAAAATAAAGATTGATAAAATCTTTATTTTTTTATATAATATAATTGGTGATAATATGAAAGTACTTTGTATTGGACATGCAGCATACGATATAACATATTTAGTAGAAGAATTTCCAAAAGAAAACACAAAAAATAGAGTTAAAAATAGAGTGGAATGTGGCGGAGGACCTGCAAGTAATGCTGCATATTTGCTTGGTAAATGGGGAATTGAAACATATTTTTCTGGTATAGTAGGACATGACTTATATGGACATAATATTAAACATGAATTAGAAAAAGTTCATGTAAATACAGATTATCTAGAAGTAAGCGCTAAACACATAACTACTTCAAGTTTTATAATTGCAAATAGAGAAAATGGTAGCAGAACGGTATTCACATATAGACCAAGCAAAATGAAAATGACTAACGTTGATTATGATTTTACTCCTGATTATATATTAGTAGATGGTCAAGAGTATGAAATGTCAATGAAAGCACTTGATACTTATAAAGATGCTATATCAATTATAGATGCAGGAAGACCTAGAAAAGAAATAATAGATTTAGCAAAAAAATGTACTTACTTAGTATGTTCTAAAGAATTTGCAGAAACAGTTACTGAAGAAAAAATAGATTTTGACAAAGTAGAAACATTAGAAAGTGTTTATTCAAAATTAGAACAAGAATTCAAAAATAATGTAGTAGTAACCTTAGAATCATATGGTTGTATGGCAAGAATAAATGGTAAATTAAGAATAATACCATCATTAAAAGTAAAAGCACTTGACTCTACAGGAGCTGGCGATATATTCCATGGCGCATTTGTTTATGGTCTTGTAAAAAAATTCAGTTTAGAAAAAACACTTAAATTTGCTAATTATGCAGGAGCTATATCAGTAACAAGAGTAGGTGGAAGATATTCTATGCCAACATTGGAAGAAATGAAAGAAGTATATGACAGATTTAAATAGTGTAATATTTGTAGATAGCTATCCCAAATTAGATCTACATGGTTATGATAGTGAAACCGCTAGAGTAGCAATAGAAGATTTTATTGTAGACAATATAAAAATGAAAAATGAGATAATAGTAATAGTTCACGGAGTGGGAACTGGAACGATAAAAAAAGTAACTCACGATGTACTTAAAAATAATAAGAATATTATTGAATATAAAACATATTATAATAATACAGGCGTTACAATTGCCAATTTAAAAGTGTAAATAAGAAGTAAACAATTTCTTATTTTTCTTTTACTTATTTTGACTTTTAAATACTATATATGATATTATTATATTGATAATAGGAGGGGTGTAAAAGTGAGAGATTCCTATGCATTTGAATATGTAAATGAAAATGAATTTAAAAAGCTTGAAAGATCACTAAAAAAATATAATATGCTTGCATTCAAAAAATTATATTTTGAATACTATCCATCCTTAAAAGAAGGTAAATTTCTAGGGGAAAAAGTAGCTGAAGATAAAGAAAAGAACACATCAACTTTTGAACTAAAATTACCTACAAACATTATGTTTTCAAAAGTTCATGGAGATATAAAACTTCATTATTTAGTTAATGAAAGTGATAGACAAGTTATACTTATAACACTTACTCCAGAAGATATCTTAACTGAAGGCCATCAAACAGAATTAACTACATATAAAGGTGTAATGATATCAAAAAAAGATCAAGAAAAAGATATGTTTAAAATAAATTTACTTAATATGTTAAAAAAATAACTTCTATTTATTATTAAAATAGAAGTTTTTTATTTCATTTACAATATCACCAATCAATATATCAAAATCATTTTTATTAAAGAAATTTAAATTTTGTATATTTTCACCATTATTTAAATATTTGCTAACTTTAATAATATCATCTTTATATATTTTTACTCTATTAATTTTTTTAGTTTCTTCTAAAATCTCATTGCAGTCATAAATTGTAATATTATTATCACTAAAATTGGTATTATATCTTTTAAATTCATCTTGTTTAAATCTTCTTAGTTCATCTTTAGTATAATTTTTAAAAGATTCATTATTATTTAAAATAGGGTATGCAAAATTATTAAAAGAATAATCAGCATATAAATGACAGTAATATCCTAGAATCATAGGATTCTTTATATTATTCTTATATTCATTATAAAAATTTAAATAAATTTTATGACTATCATTATCTTTAAAATGTGTATAATTTCTATCGATATGAGTTACAATATCACTTATAATATATCCGTTATTAATATCTGGCAAAATATTACCAAATAAAAACAATGTATAATCATTTTTATTAAATTTTAAAAATTCATTACATCTCTTTGCTATTTCAATATGAGTTTTCCAATGTGGCATATAATCACCTTAAACAATTATAACACAATATAAAAGATAGTGAAATATCACTATCTAAATATTAAAAAAAGAAAAATCATTATATTTGTCATTATCACATTCATCTTCTAGTAAAAATAGTTTATCTATATCTTTTTTATTTATAGAAAACATAATATTCTTATTTCTTTGTCTACCAATTTCTAAGCCACTTCTAGATACTCTACATAATATAGTAATAATAATTGTCTTATTCTTTATAAGTTCTATAAATTTATCAAATGAATGTAATTTATAAATTTGCATTTTATAGTATCTAAAATATTTTATATTATTATCAATTTTCTTACTGGCATATACAATAGCTAAATTAGATAATTTAGTTTCTAATTTTAATTTTAATGTATCATAATTTATATATGATTCTTTTTCAAGTAATTTATCATTTAAATCGTATATTTCAAAATACATTTTCTTATTTGTATCATCTAATGTAACCATAAATTTATATTTGTCATTGATAATAACTTTCTCATTATATTTTAAATTTGCCATAAGAACTTTTCTATCTTTGAATATTTCATCAGTTTTACCATATAATGTTAGTAATCTATTTATTTCATATAATGATGGTCCATCTAAAGACTGTGAAAATAGTGCAATTGGATATCTACTATATCTTTGTGTACATTTAATTTCAATTCCATAATAGTCTGGAAAAAATAAGCTGTCAGGTTTCTTATTTAATTCATTTTCAAAAGTAAGCCCAACGGCATTATTATGGTTACTTATGGCTTTTATCCATCTTTTGTTAGAAATTATAGAAAATTCTTTTATTAAATTTTTATTATCCATATTTTTTATCAAACTGTTTTGTTGGAAGATATGATGGACCCTTTTTGTTGGTTAGACGGTTCATATGATCGGTCTTAAACTTCGTTTAAAGGTTCACCATCTTGTTTTAATTATAAAAAAAAAGAACGAGTCCTTTTTTTTTATAATAATGGTGCGGGTGAAGGGACTTGAACCCCCATGGATTACTCCGCTAGATCCTAAGTCTAGTGCGTCTGCCAATTCCGCCACACCCGCAAAAACAAAGATGGTGGACCCTGTAGGGCTCGAACCTACGACCGATCGGTTATGAGCCGATTGCTCTAACCAACTGAGCTAAGGGTCCATCACAAGATTAATAATACCATAATAATAAAATTTATGCAATAATTTTTTAAAAAAATTATATTAAATTTTATTATTATTAATTGTTAAATATGCATAAATATGATAAAATCTATATATATAAAGGAGTGATACAATGAAAATATACAATACTTTATCTAAAAAAGTAGAAGAGTTTATACCATATGAAGAAAAAAAGGTAAAGATGTATACTTGTGGTCCTACAGTATATCATTATGCACATATAGGGAATTTAAGAACTTATATATTTGAAGATATATTTGAAAAAACATTAAAATATTTAGGTTATGATGTAAAAAGAGTTATGAATATAACTGATGTCGGCCATCTATCTAGTGATGCTGATACTGGTGAAGATAAAATGCTAAAAGGTGCTGAAAGAGAACATAAAACAGTATATGAAATAGCAGACTTCTATACAAAAGCATTTTTTAATGACACTGAAAAATTAAATATAAAAAAGCCAGAAATAGTAGAAAAAGCATCAGCTCATATAGAAACTTATATAAAAATGATTACAAAATTATTAGACACTGGATATGCATACATAGCAAACGGAAATGTTTATTTTGATGTAAGTAAAGCAACTGATTATTATAAATTATCAGGAAAAAAAGAAGAAGACCTTATGATTGGTGTAAGAGATGATGTAGAAGAAGATAAAAACAAAAAGAATCCAGCAGATTTTGTCCTTTGGTTTACTTCAAGTAAATTTGAAAACCAAGCAATGAAATGGGATAGTCCTTGGGGAGTAGGATATCCTGGATGGCATATAGAATGTTCTGGTATATCATATGAATATCTAGGAGAATATTTAGATATCCATTGTGGTGGAGTAGATAATATATTCCCACATCATACAAATGAAATAGCTCAAACAGAAGGTTTTGTTGGACATAAATGGTGTAATTATTGGGTACATGGTGAACACTTAAATGATTCTACAGGAAAAATGAGCAAAAGCAAAGGAGAATTTTTAACACTATCTTTATTAGAGAGTAAAGGATATAATCCTCTAGTATATAGATTATTCTGCCTTGAATCTCATTATAGAAAACAATTAGTGTTCTCATATGATGCTATGGATAATACTAAAAAAATATATGAAAAATTATTGAATAAAATAAAACAAATTAAAGAAAATAAAGATGGAGAACTTGATTTCGATATTATTAACAAATATAATGAACAATTTAAAGAAGCAATATCAAATGATTTAAATACATCTTTAGCTTTAACAACACTATATGCAGTAATTAAAGATCAAATAAATAATAATACAAAATTATATTTAATAGAAAAATTTGATGAAGTATTATCATTAGATTTATTAAAAGAAAATACTAAATTAAATCAAGATAATGATATGGATGAATATATATTAGCTAAAATAGAAGAAAGAAATAATGCAAAAAAAGAAAAAAATTATGCTTTAGCAGATCAAATAAGAGATGAATTAGCTAACAAAGGCATAATCTTAAAAGATAGTAGAGAAGGCACAACATACGAAATTGTAAAATAAATTGATAAATGAATAAAACCTATATTTTTTAAATATAGGTTTTGGCATAGAAAGAGGAAAAAATGAATGGTTTTATAATAGTTGATAAACCTCAAAATTATACATCACGAGATATAGTAAATATTGTATCTAAAAAACTTAATACTAAAAAAATAGGCCATACGGGTACATTAGATCCTATTGCTACTGGTGTATTAGTGCTATGTATTGGTGGAACGACAAATCTTGTTGAAATTATGACATCCGATGAAAAAGAATATATTGCAGAAATAACCTTAGGATATGAAACAGATACTTTAGACTCTACAGGAAAAATATTAAATAAAAATTATACTTATAAATCAAAAGAAGAAATAATAAATGCCTTAAAAAAATATAATACAGAATATATGCAACAAGTTCCCCTTTATTCAGCAGTAAAAGTAAATGGAGAAAGACTTTATGATTATGCATTTAATAATGAGACCCCTAAAGAAATTCCATTTCGTCTTGTAAATATTAAAAAATTAGAACTTATAAGTGATATAGAATATACAAAAGATACAATTATTTTTAAAATTAGATGTGTAGTTAGCAAAGGAACATATATAAGAAGCTTAATAAGAGATATAGCTAAAGAATTAAATACAATAGGCGTAATGAGTAGTTTAAGAAGAACAAGACAAGGTAACTTCAAAATAGAAGATGCTATTACAATATCTGATATCAATAACGGTAATATAAAAGTACATGATATTATGGAAGCTTTAACAAAATATAAAACTTATGAAATGGATGAAAATCTATATTTCAAAGTAAAAAATGGAAGTCCTTTAGAAAATATATATATTAAAGATGATGATTATGTTTTATTTACATATAATAAAAAGCCAATCTATCTTTATAAAAAAAGCACGGAAGATAAAACTATTATAAAACCATGGAAAATATTTAATTATAATATTACCAGATGAAAATATAAAAGATTTTGATAAAATTTTAATTTTAGTTTATTAAATAAAATAGGAGGTATTATGAATAAATTAGAAGAAATACTAAATTATGCAAGTAATCTTGATTTAGATTATAGTGAAGTATTTTATGAAGACAACATTATAAACACATACATAATGAATGATAGTAAACTAGATGATATTAATACTAATAGAGTAAACGGAATAGGTATAAGATTAGTAAAAAATAGTCAAGTCTACTATGGATATACAAATAATATAAATTCATATAAAGAAATAATTGATAATTTATCAGTAAATTTTCAAAAATGTAATCCTAAAAAAATTAAATTAACCCAAAAAAAGTTATTAAAAATTGTTAGTGTAAAAAAAGAGTATAGCGATACTGATAAGAAAAATATCTTATTAAAAGTAGATGAAATCGCTAGAAAAAATGCAAAAGTAAGTCAAGTAGAAGCTAAAATTTATGAATCAAGACAGAGTGTAAAAATAGCAAATAGCTTAGGAACTTATGTAGAAGATATAAGACCACTTACAAGACTTATTATAACTATAGTTGCTAAAGAAAAAGATAAGGTAGCTAAAAGTTATCAAACATTTGGTATATCTGGTGGATATGAACTATTTGATGATTTAGATATAGAAAAAGAAGTAAATGAACTTACAGAAAGCGCAGTAATTAAATTAGATGCTCTTCCAAGCCCTGGAGGAGATATGCCTGTAATAATAGGCCCTGGCTTTGGTGCTGTTATATTTCATGAAGCATGTGGACATGCGATGGAAGCAACAACTGTAGCAAGAAATATATCGGTATTATCAAATAAATTAAATGAAAAAATAGCTAGTGATAAAGTAACAATTATAGATGATGGAACTATAAAGTCTCTATGGGGAAGTGTTAACGTAGATGATGAAGGAAATTATCCTAATAAAAATTTACTTATTGAAAATGGCTATTTAAGAAATTATTTAATAGATTATGTAAACTCTAAAAAAATGAAAATGGCTTATACAGGCTCTGGAAGAAGACAAAATTATAAATACGCACCTACATCTAGAATGAATAATACATATCTTTTAGAAGGCACTGATAAGATAGAAGATATGATAAAAAGCATTAAATATGGATTATACGCTAAACAAATGGGTGGAGGTAGTGTAAATCCTATAACAGGAGACTTTAACTTTTCTGTAGAAGAAGCATTTTTGATAGAAGATGGAAAAATAACAAAACCAGTTAAAGGAGCAAGTTTAATTGGTAACACTTTGGACATATTAAAAAATGTTGAAATGGTTAGTGATAATTTAGAATATGGAACTGGTTGGTGTGGATCTGAATCTGGATCTATCCCAGTAATAACTGGTGAACCTACTATAAAAGTATCAAAAATACTAGTTGGAGGTACAAATGAATAAATTATTTGATTTAGCACGTGAAAATAATATTGAGTTAGAAATAACAGAAAAAGAAGAAATAAATACAAATATATCAATACTTAATGACTCTATAGAAAAATATGAATCATCAGATGTTACAAATTATGATGTTAAAGCAATAATAGATGGTAAAGTTGTAAGATATAATACAGAAAATTTAGATAATGTATTAGACATATTAAAGAAAAATGCTAAAGTAATTGATACAGATATCAAATATGACTTTATAAATGATAATTCAAATAATAATAAATTTGAATTAAAACATACAAAAGTATCTTACAAAGAAATATTAGAAGATATGTTAAAACTTAATGCCTTAAAAGAAAAATATAAGGAATTAGTATCTATAAACGTATGCTTTGACCATACAAAAACAAATATTAAATTTAGTAATACTAATGGAGTAAATAAAGAAGATGCTAATGAAATATTTAGTTATTATGGTGAATTTGTTTTAAATATAAATGGTGAAAATGAAACTTCATTCGTAAGTATTTCAAAGACTAAATTAGATGAAATAGATTTACATAAAGTAGTAGAAAAATATATAAAAGAAGCTTATGACAACTTTAAAGCAGAATCAGTAAAAACTTCTAAATATAATATAATAATAAATCCTGAATCAATGGGTAAAATATTAAGGACATTTTCAAATATGTTTAGTAAAGAATTAATTGATAAGAATTTATCATTATTAACAGGAAAAGTAAATACTCAAGTATTCAATGAAAAAATAAATATAGTAGAAGATCCTACAAATGAACATTTAGTAGGTAAAAGGCTATTTGATAATGAAGGAGTTACAACATATTATAAATATATAGTAGTTAATGGTAAATTTATTACTCCTTTATATAACATTAAAAGTGCCAAAAAGGATAATAAAAAATCAACCGGTAATAGTTTTGGCGTTAGAAATATGTACATTAAACCTGGTAATATAAGTGAAGAAAATCTTTTACTAATGTTAAATAATGGAATATATATAAAAGATTTAGAAGGACTTCATGCTGGAGTTGATACTATTAGTGGCAATATATCACTACAAGCAACTGGATATTTAGTAGAAGATGGTATAAAAACTAAAGCATTAAAAATGATTATATTAAGTACTGATTTATTAGAACTATTAAATAATGTAGTAGAAGTAGCTTCTAATTTAGAGTTCTATAATCCATTATGTGGTAGTCCATCTATATTATTTAAAGATATAACAATAGCTGGAAAGTGTTAATAAAAAGTACAAAAATATAAAAAAGAGTTGAAAAAAAGTTATAAATAGTATATACTTATAACAGTTACTTAATCTTGGTTAGAAATTCTCCGATTTTAACTAAGACTAAGCGAATTATATGAAAGGAGAAAATGTTATGGCATTAACAAAAGAAGTTAAAGAAAACATTGTTAAAAAATATGCTAAGAACGCTAATGACACTGGTTCTGCAGAAGTTCAAATTGCTATTTTAACAGAAGAAATTAATACTTTAACAGAACATTTAAAAGTTCATGCTCACGATTATCATTCTAGAAGAGGTTTACTTAAAAAAGTAGGTCAAAGAAGAAGTTTATTAAACTACTTACTTAGAAAAGATGTTACTAGATATAGAGAAATCGTTAAGAGTTTAGGTTTAAGAAAATAATAAAATTTATAAAAGTAGGCACTCCTTTTTGAGTGTCTTTATTTTTGGAGGTAGAAATGAAAAAAGTATATGAATTAAATTTTAGAGGAAGAGATATAAAAGTTGAAATAGGTGAATTAGCTAAACAAGCTCACGGTGCTGTTTTAGTTAGATATGGAGACACTGTAATTTTAACTGCAGCAGTTGTATCAAAAAATGCAAATATTTTATCAGATTTTTTTCCACTTACTGTTGACTATAGAGAAAAATTATATTCAGTAGGTAAAATTCCTGGTGGCTTTATTAAAAGAGAAGGTAGACCAACAGAAAATGCTACATTAGCAGCTAGAATGATAGATAGACCAATGCGTCCTTTGTTCCCTGAAGATTTTAGAAATGAAGTACAAGTTATCAATACTGTTTTATCAGTAGATCAAGATAATTCACCAGAAATGGCTGCGATGCTTGGCTCTTCACTTGCAGTATCAATAAGTAAAATTCCATTTAATGGTCCAATTGCTGGAGTTATAGTAGGTAGAGTAAATGGTGAGTTTATTATAAATCCGACTGTAGAAGAAGAAGAAAAATCAGATATTCGTTTAGTAGTTGCTGGAACTAAAGAAGCTATTAATATGGTAGAAGCTGGAGCAAAAGAAGTATCAGAAGAAGATATGTTAGAAGCTTTAATGTTTGGTCATGACGCTATTAAAGAATTAATTAGTTTTGAAGAAAAAATAATTAGTGAAATTGGCAAAGAAAAAATGGAATATGAAAAACTAGAAATAGAACCTGAATTCAGAGATGAAATTTATTCTTTAGCTAAAGAAGATATGGATAAAGCATTAAGAATCAAAGATAAATTAGAAAAATACGCTAAAATTGATGAATTAAAAGAAACTATAGTTGAAAAATATAGAAGTGAAAATGAATCATTAAAAGATGATGAATTAAAAACTTTATTAACTAAAGTAAAATTAATATTAGAAGAAATAGAATATGAAATATTTAGAAAAATAGTTGTAGTAGAAAAAACTAGAGCTGATGGGAGAGAAACAACTGAAATAAGACCTCTTTCAACAGATATCGATTTATTACCTAGAACACATGGCTCTGCATTATTTACTCGTGGAGAAACACAAGCTCTAGGAACTGTTACATTAGGGGCTTTAGGAGAACATCAAATATTAGATGGCCTTGGAATTGAAGATTCTAAGAGATTTATGTTACATTATAACTTCCCTCAATTCTCAGTAGGAGAAACAGGAAGATATGGTAATCCAGGTAGAAGAGAAATTGGTCATGGTGCATTAGGTGAGAGAGCTTTAGCACAAGTTATTCCATCTGAAGATGTGTTCCCTTATACTATTAGGGTAGTTACTGAAATACTTGAATCAAATGGTTCATCAAGTCAAGCGTCTATTTGTGCTGGTTGTATGGCTCTTATGGCAGCTGGTGTACCTATTAAAGCACCTGTTGCAGGAATCGCTATGGGACTTATTACTAATGAAGATGATTATACTATATTAACTGATATTCAAGGTATGGAAGATCATTTAGGGGATATGGACTTTAAAGTAGCCGGTACTAAAGATGGTATTTGTGCATTACAAATGGATATTAAAATTAAAGGTATAACAAGAGAAATAATTGAAAAAGCTTTAGCACAAGCTAAAAAAGCTAGATTCGAAATATTAGATGTAATGGCTAAACAAATAGATAAACCAAGAGAAGAAGTTAGTAAATATGCACCTAAAACAATGGTATTTATGATTGATCCAAATAAGATTAAAGAAGTTATTGGTAAAGGTGGAGAAACTATTACTAAGATTATCTTAGAAGCAAGTAATGTAGAATCTGTAAGTGATATAAATGCTGTTAAAGTTGATTTAGAAGATGATGGAAAAGTAATTATCTACCATACTGATAAAGAAGTTATTGAAAAGACAGCCAATATGATTAAAAACATTGTAAAAGAAGTAGAACAAGATAAAATATATACAGGAAAAGTTGTTAAAGTAGAAGACTTCGGATGCTTTGTTGAATTATGGCCTGGTTGTGAAGGTCTTGTACATGTTTCACAATTAGATACTAAGAGAGTAGAAAAACCTAGTGATATGGTAAAAGTAGGAGACGAAATTATAGTTAAATCACTTGGATATGATAAAAAAGGTAGACTTAACTTATCTAGAAAAGAAGCAATAGCTCCTAAAAAAGAAGAAGTAAAAGAAGAAAAAACAGAAACAGTAGAAGAAACAAAATAAGAGCATCAGCTCTTTTTTTTGTTTACAATATTATTATATTTGATATAATTAAAATAGGTGATGGTAGTGAAAGATAAAAAGAATATTATTATAGGGATAATTGCTGTAGTAATAGTTGTTTTAATAACAATTATAATTTTAATGTTTACTGGATTAATTAAATTAAAAGAAAAAGAAGTTGTAATTTGTAAAAAAGATGAAGAAAAAGAATTAGTAGAAGAAAATGTTTTAGCTATACTAGATGAAGCTAAACTATATTATTCTAAGAATGAAAATGATAATATTATAGATTTAACTAAAAATTTAATTGATTTAAAAGATAACACTTTAACTAAAGGATATGTTAAATTTTCTAGTGAAGATAATTTTGAATCAAAAATGTATATAAATGGGTATTGTATAACTTTTAATTCTGTAGAAGGAATTAAAGAGTCTCTAAAAACAGAAGAAGAAAAATGTAATATAGAAAAATTATATAAAACATATAAAAATGGAACACCATTATACTTTAATCCTACAACAGGACTTATGTGTAACAAAAGTGAATCAAAAGATTATGTAACAAGTAATTATAAAACTACTGTAACAAGTTCTGGATGCATGGAATGGTATGCTTTCTTGGATGATGAAAAAAGTGAAAATGTAAAATTACAATTAAATCATGGAATTGCATATACTGATGATGATTTTTCTAATAAAACTAAAAATTGGAAACAAACTGTAGATGGTAATTCTACTAGTATTAAACCAAGAATAATTAGTATGGAAGAAATAACAAAAATAGCGCCAACAAAAAGTGGCAAGTTTGATATTAATGATGAAAATTCATCATATTATTTCTTAACTGGTACTAAAATAGGATATTATTGTTATAGTTATGAAACTACAGAACAAATATTTAATCAACGCTCAATTATAGGCGGCAAATATGCTTGGCTAGTCAATAATTTATATATGTGTGGGTTTGGTGGTTGTGAAAAATCTATGCCTATCGATGTTTCAGGTTATGTTACTTCAACAGTTGTAAAAGCTAAATGTGGTAATGATTGTTATGAAGAAGAACGAGATAAATTAGTTGATAAAGTATGGGTTGTTAGTGAAAATGGTTCAGTTAATCTAGGTATAAAAGAAGGAACTGAAAGATGGAAAAGTATCAGACCTGTAATAGAAATCTCAAAGAGAGTATTTGAAACAAAGTAGGTGGCATATGAAAAATAAAAAGAATATTATTATAGGAATATTACTATTTGTTGCTATTACACTTATTACAATAATTATATTATTACTTACAGGGGTAATTAAGTTAAAAGAAAAAGAAGTATTAAGCTGTGATAAGGACAAAATAGACGTTGAAAATAAAGTGACTAATATTCTAGAAGAAGCTAAAAAGTACTATTTAGAAAATAAAAAAGAAATAATAGACTTAACAAGTGAAGAAACAAATTTCAAGGATGTAAGTGGTTATATTGTTTTTTATAGTGAAGATGATTATAAATATAGAATGTATATAAATGGATATTGTGTATCATCTACTAGTGATTTAAAGATGAATATTACTAATAAATTAAGTAAACTACAATGCGAAACTAAAGTGCCAAATAAAGAATATAAAAATGGGGAAGAAGTATATTTTAATCCAACTACAGGTACTAAATGTGAACAAAGTGAAGTTAAAAATACAAAACTAGCAAAAGAAGGATGTATGAAATGGTATGCCTTCTTAGATAGTGAAGAAAATAGTAAAGTAAAATTATTACTAGATCATAATATATCTGCAAATATTAATTTACTTGATAAAGATGGTAATATAGCAAACGATGGTGATTCTATTGTCCTTGGAACTTTAAATAAATTAACATCTTCATGGGTTCAAAATAGTAACAATAATAAAACTAAAGTATCAGCTAGATTGATTAGTGTCGATGAAATATTAAATATTTTACAAATTGATACTAAAACTTTTGATCCTATGAATAAGGATTTTTATATTAAAATCGATAAAAATACATGGTTATTTTCAAATGATACTGATTTTGCATATTGGACAGATACAATATATTATAGTCATTTTGGTGAATATGAAGATGATGCATATAAAAAAACTTTATCAGCTGTGGGATACATAGTTTTAAATAATGGTAATGTATTTTCAAATGAAGAAATATATACTAGAAAAGATGATGATACTAATTATACAGCTGGAAAATATAACGAAAAAGGTATAGGAATTCGCCCTGTAATAGAAGTAGACAAAAGTATATTTAAATAGGTATTAAAAATACCTATTTTTTATTGACATAAAATGTGTAAGTGATATAATGTTAGATGTCTAACTATTGGAGGGTATATGAAGAATGAAATATATGAACTTATAAATAAGATAAAGGTTATTACATTTAAAAAAAATTATAATAATTTATCTAAAATTAATTTGTATCCAGGTCAACATATACTTTTAGATACAATATATAAAAATAATGGATTAAGTCAAAGAGATTTATCAAAAATGACTTTAAAAACTCCTGCAACGATTACTAAAATGATTAAAAGAATGGAAAAAGAGGGGTTAATTAAAATCATTGCTGATGAAAGTGACAAAAGAATAACTAGATTAGAACTTACTGATTTAGGTATGGAAAAAATTTATAAAATTAAAGAGTTAGAAAAGAATACAATTAATAGTATGTTTAAAGGTTTTAGTGATTCTGATTTAGAAGAAGCTTATAAACTTATTAATATGATTATAAATAATATAGAAGGAGAGTAATATGATAGAGTTAAAAAATATAAGTAAAAGTTATACAACTGGTACTTTTACTCAAAAAGCATTAAATAAATTTAGTGTTAGTTTTAGAAAACATGAATTTGTAGCTATATTAGGACCATCAGGTAGTGGTAAATCTACACTTTTAAATATTTTAGGTGGACTGGATAAATATGATAGTGGAGATGTTATAATAAATGGCAAATCTACAAAGAATTTTAAAGATACTGATTGGGATAGTTATCGTAATAAATGTATTGGTTTTGTTTTCCAAAATTATAATTTAATATCTCATATATCAATTCTTGCAAATGTAGAAATGAGTATGACTTTAAATGGTGTATCCGCTAAAGAAAGAAAAAGAAAAGCTATAGAAGTTTTAGATAAAGTTGGACTTAAAGATCATATGCATAAAAAACCAAATGAATTATCTGGTGGTCAAATGCAAAGAGTTGCTATAGCAAGAGCATTAGTAAATGATCCTGAAATAATACTTGCTGATGAACCAACTGGAGCACTTGATTCAGTTACTAGTGTACAAATTATGGATTTAATTAGAGAAATATCTAAAGATAAATTAGTAGTAATGGTAACTCATAATGATAAATTAGCTTATACATACGCTAGTAGAATTATTGAACTTGAAGATGGAGAACTTAGAAGTGATTCTAATCCATATGAAGCTAAAGATAAGAAAGATAAATTTAGTATAAAGAAAACTTCAATGAGTTTTTTAACTGCCCTTAATTTATCATTCAATAATATTAAAACTAAAAAAGGTAGAACTATTTTAACTGCTTTTGCATCTAGTATAGGGATAATTGGTATAGCTCTTATATTATCTTTATCTAATGGTTTTCAAAAGCAAATAGATAAGTTTGAAGCTGAAACATTATCTTCACTTCCTATAATGATTTCACAATCATCAATGACTATGGATAAGGAATCTATGGATCAAATGCAAGATATGTCTAATAATAAATATGATTTTCCTACAGAAAAGAAATTATATCCTTATGAAAGTGTTATAGAAAATATGACACATGTAAATAAGTTTACTGATTCTTTTATGGAATATATTGATAATTTAGATGAAAATTTAATTGCTGGTATTTCATATACAAGAACTACAGCATTAAATATTTTAGTTAAAAATAATAATACAGTAAAACCTTTAACAAGAACAAATACTGTATCTGCTCTTAATCCACTACCTATACCAAGAGATGTAAAAAATAATAGTAAAACATATATGGAAATGCATTATGATATCTTAGAAGGAAAATTACCAACTAAATATAATGAACTTGCTCTTGTAGTTAATGGTAATAATGGAATTAGTAAAACAATACTTGATATGCTTGGAATAGATAGTACTATGGAATCTATTGATTTTAGTAGCCTTATAGGTAAGGAATACAAGTTAATACTTAATGACGACTATTATTTAAATAATAATGGTATGTATTATCCTAATGTTATGAATTTAAATTCTTTATATGATAGTGAAAATGCTGTAACTTTAAAAATAACAGGTATTATAAGACTTAGTGAAGATTCACGTATTGGTATGCTTTCTGAAGGACTTAGTTATACTGAAGATTTAGTTAATTATGTAATAGATAAAAATAAAAATTCTAAAATAGTATTAGCTCAAAAAAATAGTGATAGAAATATTTTAACAGGAGCAATGTTTGCTTCTGATGACGATAAAAATCAAATAATAGGTTATTTAGGTGCAGATACTTATCCTGTACTTATAAATATATATCCACTTAATTTTGATTCTAAAGATAAAGTATTAAATTATATAGATGAATTTAATAAAGATAAAGCTGATGAAGATAAAATAATATATACAGATTTAGCTTCTACTATATCATCACTTTCATCAGGTATAATGGATGCTATTACAAGTGTACTTATTGCTTTTTCAGCTATATCACTTGTTGTATCAACTATTATGATATCTATAATTACTTATATTAGCGTTCTTGAAAGAACAAAAGAAATTGGTATATTAAGAGCAATAGGAGCTAGAAAGAAAGATGTATCACGTGTATTTAATGCTGAAACATTTATAATTGGTGCATCAAGTGGATTATTAGGTCTTTTAATTGCTAGAATACTTATATTCCCAATTAATAATTTATTATATAAATTAACTGACTTAAAAGGCGTTGCTGTACTTAGCATACCTCATGCATTATTATTATTAACTATTAGTGTTTTACTTACTATGTTAGGTGGATTTATACCAGCTAAAATGGCAAGTAAAAAAGATCCAGTAGTAGCACTTAGAACAGAATAGGAGAGTCTATGAATAAAAAATTAACAAAATATGTAGGCAAATATAAAAAATATGTAATACTTACTCCTTTATGTGTAATGGCACAATGTATTATGGAACTTGCTATACCATTTATAATGGCAAAAATGATAGATGTTGGTATTCGTGGTACAGGTGGAATTAATTACACTATTATGATGGGACTTGCTATGACTTTAATAGCTATCCTATCACTTACATTTGGAGTATTAGGAGCTCGCTATGCAGCTTTAGCATCATCTGGTTATGCTAAGAATTTAAGAAGTGCCTTATTTAATAAAATACAAAAATTTTCATTTGCAAATATAGATAAATTTCAAACATCATCATTAGTAACAAGACTTACTAATGATGTTAACAATGCACAAACGTCATTTATGATGAGTATTAGAATGTTTATTAGAGCACTTACTATGTTAATAGGTGCATCTGTTATGGCTATTTTAATAAATAAGAAATTATCACTTGTATTTTTAGTAGCTATGCCAATTTTAGCATTCACTTTATACCTTATAGCTTCTAAAGCTCATCCTAAATTTGGTATTATGCTTAAAAATCTTGATAATTTAAACTTAGATGTACAAGAAAATTTAGCTGGTATAAGAGTAGTTAAATCATTTGTAAGAGAAGATTATGAAATTGATAAATTTGATAGAAATGCAGATTTATTAAAGAAAAGTCAAGTAGCAGCAGAAAAAATAATTATATTAAATGGACCCGTTATGCAAATCATAATGAATGCATCTAGTGTAGCAATTATGTATTTTGGTGGTATTATGATAATGCATCAAACATTTGAAATAGGTTCTTTATCTAGTTTACTTAGTTATGTTACTCAAGTACTTATTTCACTTATGATGTTATCAGCAGTATTTATGATGATGGTAATTTCTAAATCATCACGTGAAAGAATTATTGAAGTACTTGATGAAGAAATAGATATAAAAGATAATAAAAGTAATTTAAAATTAGAAGATGGTAGTATTGAATTTAAAAATGTTACTTTCTCATATAAAAATAGTAAACCAATATTAAAAGATATTAATTTAAAAATTAATTCAGGAGAAACAATTGGTATTATAGGATCTACTGGTTCATCTAAATCCAGTTTAGTAAGTCTTATACCTAGACTATTTGATACTAAAGAAGGTGAAGTAATAGTAGGTGGACATAATGTTAAAGAGTATAGTTTAGATAACTTAAGAAAAGATGTATCTATGGTACTTCAAAACAATGTTTTATTTAGTGGTACTATAAAAGAAAATTTAAAATGGGGAGATAAAGATGCTACTGAAAAAGAAATTACTCAAGCTTGTAAAAACGCATGTATAGATGATTTTATAAAAACACTTAAAGATGGTTATGATACTGATTTAAGTCAAGGTGGAGTTAATTTATCTGGTGGGCAAAAGCAAAGACTTTGTATTGCAAGAGCTCTTTTAAAGAAACCTAAAATAATTATTTTAGATGATTCTACTAGTGCAGTTGACATGGCTACAGATAAAAGAATAAAAGAAGCTTTTAAGCGTAATTTATCTCATGTAACTACTATTATAATTGCTCAAAGAATATCTTCAATTAGTGATTGTGATAAAGTAATTGTAATGGATAAAGGTAGAATATCAGGGTTTGATACTAATGATAATTTACTTAAGAATAATAAGATATATAAAGAAATATATGATTCTCAAAAGAAAGGTGATGATTAGATGGCTGCTCCAGGGAGAAGTATGAAAGTAGGAAAACCGAAAAATATTAAAAATACTTTAAAAAGATTATTATCTTATCTACTTATTTATAAAAAATTACTTATTGTAGTAATTGCATTAATTTTATTTACTACTGGTGTTTCTGTATATGGAGCAACACTTTTAAAAGCAATAATTGATAAATATCTAATACCACTTTCAAATGGATATGATTCTTTATTATTAAGTAAGTTTGTAAAAACATTATTTTTACTTTTAACTTTATATATAGTAAGTGCTTTAGCGTCATACCTATCAAATAGAATAATGCTAAAAGTATCAACTGAAACTTTATATAAATTAAGAGTTGATATGTTTAATAAGATGGAAACACTCCCTATATCTTTCTATGATAGTCATACTCATGGTGAACTTATGAGTAGATATACAAATGATATAGATACTCTAAGAGAAATGTTATCTAATAGTATTACTACAGTATTTTCATCACTTTTAACTATTATATCTGTATTTATAATGATGATAGTATATAGTGTTCCTTTGACACTTATAGTTATAGTTATGATATTAGTTCTTACAAAAATAGTTAAGTATATCGCTTCTATAAGTGGTAAGAACTTTAAAAAACAACAAGAAAATGTTGGTATAATGAATGGATATATAGAAGAAATTATGAGTGGACAAAAAGTTGTAAAAGTGTTCTGTCACGAAGATGAAACTATAGATAAATTTAATGAATTAAATGAAAAACTATTTAATTCTACATATAGAGCTCATATGTATGCAAATGTACTTATGCCTATATCTAATAACATATCTCATATCTTCTATGCTATAATCGCTATTGTAGGTGGATTATTTGCAATAAATAATTTAATGACATTAGGTAGTTTAGTAACATTCTTACAATTTACAAGAAATTTCGCTAACCCAATAGCTCAAATATCACAACAATTAAATACAATGCTAGCAGCATTAGCAGGAGCTGAAAGAATATTTGAAATAATGGATCAAAAAAGTGAAGTTGACAATGGAAAAGTAAGACTTGTTAATGTAAAAAAAGAAAATAGAAAATTAGTAGAAGTAAAAAAGAATACTGGAACTTATGCTTGGAAAGTAGATAATAAATTAGTTTTAGTAGAAGGTAAAATTGAATTTAATAATGTAATATTTGGTTATAACTCTGATAAGATAGTCTTAAAAGATATTAGTTTATATGCAAAACCAGGACAAAAAATTGCATTTGTAGGTTCAACTGGTGCAGGTAAAACAACTATTACTAATTTATTAAATAGATTTTATGATATAAAAGAAGGTTCTATATTATATGATGGAATAGATATTAGAGAAATAAATAAGAAAGATTTAAGAAAATCATTATCTATGGTACTTCAAGATACTCATTTATTTACTGGTACTATTTATGATAATATCAGATATGGTAGATTAAATGCTACAGATGAAGAAGTAATTGAAGCTGCTAAAAAAGCTAATGCTGATTCATTTATAGATAATTTACCAGATGGTTATAATACTGTATTAAATAGTGATGGAGCTAACTTATCTCAAGGACAAAGACAATTACTTTCAATTGCTAGAGCAGCAGTTGCTAATCCTATTGTATTAGTGCTTGATGAAGCAACATCATCAATAGATACTAGAACAGAACTTTTAATTGAAAATGGTATGAATAAACTTATGAAAAATAAAACAACATTTGTTATAGCACATAGATTATCTACTGTTAAAAATGCTAATGCAATTATGGTGCTAGAAAATGGTAAAATAATTGAAAGAGGAGATCATCCAGATCTATTAGAACAAAAAGGTAGATATTATGAACTATATACTGGTATGTTTGAATTAGAATAAATTCTCTATTTGAGAATTTTTTTCTTTATTGCATAATATAATTAACTATGATACAATTATAGTAGCAGTGTGGATGGGTGGTGAGTTATGAAAAAGTTATTGTTAAGTTTAGGATTATGTGTATTATTATGTGGTTGTGGTAATAAATTAACTTGTACTTTAGAAGATGAAGATAAGGGTACAGCTAAATATGTAATTTCATTCAAGAAAGATAAAGCTGTTAAAGGAACACAAAAAATCACTTTTAAAGATAAAAAAGATGCAGAAGATGCTTGCGAATTATATAAAGAATACAAAAGTGATGACAAAACTACAGTAAAATGTAGTGGTAAATCTTTAACTATTGTAACTACTGATGAAGATATGTTACCAGATGAAGATTATACAAAAGAAAAAGTTAAAGAAGAACTTGAAGACCAAGGATTTAAATGTAAATAAAACTCTTTAGAGTTTTATTTTTTTTGAAAGTATGTTAAAATGATAATAGAAGGTGGTGTAAAAATGAAAAAAGTATTATTAAGTTTGGGATTATGTGTATTATTATGTGGTTGCGGAAATAAATTAACTTGTACTGCAGAATCAGATGGGATGAAGTCTAAAGCAACTTTTACTATGAAAGGTGATACTTTAACTTCACTAAAAGAAGAATACACATTTGATTCAGAAGATGATGCTAAAACTTTTTGTAGTTTAATGGAACTTGGAAAAAATACTGCTAAAATGGATGATTTAACTGTAAAATGTAGTGGTAAAAAAGTATCTGTTTCTTCAAAAAATGTAAAAGCTTATTATGATTCAGATAAAAAAGATGACATAATTGAAAAATTAGAAAAAAGCTCATTTAAATGTAAATAAGAAACTAGTTTTCTTATTTTTTTTGTTGTATAATTATTGTGGTGAAATTATGAGTAAACATTTAGAAGAAGAAATAATTATATGGCTTGATGTTCTTAAAAATATTATGAAAATATTCTTAGGACCATTTTTAACAGCTTATTTTATAAAGGTATCAATTGATAGTATGATAGACATATCTTACTATTATATTTTTTCTTATTTTTTATTAGCAACTTTAACTGTTGCAATTGCTGGTATAACTAATAATAAGTTTAAAATTGGAATGTTTAGAGTAGGGGTACTTCTTAATTTCCTATATATTATGAGTATTCTTATTTTAAAGGAAAAAATAGTAGATCATTTGGTGTTTGTATCTATTTTATATGGTATTTCACTAGCTACTTATTATTTTCCATATAATTTATTTTTATCTAATAAAATTAATAATAAAGATAGAACTAGCCATACTGTAAAAGCACATATATTAATTAATGCTGTAGGTGTAATAACTCCTATAGTACTTGGTTCTATTATAAGTGCTACTAACTTTCATTTAACTACTATTATTATGTTATTTATATCATTATTACAAATAATATTATCTTTTTTAATAAAAGATAATATGAATTATGATTTTAAAGAGTATAATCTTTTACATGCGTGGAATAGAATAAAGAATAAAAAACAAATAAAGAATGTTCTTTTAGTAGAATTTTTTATAGGCATGAATATTAGTGGAGCGTTATCTACACTTATGACAATAATAATTTTTTCATCTTTTAAAACAGATATATCACTTGGGGTAGTTAATTCTATTACAACTATATTTGTTATATTAACATCTAAATTATATGGTAAAAAGTATACAGGAAAAGATGATAAAAAATTATTATTAGTGTGTGGTATTATGCCTATTATTACACTTTTACTTTTAATACTTATGAAGTCTAATGTAACTATAATTTTATATAATTTAATATATTCAGTATTTACAAGTATTATATTGTTATCTAGAGACATAAGATTATTTAATGTAACAAATAGTAATAATGTTAATAATGAAGATAGAACAGAGTTTTTAGTTATAAGAGAATTTGTTCTTGATATGGGAAGAATTGTTAGTTATTTAACTTTACTTATTTGTGGAATATTTAAAAGTGATTTAGTTCTTAATATTACTTTAGTATTACTTACTTTATCTATATTTGTAACATCACTATATATTAGAAAAATAAGTAAATTTGAATATATAAAGGAAACTAAGTAATATGTATTATAAAATAAAAAATGGTAGTGTAACTTTATCTGGAAATACTATACTTGAAAATATTTGTTTTACTGTTACTGATAATGAAAAAATTGGTATAGTAGGTAGAAATGGTACTGGTAAAACAACTCTTTTAAAAGCTATTACAAATGAAATAGAATTAGAAGATGGATATGATTTATTAGAAGTAGAAAAAACAGATTTTAAAATAGGCTATTCTAGACAAAATATAGATTATAGTGATGATGAACTTATGATTGATTTTATTTTAGAATCATATAAAGATATATTAGAAGTAGAAGCTAAAATTGAGAAATTAAGTGAAAAAATATCTACAAAGTACAATGCTCATGACCTAGATTTGTATAATGATTTATTTATTAAGTATGAGTATATGGGCGGTAATACTTATAAAAAAGAATATGAAATTGCTTTAAAGAAATTTGGATTTAGCGATAGTGATAAAAATAAAAAAATGAAAGAATTTTCATTAGGTCAAGTTACTAAATTGTCTTTAATAAGATTATTATTAAGCAAACCAGATTTACTTATATTAGATGAACCAACTAATCACTTAGATATTACTACTATAGAGTGGTTAGAAGAATATTTACGTAATTATAGTAAAAGTATTATTGTTGTTAGCCATGATAGAATGTTTTTAGATAATGTATGTAATGTTATATATGATATTTCATATGGTGAATTAAAAAGATATAGTGGTAATTATACTTATTATTTAAAAAAGAAAAAAGAAGATTATGATAGAAATTTAAAAGATTATATAATGCAACAAAAAGAAATAAAAAGATTACAAGCTATTGCAGATAGATTTAGATATAAACCTTCTAAGGCTAAGATGGCAATGTCTAAACTTAAACAAATAGAAAGAATGGATATAATAGATAAACCTAATAAAGATAATGAAAGGACTTTTAAAATTAATTTTGATCCAGCATTAACTAGTTATTCTGATGTTCTTAAAGTAAAGAATTTAAAAGTTGGATATGATAAAGTATTAGCTGATGTAACTTTTAATGTATCTAGAGGAGATAAATTAGGTATAATAGGAGCTAATGGAATAGGCAAAAGTACTCTTATCAAAACACTTATAAAAGAAATAGATCCTTTAGGTGGTAAGTTTGTATTTGGTGAAAAAGTTGTAATTGGCTATTTTTCACAAAAATTAGATAATATATCTCCTAGTAACACTATATATGAAGAGATAGAAAATACTTTTCCAAACATGAGTATGAATGAAATAAGAAGCTTACTTGGTGCTTTTGATTTTACTAAGGATGATGTTTTTAAAAAAATATCTACATTATCAGGTGGAGAAAAAGTAAGAGTTAGTTTATGTAAAATTCTTAATACTAGACCTAATGTACTTATACTAGATGAACCAACTAATCACTTAGATATTATAAGTAAAAATAGAATAGAAGAAATGTTAAAAAATTACAAAGGAACTATTATTATGGTAAGTCATGATAGATATTTAATAAAGAATGTTTGTAATAAATTATTAGTATTTTCCCCTATGGATGTTACTTTATATAATTCTGGATATGATGAATATTTAAAGAAAAGAAGTGTTGGTGTAGTTGATACACTAATTAAAGAAACAAAAAAAGAGAAAGAAATGCCTAAAGAAAAAAAGGTAAGTAATAATAAACTTAAACAAATAGAAAAAGAAATAAATGATTTAGAAACTAAAATTAGTACTTTAAAAAAAGAATTATTAAAAGAAGAAGTATATTTAGATATGTTTAAATCTAATAGTATACAAAAAGAAATTGATGATTTAGAAAGTACTGTAGAAGAAAAGATGACATTATGGGAGGAAATACAAAAATAATATTATGAAAAAAATAATTATTATAATTTTAATTACAATTACTATATTATTCTTATGTTTATTATATATATTTAATTATATTCCACATAGAAAATATACTAATAGTGATTTTGGTATAGATACTTATATAAGTAAAATTGATAAAGATAATGATAATGTAGATGATCAAACTGATATATTAAATAATGCTAAGGCCTATATTCAAACTAAACCAAAATATAAGAGTAAATATTATAGTACTGGATACCCAGATGATGAATACGGAGTATGTACTGACGTAGTAGCTTATGCTTTAAGAGAATCTGGATATGATTTAATGGAACTTGTTTATAATGATATAAAAGATAATAAAGAAAAATATAATATAGATGTTGTAGATAAAAATATTGATTTTAGAAGAGTAAAAAATTTAAATATATATTTTTCTTTTCATGCAATCTCACTTACTACTGATATATACGATATATCTAATTGGCAAGGTGGAGATATTGTTGTTTTTAAAAATCATATTGGAATAGTTTCTGATAAAAGAAATAAAAATGGCGTATCATTTGTTATTCATCACGCCAATCCTTATCAAAAATATTATGAAGAAGATATACTTGAATATAGAAATGATATAATAGGACATTATAGAATTAGTTAATAGGTGATTTATGAAATATGTAGTTTTATTAAGAGGCATAAATATTAGTGGTAAAAATAAAATATCTATGTTTAATTTAAAAGAAGAATTAGAATTATTAAATTATAATAATGTAAAAACTTATTTAAATAGTGGAAATATTATACTAGAGTCAAATGATACTATAGATAATATAAAAAGTAATATTCATAATATGATAAATGATAAATTTAATCTTGATATACCTGTTTATGTTATTACATCACTAGAATTAATTGATGTATATAATTATGCTAAAGATTGGTGCAATAACCATGAATATTATTACAACATAATATTTATGATAAATACTACATTTAATGAGGTGTATAAAACTATAGGAGATCCAAGTTATAACATAGATAAAATAGAGAATTATAAAAATGTTATACTTTGGGCATTTGATTTAAAAAACTATAGAAAATCAAATTGGTGGATTAAAACTGCTAGTACAGATATAAAAGATAAAATAACAATAAGGACATTTAATACTATTAAAAAGTTAGTAGAAATGTTATAAAAGAAACTAAGTATTGCTTAGTTTCTTTTATTTTATAGTATCATTTATTTTTTTAAATTTATAATAGAAGGCAAGGCCACCAATTTCATCGCGTATTATTTCTATGTTAATTTCTTTATTTTTACATTCATTTTTTAATTCATTAAATATTTCACCTTGTTTTAAAGGATTAACAAAATTTTTCTCTGGATTATAACTAGTTAATTCTGCAATAGTTGTAATTTTATCTTCTGGTAACATTTTTATTTTTTCTACTAATTCATTAATATAATTACTATTCATAAATTCACTTCTTTCTATCATAATAATTATAACATAATATTAGTGATATTTCCAAAATATAAAATTATGTATGGATGATAATAAATGAATCATAAAAGGAAAGTCTCATATTATTCTTTTGTGATGTATATGGGACTGTTGATGGTATTTATTGTGCTGATGATATTCTTATATTACAAGAAATGTTTAGTGAAATTTTATCACATATGGAAGGATTAGAGTTACAAACAATTATACCTAAAAAAGGTAATAATAATCTTGCATTTATAAATAAGAAAATAGAAAGTCGCTTTATTGGAAAAAAACAAATAATCCAGCTAAAAAGTAATAATAAAATTGGGTGTAAAATGAGTGAAAAAATTGCAAAATTAATCTTAATATTTGGTTTATCTTTTTTAGTTATTAATACTATTGGTTATTTATTTAATATTACAGAATTTATTACTGTTATGAATAATCCTACTGGTAGTGGCGGAAGATCCGTTAGTAATATACCCACGATTTTAAGTATACTTGTTACTTCTATAATTTTGATAGCAAATAAAGTTAATAAAAAATAATATTATTGAAAGCATCCTAGAAAGGATGTTTTTTTATAAGATACAAAAAAATCAATCTTTCGATTGATTTCATAATCATTTGGAGCGATTAAGCTACAGCTTACGAACTACAGCGCTCTCTTTCTAAAAACATTATATATGAATCATGATTAAAATTCAATGGGAGTATATGAAAAAAATAATTTTTATGATATACTAAATATAAAATAAAGAAGGTAAAAAATGGATGTTTTATTAATAATTTTATTTATACTACAATTAATATTTAATATATATTTTTTAATAAAGTCTATAAAATCAAAAGATAATAAAAACTGGCTAATATTATTTTCAATCAATATATCATCTATAATAAGTGTTGTATTGGTCGGGTTCTACGCTTTATCTAATCAATATTTAGGTTGGGATGGTCTTGGATATTTATTAATATGTTTTTTTGCATTATGTGCTTATTTATTTTTATTAATTGTTAATTCTATTTTTAAAATTATTGAAGTTAGAAAAAATAAGAAGCAAAATATTATTCCAAAGACATTAGAAAGAAATATTAAAAACAAAGCAATAACAATTCCTTTGATATTAATAACTTTATTAACTTTGTTTCTTTGTGTATTTGATTATTCAAAGTATGTTATACAGCAAAGAGAAGAATTAAATATATATAATAATGTTAAAAAGAAAGAAATTAATAAAATGGCTAGTTTCTTAAATGATAAATATAATATAAATATTCAAGAAAGCGATTGTATTTATTATCGTGAACAAGATTATACTAGACATTCAGATATTTTTGGTAATGGTTCTACATACAATATTCCTTATATAACTGTATTCAAAAACAATAACGAACTAATTACTGTTGTTGATAGAAAAGGTTTTATTTCTGATAATAGGCAATTGAGAGATTTAAATGATATTTTGATAAATTACTATTATCAAAAGACAGGAATAAAATTTGATTACATTGAATTTAATAAATCATATGGCGGTAGTTGGAGCGGAAATGATAATATTATTAATGCGGTTCTACAAACAAAATTTAACACATTGATTACTGATAAAAATATAGAACAATTTTTAGAATATATTTTACAAGAATCAGATTTATCTATTTCATTTTACATTAAGGATAATAGTGAAAATAATATGGAAACATTAAAATATAATATAACAAATGAATTAGAATATTTAAGAGAGTATGATAATATTGAAATTGTAAAGGTTTATGGTTATGTCGGACAACTAGATATTAAACATGATGAAATAGAATTTCCAAATGAACATAGATATTATGGAAATTCAAGTGATGATTATTATGACGGATACAAATTTGGATGTTATTATATTGATACTACTTCCAATAACTTTACTTTTTCATTAAGTATGGATTTAAATAGGGGTTATACTACTGGAACAGGAGAATCAATCAATGGCTGGAAATATCACGTGATAAATTAATAATTTTTATGTACAAAGGGTATGGGAATCCCCATGTATGAATTTATACGGGAGTATAAATTCAGTGCTGGCTGGACACAACTTTTACTCCCACACTCTAAAAAATATAAAAAGAGGATTAAATTATTTTGATAATTTTTTCCTCTTTTTTTGATGATTATTTATACAAAAACATATTCATTCTTTTCACAATATTCTTTATTCATTCTAAGTTGTGAATCAATAGAATAACCATTATCTCTTTGGTCGTCAGTAGATACTCTTACATAAATACCACATCTCATAGTTTTCCTCCTTTCACTAAATTTCGAGAAATATTAAAATACTTCTCATATGTTTCCTCACAAATAAGCAAAATGTATAGTCTAAAATTAAAACTTTTTCAAAAATTGTGTAATTTCTTTAATATTGTACTTTTGATTATGTTCTTTAATATAAAATGGCTTATTTGATATTTCATTAACTTTGTATTCAAGTATTGTAAAAGTAGTAGGATATGTAATTTGGTATTCAGTAGGTATTATTACTTGTAGATTGGTGTGCAAGATAGTTTTAATTTGTCCTAATTTAACTGTATATTTAAAGTTTTTTAAGATGTCAGTTAAAATCTTTATTAGGTTTTAAATTTGCAATTACTTTAAATTCAAGCATGAAAAAAGTCCTCCTTTCTAGAAAGAGAACTTTTAAAGTTTTATATAAAAATAAAAACTTACGAACAATTAAGTCTGTAAGTTGATTTCAATTGGAGCAGGTGATGGGAATCGGACCCACGTAGCTAGCTTGGAAGGCTAGGATTCTACCATTGAACTACACCTGCAAATCAGTAGGCATTTTTAATTATACTATAAAAATAGAAAAAGTCAATAATTTTGGTAAAAAAAATTAATATTTAACATATAATTATTTAGAAAGAGGGAATAAAAATGGAAACACTTAAAGTTGGATCTAAATCTAATCCAAATTCTGTAGCAGGAGCACTTGCAAATGTTTTTAGAGAAAAAGGTAGTGTAGAAATACAAGCAATAGGGGCTGGAGCTCTTAATCAAGCAATTAAAAGTATTGCAATAGCAAGAGGATTTGTAGCACCTAGTGGTAAAAATTTAGTTTGTATTCCAGCTTTTACGGATATAGTAATTGATGGAGAAGATAGAACTGCTATAAAATTAATTGTAGAAGCTAGATAGCTTCTTTTTTTATAACTAAAAGGAATAATGGTATAAAAAAGTGTTTGTTGACACCTATATATTTAAATGTTAAAATGAATATAATTTCTAAGGAGTGAGAATATGAAATTAATTTGGAATTATAAAATAAATAGTAGTAATATGGTGAATATTTTCACTCGTTTTAATGTTATGTAAAGCGTACTACTATTAAATAGTAGTTTTTTTATGGAGGTGTATTATGAAAAAAACAAAGAATTTTAAAATTTTATGGCATTATTTAAAAGATGAAAAACTAAAATTATTTTTATATGTTTTACTTGTTATGCTTACTTATTTACCTTCACTTGTGGCAGCTATCTTTTGGGGTAAAGCTCTTGAATATTTACTTTTAAAAGATTTACATAACTTTATTTTGTTTTTAGGTTTATGGGAAGGGTTATATATAATTTTTTATGCTATATTACAAATTCCAAGAGATTATTTATATAATTATTTAGAACTTAAATTTATGAAAAATGTTAGTTTAGATTTGTATACTAAGTTAGTGGATTTACCTTCAGTTGCATTTGAAGAGATAGGGTCAGGGGAATTTATAAATAGACTTTATACTGATCCTGATAGAGTTATGGAATTACTTGCTAAACTAATAAAAGTTATATGTAAGTTTATTGTAGTATTTATTGTTATATTTATATGTTTTAAAATATCTATTATACTAGGAATAGAAATACTTGTATTTGCAATATGTATGGGGCTTATATCTTATGTATTCTTTCCAAAAATTAAAAAGATGCAAGAGAATATTAAGAAACAATCTGATGAATATGTAAAAATTGCTAATGAAGATATTGCTGGTATAAGAGAAATAAAATCATTAGGTATAAAAGAAAATATAAAAAATAGGGTTAAAACTAGACTTACTAGTCTATTTGCTTTTTCTAAAAAAATTAGAGTTTATGAAACATTTTATTATAACTTAAATAGTTTAATTTATTTTATACTACAATTTATAATTTTATTTACTACTGGATATTTATTTATAAATGGTAAAATTGAATATAGTATTTTTGTAATGATAGAAATGTATATTTGGAGAATTGATGAAGTAGTAGAGAGTATAAGTGATTTTGGAGTTAATTATAATAAAGTAAGTGTTTCTTTAAAAAGAATTGATGAAATTGTTAATAATAAATTATATAAGGATGAAAAGTATGGTAATGTAGAATTAACTAATCCAAAAGGTATAGTAGAATTTAAGAATGTGTACTTTAAATACAAAGATGATGAAGATAATGTACTTACTGGTTTATCTTTAAATATTGAACCTAATAAGAAGACTGCTGTAGTTGGTAGAAGTGGTAATGGTAAATCAACAATATTTAATTTGCTATTAAGATACTTTGATGCTACTAAAGGAGAAATTCTTATTGACAACGTTAATATAAAAGATTTATCTGAAGATAGTTTAAGAAAAAATATATCTGTTATTAGACAAATGCCATTCTTATTTAATTTAACTATTATGGATAATTTTAGACTTGTTAAACCTGATATTACATTAGATGAAGTAAGAGACGTTTGTAAGAAAGCTTATATAGATGAATATATTATGTCTTTACCTAAAAAATATGATACTTTAATAGGTGAAGGTGGAGTTAATTTATCTGGTGGTCAAAAACAAAGACTTGCGATTGCTAGAACTTTAGTACTTAATACAAAAATAATATTATTTGATGAAGCTACTAGTGCCCTTGATAATGAGTCTCAAGAATATATTAAGAAGACAATAAATGAACTCGTTAAAGATCATACAATAATTATAGTAGCTCATAGATTATCTACAATAGTAGATGCTGATGTTATTAATATAATTGATAAAGGAAAATTACTAGCAAGTGGAACGCATAAAAAACTTATGAAAGAATCAGATGTTTATAGTAATTTATATCACTCAGAATCTTTAGAAAGTATGGAGGCTTAGGCCTCTTTTTTGTTGATTTTTCCTATATTTTATACTATAATACTATCTAGGTGGTACTATGGATTCTAATTTAAAAAGAAGTATAATATTAGATCATTATCAAAATCCTAGAAATAAAGGCCTTATAGATGATAGTGGATATGTAAGTGTTAATATGAATAGTGAAAGTTGTATAGATGAAGTTAATATTATGGCAAAAATAGAAAATGATAGAATAGTGGATATAAAATATGATGGTGAAGCATGTGCAATATGTACAAGTTCTACTTCTATTATGACAGAAACTTTAATAGGCAAAACATTAGAAGAAGCTAGAGAAATAGTTAATAATTTTGATAATATGATAAATGAAAAAGAATATAATAAAGATATTTTAGAATCTGCTATAGTATATGATGATATTTATAGACAACCAAATAGAAAAAAATGTGCCTTGCTTTCTTGGTGGGGCATAGAAAAAATAATTAATAAGGGGGAATAATTATGGATTTATTAGAAGTTTGGATTGCTAAGTTTGAAGATAGTAAGGATTTTAAGAAAAGTCCAATTCTTTTTGTTGATGAAAAGAGTGATTTTAGTATTTTAGGTGTTAAAGACTCTCAAAGTAAAACTGTTGTAGATATTGAAACAGGAGAAGCTTATCGCTATTTTGATAGAGATAAGAATAACAAAATTTTACCTCACGAAGCTCCTAATATAGTTCCTGGAGTTTATTATGCTCTTAGAATGGAACCTGCTAGATTAGATAGAATTGATGTTCTTACTAAACTTAGTGTAGCTTTAAAAAAGAGAAAAGTAGAAAAAGTAATGCAAAAAAAGAGAGTAGAAAATAAAAAATAGTTTAATAATAGGTGATGTTATGAAAAGTGGGCTTAATAAGACAAGAGTAAAAGAAATTTCTAAATTAAAAGGTGAGCCTAAATGGATGCTTGATTTTAGATTAAAAGCATATGATAAATTTATGGAGTTATCAAATCCAATATTTGGTCCAGAATTAAAAATTAATTTTGATAATATTACATATTATAAAAGAGCTACATCTTCTATTGTTGATGATTGGAATGAAGTCCCTACTGATATAAAGGATACATTTTCTAATATCGGTCTTATTGATGCTGAAAAAAAATATTTAGGTGGCGTAGGGGCTCAATATGAAAGTGAAGTTGTATATCACAATATGCTAGAAGAAGTAGAAAAAAATAACATTATTTTTTGTGATACTGATACAGCTTTAAAAAAATATCCAGATATATTTAAAAAGTATTTTAATAATTTAGTTAAATATGATGAAAATAAATATACAGCTTTAAATGGAGCTGTTTGGAGTGGTGGTACTTTTATATATGTTCCACCACATACAAAAATTGATAGACCATTACAAAGTTACTTTAGAATAAATAGCAAGCAAATGGGGCAATTTGAAAGAACTATAATTGTAGTAGATGAAGGTAGTGAATTACACTATATGGAAGGTTGTACTGCACCTACTTATACATCTGATTCTCTTCATGCAGCTGTAGTTGAAATATATGTTATGAAAGACGCTAAATGTAGATATACTACTATTCAAAATTGGTCTAGTGATGTTTATAATTTAGTAACTAAAAGAGCTATAGTAGAAGAAAATGGTCTTATGGAATGGATAGATGGTAATATAGGTTCAAAGGTCAATATGAAATATCCATGCTGTATTTTAAATGGTGATTATGCAAGTGGCAATTGTATTTCTATAGCTGTAGCGAAAGATGAACAAGTACAAGATACGGGAGCTAAAATGATTCATTTAGCACCTCATACAAAGAGTAATATAATAAGCAAATCTATATCATTAAAAGGCGGAAATGCTAGTTATAGAGGAACTGTTTATATTTCTTCAAAAGCAGAATATTCAAATAGTACCGTAAAATGTGATACTATCATTGTAGATGATGATTCTAAAAGTGATACTATTCCTAAAAATAAAGTACAAAATACTACATCAACATTAGAACATGAAGCAACAGTCTCTAAAATTGATGAAGAAAAATTATTTTATTTAATGAGTAGAGGTCTTACTATAGATAAAGCTAAAGAATTACTTATAATGGGATTTATTGATCGTTTTAGAGAAGAACTTCCTATGGAATATGCAGTAGAATTAAATGCTTTACTTAAAAATTATTTTTAGTAACTACCACTATATGTGGTTATATATAGGTAGTTATCCACTAGACTAAAGTTAATATGTATTTTAGAGTAAAAGATGAAGTCAAATAGTTTTTTTATAAGGTAGGTTTTAAATTTAGTGCGTGGTAATTAGTTGTGTGAGTTAGTATTGATTACATTATAATAAAGTCAACAAAAATATTATCTTAGCAACTAAGTTATTATTCTAATGAATATAATATATGTTAATTTGGCCAATTACTATATTATGTTATAGCGGTATTTTAATATTTTTTAGTATTTTGTTTAGGCCGAATAAAAAATTAAAAAAGTTAAAATTTACCAAAAATGAATAATAAAAGAAGATATCATTTGATATCTTCTATTTTTTTATTTATTTTATAAAAATAGAAAGAAAAGATTAAACAAATTCTTATTTTTGGCTGTTTGCTATTAGTTAAAAAAGTTTGTAATATGTAGTTGAAAGGAGGTCAAATGTTAAATCAAACTGTAATTGTAGGAAGAATTGTAAAAGATCCAGAACTTAAAGAAACTGATAGCGGTAAAAAGGTTACTAATATAACTTTAGCTGTTCCAAGAAGTTTTAAAAATATGAATGGAGAATATGAAACTGATTATATTCCTTGTGTATTATGGAAAGGAGTTGCAGAAAGTACAACACAATATTGTAAAAAAGGAGATTTAGTTGGTATAAAAGGTCGTATTCAAAGTAGAAGTTATGAAACTGAAGAAGAAAAAAGATATGTTGTAGAATTAATTGCTGAGAAAGTCACATTCCTTACTAGTAAAAACAAAGAAGAAACAGATTAAATCTGTTTTCTTTATTTATAAAAGTGGTATAATGTAATAGGTGATTTAAGTGAAAAAAGTTGTAATAGGTATGAGTGGCGGAGTAGATAGTAGTGTTGCTGCTATAAAATTAAAAGAACAAGGTTATGAAGTAATTGGTCTTTTTATGAGAAATTGGGATTCACTAGCTAATATGGAGTATGATGCTCCATCTACTAGCAATATTTGCCCTCAAGAAGAAGATTATAATGATGCTAAAAAAGTATGTGATAAACTTGGTATTCCACTTTATAGAAAAGATTTTGTAAAAGAATATTGGGATTATGTTTTTACTTATTTTTTAGATGAACTTAAACATGGTAGAACGCCTAATCCTGATATAATGTGTAATAAATATATTAAGTTTGATATGTTTAGACGTGAAGCAGTTAAATTAGGTGCTGACTTTATTGCTACTGGCCATTACGCTAGAATAGAAAATGGTAAGTTATTAAGAGGTGTAGACGATAATAAGGATCAAACTTATTTCTTATCTCAAGTATCAAAAGAACAACTTAAAAATGTATTATTTCCAATAGGTGATATGGTTAAATCAGATGTAAGAAAAATTGCATTAGACAATGGTCTTATAACAGCTAAAAAGAAAGATTCTACAGGTATATGTTTTATAGGAGAAAGAAATTTCACTAAATTCTTAGAAAATTATTTACCTAATACTCCTGGTGATATTGTTAATATTGATACTAACGAAGTGATAGGTAAACATATTGGACTTATGTATTATACAATAGGACAAAGAAAAGGTCTTGATATTGGTGGCACTAAAGAAAGAATGTTTGTAGTAGGTAAAGATTTAAATAAAAATATATTATATATATGTATTGGTGAAGATAATGATTATTTATTATCTGATTCATGTGTTATTGAAGATGTAAATTATTTAGGTGCTGAAAAATTAACTAATTGTACAGCTAAATTTAGATATAGACAAAAAGATAATCCTGTTAGTTTAGAATATCTTAGTGATGGTAATATATTAGTTAAATATAATAATGTAAAAAGTGTTACTCCAGGACAAGCTTGTGTACTTTATAATGGTGAAGAATGTCTTGGTGGTGGAATTATTAAAGAAGTAAGAAAAAATGGTAAAAAGTTATGGTATTTATAGTTTTACCTTTTTTATTTTATAAAATATTGATATAATTATATTATAATGAGGTGAGGTATGAATATAATAGATATAATAAATAAAAAAAGATTAAATGAAAAATTAACAAATGAAGAAATTAATTATGTTATTACTAATTTCGTAAATGGAAATATTCCTGATTATCAAATGAGTTCACTACTTATGGCTATATGTATAAATGGTATGGATTTAGATGAAACTTTATATTTAACAGATGCTATGATAAATAGTGGTGATAAGATTGATTTAAGTGATATTCCAGGTGTTAAAGTAGATAAGCATTCAACTGGTGGTATAGGTGATAAGGTTACTCTTGTAGTAGCTCCACTAGTTTCCAGTGTCGGTGTAGTAGTTCCTAAAATGAGTGGTAGGGGACTAGGTTATACTGGTGGAACTATTGATAAATTAGAATCTATAGAAGGGTTTACTACTAGTTTAACTACTGAAGAATTTATAAAACAAGTTCATGATATTGGAATTGTAGTTGCTAGTCAAACAGGAAATTTAGTTCCAGCTGATAAAAAAATATATGCTCTTCGTGATGTTAGTGGCACTACTGAATCTATTCCTTTAATAGCTTCATCAATCATGAGTAAAAAGATAGCATCTGGATCTAATAAAATTGTTATTGATTTAAAAGTTGGTAATGGTGCACTTATGAAAAATATTGATGATGCAACTAAACTTGCAGAAACTATGATAAAAATAGGTCGTAGTTATAATGTTAAAGTAGTTTGTGTATTAAGTGACATGAATCAACCTTTAGGTAATAATGTGGGCAATGGATTAGAAGTTGTTGAAGCTCTTGAAGTACTTAAAGGTAACGTAAAAAATGATGTTCGTGAATTATCATTAACTATTGGAAGTATTATGGTATCACTTGCTCAAGATATTTCTATTAGTGATTCACGTAGTAAGTTAGAAGAAAGTTTAAAAAATGGAGCAGCTTTAGAAAAATTCTATGAATTTATCAAATATCAAAAAGGAAATATAAATAATATAGATGTATCTACAAAAGAATTCTCTATTAAAAGTGGTAAAACAGGATTTGTTACTAAAATAGATAATTATGGTTTAGGTGAAATAGCAAGAAAAATAGGTGCAGGTAGATTAAAAAAAGAAGATAAGATACATTATGGAGTTGGATTTGTTTTAAATAAAAAAATAGGTGATTATGTACTTGAAGATGAAGAGCTTATTAAAGTATATTTAGATGAAACTGATGTAAACATAAATGAAATAACAGAGTGCTTTACTATTGCTCCATCTTTAGGAGAAGTAAATCCACTTATTTATAAGGTGATTGAATGATAATTAGTATTGTCTTATTTATTCTTTGTACATTAGGAGCAATTTTAATTGTTCTTCAATCAATGATGGGTGCAATTGTACAATTATACTTGTGGGTACCAGTTGTTATTATGTTACTAATTGCGTTTATTAAATCTATTATTGATTATAAAAAGAATAAGAAAGCAATTAAATATACTAGCAAAAAGGAACAATTATATTCTATTATAAATAATACACAAAAGTATCATAAGATAATTACTGATGATAAATATATAGATTTAATATTTATTTCTAGTTTTGGTATTATGACTATAAATGTATTAAGTATAGATGGTGAAATAAAATTATTAGATAATAATAAGTTATATTATAAAGAAAAAGGTGGCAAAGAAGGAACTATAGTAAACTTTTTAGATAAAATAAATGAAGAGGTAGAACATATTAAAAAAGTTACTAATACTAATGAAATAAAGAAATACTTAATTGTTGGTAAAGGTAAAGTTTCTAATGATAATTTTGCTACAGGATTTAATGTTAAATATATTAGTGAAATTTATTATGAAATAGAAAAAATAAAAGATAATACTTATTCTAATGAAGATATTGATAGAATGTATGAGTTGATAGATAGTGGCTGTAACAAAAACTAAATTTATAAATTATGTAAGATGTCCTAGGTATGTAGCTTTAGATGATATAAAAAAAGAAAAATTAGAAGCAAATGTAACTGTTGAAGAATATAGAGCTTCTGAAAAAGAAGAAGTAATTAGAGAACTTATGGATGGTATGTTTGATTCGGATGGCGTGGATGTTATAGATAAGATAAGTGATAATATGGAAGTTATGCTTCCATATTATAATAGAATAGAGTTACTTGCAGGATCTCTTGCACATAAATATTTTAAAGGTAAGTTTACTTATGCTTGGGATACGAAAAATCAAGAGAGTTTTGATTTTTCTGTAAATGGTATTAAGTATTTGTGTTATGTAGACATATATAATGAAGTGGATGATCATTTTAATATTATTGAAGTAAAAGCTACAACATCTAAAAAGTTTTTAGAATTGGGTAAAAAGATAGATGGTAAACTAATTCCTATATTTTATTTAGGTAAAGATAATATATATCATTTATTAGAAGAAGACACTATAGATGATATGTCTATAGAAGATTATAATAAAATAAGAAGTAAATTGTTGGATAAATATAGTTCAGTAGGTCATTACATTTATGATATTGCAGTTCAAAGATATATTATTGAAAATGATTTAAAGAGTCATAATGTAGAGGATAAAAACATTAGATATTATTTGGCAGTATTAAATAGTTCTTATATATTTGATGGTAAATATTTAAATGGAGAAGCTATTTATGAAACTGGTAAAAATGGTGATATTATTAGTTACTTTGATGTAACAAATTTAACTAGAGATTTACAAGAATCTATAGATTTAGATAGAAGAAAAGTAGAAAGTTATATATATGATTTAAAAATAGATGAATATCCTATAGGGTATTATTGTGAAAATAAAAAAACATATGGTTGTAAATATTTTGGTATATGTTCTAGTAAATTGCCTAAAGTAAATTCTATATTAAATTATTTAGATAGTCATTATGGATTTACTTTAAATAATGGTAAAAAATATGACAAATTTGATTTAATAAAAGAGGGAATGTATAAAATAGAAGATGTACCAGATGAACTTTTAAATAGAGAAAAAAATAAAATTCAAAAAGAAGTTACTGTAACAGGTAAACCATATATTAACTATGAAAAAATAAGAGATGGTATAAATAGTATATCTTATCCAATATATCACTTGGATTTTGAAACATTTCCCTCTCCTTTACCTAGATTTAGAGGGGAAAAATGTTATACACAATCAGTATTTCAATTTTCACTTCATATAGAAAAAAGTCCTTCAGTTTGTGATAAAGAATTAGATCATTATGGTTTTTTAGCTTATAATCATGATGATTTAAGGGAAGAATTAATTAAAAAAATGATAGAATTTATAGATACTAGTAAAGGTACTATCCTTGTTTACAATGAAAGTTTTGAAAAGAGTAGGTTAAAAGAGCTTGCACAAATATTTCCTCAATATAGTGATAAACTACTAAAAATGAGAGATATGATATTTGATCTTATGTTTATTTTAAAAGGCAATAAAAAATTATATGAAAGTTTAGGATATTCTACTGATAGCTCTATTTTTAATTATTATCATAAAGATATGAGTGGTTCTTTTTCAATTAAAAAGATTTTACCGATATTTACTAATTTAAGTTATAAAGATTTAGAAGTATCTAATGGTATGGAAGCTTCTAGTGCATATGCTAAATTTCCGACTTTTGATAAAAAAATGTTTGATTATATGTATAAGTCTTTAGAAATTTATTGTGCTCAGGATACTTGGGCTATGGTAGAAATACTTAAAGGACTTAGAAAATTAGTTTTAGAACATTCTAGTGATTGTCAATAATTGTAAAATTTTTTCTATTTGCTTGAAATAATATAATAATTATTATATTATCATATTAGGAGAGTGATAAAATGATTTATCCTTCAATTGATAATATTTTAACTATAGTAGGTTCTAAATACTTACTTGTTAATATAGTAGCAAAAAGAGCAAAAGAAATGTCTGAAACTAACCATTATCAAATGAAAGAAAGCGAATATGTTTCTAAGAAAAACATAGGTAGAGCGCTAGAAGAAATAGCTAAACAACTAATTACACCTAAAGATTAGTTGTTTTTTTCTAGGAGGCAAAATGAAAATAGAAAAAATAAAAAAATTAAAGAGTGGAAAATATAAATTAGAATTAGATAATGATCAAAGTATCATTACTTATGATGATGTTATATTAAAAAATAATTTATTATATAATAAAGAGATGGATAATGATAAATTAAATGAGTTATATAAAGATAATACATATTATGATATATATAATAAAGTAGTAAAAATGATATCAAAAAGACTTAGAAGTGAAAAAGAAATAAATGATTATTTAGAAAAGAATAATGTAATAGATAAAGGTAAAATAATTAGTAGACTTAAAAGTGTTAATTTAATAAATGATACTAATTTTGCTAAAGCATATCTATATGATAGACTTTATCTAAGTAAAGATGGAGTAAGTAAAATACAATCTGATCTTATAGATTATGGAATAAATGATAACATTATTAGTGATGTTTTATCTAATTTAGATGAATCTATTATAGATGAAAAATTAGAAAAAATAGTTATTAAAAAGATAAAAAGTAATAGTAATAAGTCTAATTATTTGCTTAAACAAAAAATTATATATGATTTAATAAATTTAGGTTATGATAAAGAAAAAATAGTTTATTATTTTGATAAGAATATAACTGATGATAGTAGTGCCATTTTAAAAGAATATAATAAATTATTTAAAAAGTTATCATTAAAATATAGTGATGATAAACTAAAATGTGAAATAAAAAATAAATTATTTCAAAAAGGCTATAGTTCTTATGAAATAGATAAGATAATAAATGAAAAAAGCAACTAATTATTAGTTGCTTTTTTATTTTTTGTATTTTCTGCCATTACTTTATATGTTTCATTTAATTTTGTATCAAATATTTGTAAGTTGTATTTTTCTCTTAATTTAACCCATGATTTATCAATTAATGTGCTATCTTTTTTAATTTTATTATCAAGAATTCCTTTTAATATTTCTTCTTTAACATTTTCTAATTTAGGTTTTTCATTATTACCAACTTTTAATATAATATGGTAACCATATTCACTTAGAACTGGGCTACTAGTTACTTCACCATCTTTAAGTGCATATGCAGCTTTAAAGAATGCAGCATCTGTATTTGTTTTATTAAAGTTAGCGTATAATCCGCCATCATCTTTAGTACCAGTATCTTCTGAATAAGTTTTAGCTAAATCTTCGAATTTTTCACCATTCTTATATTTTGCAAGTATTTCATTTGCTTTTTTAAGAGCTTCTGCTTTTGCTTTAGATTTTTCTTCATCTGTAGCATCTTTACTAACATTTGTTTTAATTAAAATATGTCTTACTGTTAATTCTTCATAAATATTATCTTTATAGTATGCATTTATTTCTTTATCAGTTATTTCACTTTTAATATAGTTTCTAGCTGCCATATCTACTAAATATGTCATAGCAATACTTTCTCTTATATCTTCTAATTTTTTACCAGTAGATTTAATATAAGCATCAAAGTCATTACCAGCTTTTTCATATTGAATTTTAAATGATTCTATATAAGAGTCAGCATATTCATATGCTTTAGTAGTATCGGTAATTTCTTTCTTAGCTATAAAATTATCAATTAAATCAGTTAATACATAGTATCCACTAGCATCTCTTAAATTATCATATAAGTCATTAGCTGTTAATTTATATCCATCTATACTAGCTACTACTTCAGAACCATTATCTAGTTTTGGAACTTTTTTAACTAACAATACTATTACTAATGCAATAGCTGTTCCAATCCAACCAATTAATAAGATTAAAGTTTTTACTTTATCACTAATATCATGCGTTTCATTTTTTTCTATAATTTCAACTTTCTTTTTATTTGCCATCATATCATCCTTTCAAATACACTTATAATTATACCAAAAAAAATAAAAAATACAATATTTTAATGAAAGTAATCACATATATTAGTTTTTGCCATAAAATAAGTTAGAAAGAGAAAAAGGAGGAAAGTTTTATGTGTAATTCAGGTATATCTAGTGCTGCTATTGTCTTAGTATTATTTATTCTTTTAATTATCATACTTGGGGCTTACATATAAGTCTAAGGAGGTGATTTAATGGCTTGTGCTAGCAGTAATAATCAAGCACCTAAGGAAAATAATGCTTCATTTGGATATGTAGTAATAGTTGTATTATATATTCTACTTGCAATCATTATTGGTTCTTGGTTATGGTATTAAAGAGGGTAACCTCTTTTTTTTATTTTTTAAGTAAAAAGCCTTTACAAAAACCATTAAAAAGTATAAAATATAATCATAGAGTGGTAAAAAGTGGGGAAAAGTGGTGATAAAAATGTTCATAGGTGAATATCATCATAATATTGATGAAAAGGGGAGAATAATTATTCCTTCTAAATTAAGAAGCGAATTAAAAGAAGATTTTGTCATAACTAGAGGTTTAGATAATTGCTTATTTATTTATCCTAAAGATAAATGGGTAAAAATAATATCTAAATACGAAGAATTACCTAATATTAAAGATACCCGTAATTTCATGAGAACATTTTTATCAGGTGCCACTTATGCTGAGTTTGATAAACAAGGTAGAATTAATATTCCTCCAGTATTAGTAAAATATGCCACTTTAAAACGCGAATGCGTAATTATTGGTGTTAATGATCGATTAGAAATATGGGACAAAGAACGTTGGGATAATTTCATAAGCGAAAATGAAGAATGTATGAGTGAAATTGCTGATAAATTATTTGCTACTAATTTGGAAATATAATGCATATTAGTGTTTTATTAGAAGAAAGTATTAAATATTTAAATTTAAAAAGTGATAGCAAAATAATTGATTGTACACTTGGATATGGTGGACACAGCAGTGAAATACTTAAAAGAATTCCAAATGGATTTTTATACTCATTCGATCAAGATAAAGAAGCTATAAAATATAGCGATGAAAGATTAAAAAAAATTGGTACTAACTATAAGATTATAAATAGTAACTTTGTTAATTTAAAAGAAAATATAAATGAAGAAGTAGATGGCATTTTATATGATTTGGGTGTATCAAGTCCACAACTTGATACTGACTATAGAGGCTTTAGCTTTCATAGTGATGCTAGACTTGATATGAGAATGAATCAAGATAGCAAATTAGACGCATATAAAGTTGTTAATGAATATAGTTATGAAGAATTAAGAGATATATTTTATAAATATGGTGAAGAAAAATTCTCAAATAGTATTGCTAAAAAAATAGTAGAGGAAAGAGAAAAAAAGGAAATTGAAACTACTTTAGAACTTGTTGAAATAATCAAAAGTGCAGTACCAGATAAATATAAAAGAGAGCATCATCCAGCTAGAAAGATTTTTCAAGCAATTAGAATTGAAGTAAATGATGAATTAGATGTACTTAAAAAAAGCTTAACAGATGCATTAGATTTAATAAAAGTTGGTGGAAGAATATGTGTTATTACTTTCCATTCTTTAGAAGATAAAATAGTAAAAGATATATTTAAAGAAAATAGCACAATGGATAATAGTTTAAAAAAATTACCTATTGTACCAGAAGAATTACTTCCAAAGTATAAATTAGTTAAAACACTTGAACCAACAGAAGATGAAATATTGAATAATAAAAGAGCTAGAAGTGCAAAATTAAGAGTAATTGAAAGGGTAAGATAAAATGAAAAAGAAAAGAATAACTACAGGGGAAAAATTATTATGGTTTACATCATTATCTTGTATTGCTATAATGTTATTAGTAGAAGTTTTTGCACGAGCTAATGTTGGTAATTTAAATATGAGTGTTGAAAAGTTAAAATACGATATTAGTGAACAAGAAAAAAAGAATGAAAGTTTAACTATGAAAGTAAACGAACTTACTTCTTTTGATAAAATAGAAAGTGTTGCAAAAGAAATGGGTTTAACTTATAAATATGAAAACATCATAGTAGTTGAAGATTAGAAGGTGAAAAAATGAAAAAAGATAAAAAGATATTTGAAGGTGCAAAACCTATGAAATTATTTTATCTTTTTTTATTAATATTATTTTTGTTTTATATTAGATACTTTTATTTAGCAACAGCTAAAACTATTGATGGTATTAATATGAAAGAATTTGCTATGAATAGAAATACTGTATCTAAAATCTTATATGCTAATAGAGGAACTATATATGATAGTAGTGATAATATATTAGCAGTTAATATGTCTTCTTATACTGTAATAGCATATTTAAGTAGTTCTCGTGGTAATGATTATGTAAAAGATAAAGAAGCTACGGCGTCTCTTTTAGCACCTATACTAAATATGAAAGAAGAAGATTTAATAAAATTATTTAATAAGAATTTATATCAAGTAGAATTAGGTCCTGGTGGAAGAGGTATATCAGAACTTACTAAAGAAGAAATTACTAATTTAAATTTACCGGGTATAGATTTTGTAGAAGGTTATAAAAGATATTATCGTAATAGTGATTTTGCATCATATATATTAGGTTATGCTAAAAATTATGATGATGTAGATGAAAATAATAATGCAACTACTAGAATAGTAGGGGAACTTGGTATTGAAAAATACTTTAATGATATATTACAAGGTAGTAATGGATATTATAAATATCAAAGAGATAGATTCGGTTATAAAATACCTGATACACCAGAAGAAAAAGTAGAAAGTATTAATGGTAAAGATATTTATTTAACTATTGATTCACAAATTCAAAGGTTTGTAGAAAAAGGTATTGATAACATAGAGAAGAATATGAGTGTTGAATGGACTATTATGGCTATTTTAGATGCTAAAACAGGAGCTATATTAGGTTTTTCTACCTCACCATCTTTTGATCCTAATAAAAAGAATGTTACTAATTATGAAGATCCATTAATTGGTAGAATATATGAACCTGGTAGTGTAATGAAGATATATACTTATATGTGTGCTATAGAATCAGGTAAATATAATGGTTCTAATACCTTTAAGTCTGGATCACTTTCTATGGGAACCGATTCTAAAGGTAAAGAACTTGTAATAAGAGACTGGAATAGAATTGGTTGGGGAACTATTACTTATGATGAAGGATTTGCTCGTTCAAGTAATGTAGGTGTATCATATTTAACTCAAGATGTTATTACTAAAGCTGAACTAAGAGATTGCCTAGAAAAGTATGGTTTTGATAAAACAACTGGTATATATGATGGTGTTATAAAAGAAGTATCAGGTAAAGATACTAAATATGAAAAGAAGGGTACTATAGATTTTAATTATCCTATTGAAGTTGCTTCTGCTGCTTTCGGACAAGGGATATCTACTAATGTTGTACAACAATTGCAAGGTTTAACTGTTATTTCAAATAATGGTAAGATGTTAAAACCGTATATTATTGATAAAATAGTTGATACTAATACTAATAAAACTATATATCAAAATAAGATAAGTGAAAGTGATAGAGTAATAAGCGATAGCACTGTAAGTAAGATAAAAGATCTTATGTATAGTGTAGTAAATGGTCCTACTGGTACTGGATCTTATTATAGAATTGATGGATATGATATTATAGGTAAAACGGGTACTGCTCAAGTATATAACAATAAGACTAATTCTTATAGTAGTACTATTTATATATCATCTTTTGCAGGCATGTTTCCAAAAGATGATCCTGAAATTATAATCTATACAGCGACTAAAACATCATCTACTTATACTAGCCCTATATTTGCATCAGTAAAAGATGTAATTAAAAATGTTTCTAAAACATTAAATATATATGGAACTAATAGTAGTTCTACTTTAAATAAAAAAATTACATTAGATAATTATATAAATGCTAGTACTGAATCTATTAAAAGTAATTTAGAAAAGAATGGTATTAAAGTTATTACTATTGGTAATGGAGATAGAATAATTAATCAGTATCCATATAAAGGAGTTACTGTTATCAGTAATGATAAAGTATTCTTAGTAACTAATAATAAACATGTTATAGTTCCTAATATGATAGGTTGGTCTAGAACAGATGTTATAAATTACTGTAATTTAGCTAATATAAGTTATGAAATAGAGGGAACTGGTTTTGTTGTTAATCAGTCTATTAAAGAAGGAACTGCTGTATTAAAAGAAGATAAACTTGTAGTAACTTTAAATGATAAAATAACAAAAGAAGATAGTTGATACTATCTTTTTTTTGAATTATTTGATATAATTTTAATAGATTGATAATAGGAGGCAAAAATGAAATATTATTTAATTGGAATAAAAGGGTCTGGCATGAGTGCACTTGCCTTAATATTAAATGATTTAGGTTATAGTGTTGTTGGATACGATGATGAAGATAGTTATCAATTTACAGAAGATAAATTAAAAGAAAGAAATATTAAAATTTATACTAGCGATAATGATGAAATGGATGAAAATACTGTTGTGGTTAGAAGTACAGCGATTAAAGAAGATCATCCACAAATAGTTAAAGCTAATAAATTAAATTTAAAAATATATGAATATAATGAAATGGTAGGTAAATTATCTAATATGTTTGAAAGTATTACAGTAGCAGGATGTCATGGTAAAACTACTACAACATCATTACTTGCTCATGTACTTAAAAATATTTGTGGATGCAATTACTTAATTGGTGATGGAAATGGTTATGCAAGTAAAGAAAATAAAAAGTTTGTTTTAGAAGCTTGTGAATATTATAGACATTTCTTAGTTTATGAACCAGAATATGCTATTATAACAAATATAGATTTAGACCATGTTGATTATTATAAAAACATGGATGATGTGATAGATGCATATAGAGAATATGCTAATAATGCTAAAAAAATGGTTATTGCTTGTGGTGATGATCCATATACTCATAGCTTATATGTTAATACTCCTATATTCTATTATGGTATAGAAGATGATAATGATATCATTGCTAAAAATATTGAATATACAAAAGATGGTACTAAATTTGATGTTTTTGTAGAAGATAATTATTATGGATATTTTGAAATTCCTTTATATGGTAAACACATGTTACTTGATAGTTTGGCGGTTATAGGAGTATGTTATTATGAAAGAATTGATGCTAAGGAATTAGCTAAAAATTTAAAAACATTTAAAGGTGCTGAAAGAAGATTTGATGAAATAGTACTTGGTAGTAATGTTGTAATTGATGATTATGCTCATCATCCAGCTGAAGTAAAAGCAATTATAAAAGGGGTAAAACAAAAATATCCTGATAAAAGAATTGTAACTATATTTCAACCCCATACTTTCTCAAGAACAAAGGAATTTTATGAAGATATTGCTGCTGCATTAAATTTATCTGATTATTCTTATGTATTAGATATATTTCCTGCAAGAGAACGCAAAGAAGATTTTCCTGATATAACTAGTAATAAAATAATAGAATTATTAGATCATGGTGAAAGTATAAATGATTTGGAATCTTCTAAATTATATGATTATAATAATACAGTATTTTTATTTATGAGTCCTAAAGAAATAAAGAAAATAAAGCAAGATTTATTATTAAAACTAACAGAAAAGGTTAATATGTAATCTTTTCTTTTTGATTTGATATATTAATAAAAAAATGATATAATGACTATGTTTGAGGTGGATTATGGAAAAATTATTGTTATTGAAAAAGAAAATCGTTAATTATGCAACAACTAATGTTTTATTTTTATCATTTGTTCTAACATCATTATTAAATGGAATGTTAGTTAGACATTTTTCTGTAGGTGGTATTTTTTCATACTCACCAATTATGGCTGATTTAGTATTTATACTTGTTGTTGGATCATTTGGATATTTTATAACTCCAAAACACCAATTTAAATATTATATGGCTATGTCAATATTTTTAACAGCAATATGTGCAGTAAATTCAATATATTATAATAATTATATGACTTATGCATCATTATCTATGATTGCAACATCTTCACAATTATCTGATATTGCGGATGCTGTTATTACTGAAGTATTTGAACTTAAAGATTTATTATATTTAATAGGCCCAATTGTTTTAATTGTTGTTAATATGAGTTTAAAGAAACATAATTATTATACAAAGGTTGAAACTATTGAAAATGGAAAAGTAAGAGCTTTATCTACTATGATAGCTGCTATTATATCATTAGGCTTATTTATGATAACTATAACTGGTACAGATTTAAGCAGATTAGGTAAACAATGGAATAGGGAATATGTAGTAATGAAGTTTGGTATATATATTTATCAAGTAAATGATGTTGTATCATCTATCTCATCTTCACTTGCACCATTATTTGGTTATGACGAAGCTATGAAAGAATTTAGAGAGTTCTATGATAATAAAGAAGATACTACAAAAACTAATAAATATACTAATATTTTTAAAGGTAAAAACTTACTTGTTATTCATGCTGAAAGTATTCAAAATTTCTTACTTAATAAAACAATCAATGGTAAAGAAGTAACTCCTAATTTAAATAGATTAGCTCGTGAAGGAATATATGCATCTAATTTCTATGCCCAAGAAAGTATAGGTACTAGTAGTGATACCGAATTTACTTTTAATACTTCATTAATGCCAGCTACTAATGGAACTGTTTTTGTAAGTTATTTTGATAGAGATTACGTTACTATACCTAAACTATTAAAAGAACAAGGATATTATTCCTTCAGTATGCATGCTAATAAAGCCGCTTTCTGGAATAGAAAAACAGTACATAAGAGTTTTGGCTATGATCACTTTTATGCATATACTGATGCTTATAAAATAAATAAAGAAGATATTATTGGTCTTGGATTAAATGACAAATCATTCTTTAAACAATCAGTACCATATATTAAAGAAATAAGTGATACATATCAAAATTTCTATGGTACAGTAATTATGCTTACTAATCATACACCATTTACAGATATTGAAAACTATAGTGATTTTGATGTAACTATGAAATATGTTGATCAAGAAACATTAGAAGAAAAAGTAGCACCTTACTTAGAAGGTACTACAATGGGTAGTTATATTAAATCAGTTCATTATGCAGATGAAGCAATAGGTGAATTTATAAATGAATTAGATGAAGCTGGATTACTTGAAAATACTGTAATAGTTATTTATGGTGATCATGACGCCAAACTTAAAAAATCTGAATTTAATAGATACTATAATTATGATCCATATAATGATGATATAAAGAGTAAAGATAGTGAAGACTATGTTACTATTGATTCTTATACATATGAATTGAATAGAAAAACACCATTTATTATATGGACAAAGAATAAAAAGTTTAATGTTGAAATAACTGAAGTTATGGGAATGTATGATGCATTACCTACACTTGGTAATATGTTTGGATTTAAAAGTGATTACGCTTTAGGTCATGATATATTTAGTGTAAAAGAAAATGTAGTAGTATTTCCTGATGGAGATTGGTTAACAAATAAAATGTACTATAATAGTCAAAAAGAAGAAGGAAAATTATTAAAAGAAAATGAAACAGTAAGTACTGAATATATAAATAAATATACTACTTATGCAGATAAACTTATATCAGTATCAAATGATATTATAGTTCATGATTTAATAAAGAAAAGTAAAGATATTAAAGAAGCAAAAGATGAGTTATTAGAATAACCCATCTTTTTATTGACTTTTTAATTAAAATGATATACAATTTAAATATGCCACATATAATATATTAAATGGGTCTATAGCCAAGTGGTAAGGCATGGGACTGCAACTCCCTGATCGTTGGTTCAAATCCGACTAGGCCCTCCATAAGTAAATTAGGAACATAATGTTCCTTTTTTTATTATTTCATGTTATAATGTTTATGGTGATAGTATGAATAAGAGATTTGTAATAATAATTGTTTTAGGACTTCTTTTATCTACGATAATAGTAGGTATTTTAATACCAAAAGCTAAAGTATATAAGTATGCTTATACTATAAATTATAGTGATGAAAATAATAATAGTTATGTTATAAATATACCTAGTAGTTATGATAATATTAAAGTATCAAATAGCAGTGATGAATTTATTGTTAATTTTAGTGATACTAATAAAGAAGTATTAAAGTATTCTTTAACTCCATATTTAATGGATAATAAAACTATAAATTTATCATCTAGTGATATAGGTGAATATAATAATATTGTTCTTAGTAGTATTATCAATAATGATGAAAAAATACTTATTAATGCAAGTATAGATGATGATTCATCATATGATATATATTTAGATAGAAGTGACTGTAATTCAGTAACTTTATCACTATATAAAGATAATACATATAGATATTTTTATACTTTTGGTTCTAATACTGGAATACCTAAATATAGGGATGGTAAATATACTTATGATGTAAATAAGATAATCAATAATATATCAAAGTATAAAGAAGGAACTAAAAAAGTAATTATTACAAATTATAAAGATATATATGAAACATACATAGAAAACAAAGAATTACAAGAATTATTAAATGAAATTAATGTTGATTTAGATGTATGTTTAACAGAATAGAGGATAATATGTATGATGAATTAATAGAGAGATTTTGTAATGACAAAGGTTTTATAAAAAGTAATGGCTTTAAAATAATTAGTTTAACTAGCGATGAAGCTAAAGTAGAATATCCAATAGTTTCTTCTGGATTAAATCCTGAAGGGATAGTTCATGGAGGATTAATATTTGGGCTTGCAGATACTACCGCTGGAATTCTTGGATGTACTACTTTTAAGTTTCCACTTACTACAAGTGCTAATATAAATTATTTAAGAAAAGGCGATGGAACTAAACTAATAGCTGAAGCTCATAAATTAAAAGTTGGAAAAAGTATTGGTTATTATATTGTAAATATATATAACGATCGTAATGTTTTAGTTGCTACAAGTAATGTTAATATGTATTTTACTGATATAAATATTTAATTAGAAAGAGGTAAATAATGAAAGAAAAGAAAAATATTGTAATTTTAACTGCTGCTGGTGTAGGTAGTAGAACAGGACAAGATATTCCAAAACAATTTATTCATATTGAAAATAAACCATTAATTGTTTATACTATGGAAGCATTTGAAAATCATCCTAGTATAGATGGAATTATTGTTGTTTGCTTAGATGGATGGCATGATATATTAAGAGCTTATGCAAGACAATTTAATATAACTAAACTTGTAGATGTTGTAAGTGGTGGAGCTACTGGACAAGAATCTATTAAGAATGGTGTTATGAGAGCAAATGAATTATATAGTGAAGATAGTATGTTAATTGTTCATGATGGAAATAGAGGACTTGTATCTAGCCAAATAATTTCAGATGCTATATCAACATATAATACTTATGGTAATGCCGTAGTTGCTATACCTTGTACAGAAGCTGTTTATGAAAGTGAAGATCATGCTACTTCAACTGTTGAAATACCAAGAGAAAAACTTTACAGAACACAAACTCCACATATTTGGCAACTTGGTAAAATGGTATGGGCACATAATGAAGCTGCTAAAAAGAACATTGTTAATATGACTGCTACATGTTCACTTATGAAAGAATTAGGTGATGTAATACATTTTTCAAAGGGATCTGAAAAGAATATGAAGATTACTACAGTAGATGATATTGATTTATTTAAGGCTATTCTTCATTCTTCAAGAGATAATTGGTTAAAATAGTGTTAAAGTAATTAAATTAGATAATTCAAAAATTAAAAGTATTGGTTGGGAACCTAATACAAGTGTTAAAGAAGGATTAAATTTAACAATTAATATAATAAAAGAGAATATTTAGTATTCTTTTTTGATTAAATATGAGGTAATTATGAGATTGATGGAATTGTATGAAAATATAGATAATCCAATTTCTAGTCCTGAAGTAATAAAAAAGTTAATAGAGCTTTATGCTACTTGTAATGGTAATTTTTATAGTAGACTTACAAAAAGTACTATAAAAGCTCATACAAGAGGGGAACATTATAAAGCTGATGCGGATATATTTTATTCTATGTTATTTAATAAATGGAAGAGTAGTATCCTTAATATGACTAGAGAAAGGTTTTTAGAGTTAAGAAGAAATGGCACTTATGGTAATGATTTCTTATTATTAAGAAATTATTTAAAGAGAGTAAACGATGTCAAGTCCAAAGATGAGATAACTTCTTTATTTAGTAATGCAGAGGAAGAAGTTAGGGATGCTTATTATAAATATCGTTGGAATAGTTTTGGAGAAGGTACAGGATGGGTTCATGTAGCTTCTAGATATGTTACTTCAAGAAATGATGTAGTACCAGAAGTAGAGCATAGATTATATATAAATACTGATTCTTTAGATACTTATAAATTAATTACCTTATTATATAAAAAATTAGAAGAAAAAAAGATACCTATTTATTTTAAGTTTGATGAATATGGTAGTAGAGATGATACTATAGTTATTTATACTAGCACTAAATATTTAGGTGCTACTTATGAAGCTTTAAAAGAAATAAAAAAGGAAAATAAAGATCTTATTTCAAGAGTACAAGATCCACCTATATTAACTGGTAAATTAGATGGTTGGATAGGTTATGGTTCAGAACCAAAAGAAGAAAATGGGAAATTATCTTCTTTCAATGAAGTAAGAAGTGTCCCTATTTTTGATGCACTTTCTAAAACCTTTACTGATTGGATAATTAATCATGGTAATATTGTTATAAATTATAATGGTAGAAAAGTATTATTTAGAGATTATTTTTCTAAAGAAGTAATGGATACTTATATAGAAGATTTAAGAAGTGTATATAGCTATAAATCTAGTGCTTTCTCAAATGATAAATTAAAAGAAATATATGGATATTCTATGGAAGACTTGTCTTCACCTAAATTTAGAAGTTATATATATAAAATAATTAGTGACTATATGAGGGTTAGTTTAGAGAGTATAAGAAATTTTAGCCCCATAAATATAACTCTTAGAGGTAAAAAAAATAGTATAACAAAAGATATGATAGAAAGAACAATAGAAAGATTATCTACTAAAATAGCTAGAAATGACCCACGAGTTATAGATGAAGTTAGAACTTCTATTATAGAAAAATCAAGACCATATGGAATTGATAACGATAATTATTCATTTGATTTATTAAGAAGGGATCAAATGATAAAATATGATAAAGACGCTTTAACTAAATTAAGAGATGAATTAACTCCTGTAGTTATAGATAATAAAAAGACTTATGAATAAGTCTTTTTATTTGACATAATAACTTTTTGTGATAAAATATTCACCTGGTGATATTATGTTGGTATATAGAGTATGTGCTAAAAGAGAACTTGATAAAATAGTTAGTGATAAGAGTTTTGCTTCTGTTGGTAGTAAATGCACTGATAACGAAACTAATACTCATCACTATCTACCAGATACTTTTTATATGCATTTTTTTTCTAATATTGAAAATGTATTACATGTAAATAATAGTCTAAAAAGATATGTTTGTACATATGATATAGATGAAGGTTTATTAGAAGCTTTTTGTGGACTTGGATGCTATAGGAAATGTGAAAATTCTAGAGAAAAAGAAAATGTAGTAGAATATGCTATACCAAGTGCTATGATTAAATTAGAAAATTTAGTAAGTATAGATGAATTAAAAGATTATGTTAGATATTTTGAATATAAGAAAAATAATGGTTTTTCATCTTTAAGTAAAAGAATATATGAAAGAGGAAAAGTAAAAGCAATTGAGAAAAAGTAAAATATGTGCTATTATTGTAATAGGAGGGTAATATGAAAAAATTATCTGATACAAAAAAATTATTAATTTTAATAGGTTCTTTTTTAGGAATCATTATTTTATTATTTATAATATACATATTTTTTACTAAAAGATATGTAGTAGTTTTTACTAGTGAAAATGGACAAATAAAAGAGAGATATCATAAAGTTACTTTTTCATCTGATTTAGAAACTAAAATTACACCATTAGAGGGATATACTTTTGACTCTATTACAGGTTGTAGTGATGCATATTATTTTGAAGATAAACTAATTATTAAAAATATAAAACAAGATTTAGTATGTAATGTTGTATTTAAAAAAATTGATAAGAAAGTATCAATTAATGTAAGTAATGCAAATGTTATAGGTAATAAAGAAATAACTGTTGAATATTTAGATGACGCTGTATTTTTAATTGATAAAAAGGATAAAACATATTTTTCAAAGTCAACTTGTAAAAATACATCTTTTGATTCAAATACTAATAAACTTACTATATCAGGTGTAACTGATAATTTAGATTGTGATATTACTTTTGCAGATTATATTACAGTTGATTTTGATACAGATAGTAATGATATAGTTGATAGTCAAAAATTATATCCTCATTCTAGTCCAACTAAACCAAAAAATCCAGAAAAAGAGGGTTATACATTTGTAGGTTGGTACTATAATGATATCTTATTTGATTTTAATACTAAATTAGATTCTAGTATTACTTTAGTGGCAAAATGGACTAGATATTTTGATATAGAATTAGATTATAAGAGAATATATAATACTTCTATAGATGAATCATTTTTAAAAAATACTAGTATTATTGTAGAAGAAAATAATACTATAAGAATACCTTTAACTACTTATAATTATATTTTACTTAGTGATGCTAAAGTAGTTTGTTCTGGAGTTGCTTGCCCTATAGTATCTTTAACTGATAAAGAAATTACAATAAAGAATTTAACTAAAGATGTTACTATAAATATTAATTATAGTTGTAATATTGATTATAATAAATCTAGTGTAATAGATATTTCATATAGTGATTTATTATGTTTAACAAGTGCTCCTGTAGATGATTATTTTATATATGTATATGATAATAGATTTATTGATAGTGATTATGAAGATTTAATCGCTAAAGAAATTAAAGCTTATAAGAAAAATGATGATGTTAAAATGTATAAAATAAGTAGAGAAGAATTAAGTGATTTATCTAGTAAATATGAATCTAATAATGCATATTATTTAGCTTATATAAATGGTAAAGATCATAGTAAATATTCTATATTAACTGGTAAAAATTCAAAAGAATCATTAGATACATTTTTATCTGGATTTTGTATAGGTTGTTAAAAAAATAAAATAAATAGAGTAATCTATTTATTTTTTTGATATAATGTAATTGGTGATAGAGTGAGAGAGATAAAGGTAGGTACTATATATAGGCATTTTAAAGGTAATTTATATAAAGTACTTTTAATTGCCAATGATACAGAAGAAGAAAATAAAAGATATGTTATTTATGAATCTTTAAAAGATAAAAAAGTATGGGCTAGAGAATATAATATGTTTAATAGTAAGGTTGATCATTTAAAGTATCCTGATGTAACTACTTATTATAGATTTACGGAGTATGAAGATGGAAAGATTAGTTGAAAATCATTATAGTATGCTTGACTATAATACTATAATGTCTATTATATATAATATAATTTTAGGCCTTGATTCTTTAGAAAATTATGCATATTTACCTAAAGAAGTAATAAAGCGGTCTAAAGAAGATATAGAATTATTAGAAGCTAAACTAGCTAAATTAAAAAGAAGAGTCGATTTTAAAAAGAAAGAAATAACTCTAAATAAAATAGAAGTTGATACTTTAAATAGTATATTTGCTCTAGAATATGAATATAAAAAAATAGTATATCAAATTTGGAAAAGAGAAATAGAAATGGGAAATATTTCTGTTATTCATATGTGTAGAGATTCTGATGATATAAAATATTTATCTGATGTTGCATTAAATCAAGATTATAGATCTATTTCTAATTGTTTACTTACTGGTGATATGAAATTATTTGGTGTAGATAATTGCAGCTTTGGTATTATTTATGACTTTAATTATGATGCATTTTTAGGTGCTTGCGAAATAGATGCACAATTAGAGGGTGTAGCTTATAATAATATATACCAAAATAAAAGAAGTGCATTTACTGTAAGAAATAGTGATATACCAATAAATTCAACAATTCAAACTTATACTAATAATTATCAAATGACATTAACTAAGACACCATTTAATGTTATAAATCCTAGTGGTAATGAAATAGAACCATTTTATGCAGAAATAGGTCTTGATAAAAAATATACTAGACCTATTAAAATAGTTTATTTTAAAGAAAAGAATCCTACTATAGAATCTAAAGTAAATGAATTAGCTAATATATTAGGAGTAGAAATTGAATATAGAAAGGAAGAAAAGCATAAAGTTGCGTAATATTATGAAAAAGAAAAATATTATTATAATATCTTTAATAGTAGTAATAAGTATCATATTATTATTACTATTAAAAGGATGTGAGAAAAAGTATACTGTTACATTTGATACTAATGGTGGAACTAAAATTGATAGTGTAAAAGTTACTAAAAATACTAAAGTAGATATACCAACTAAAGTAGAAAAAGAAGGGTATATATTTGGTGGATTTACTGATGAAGAAGGCTTATTAGTTACTGATAACATAGAAGTCACTAAAAACATTACTTTAACTGCTAGATGGATTAGTAAAGAATCTGAAACCATAAATGTAACTTACATAATTGATGATAATACTAAAATAAATGTTGTTTTAGAAAAGAATAGTAGTATTGTAAAACCAAGACTAAAGGACCGTAAAGGATACATATTTGGTGGATATTTAGTGGATGGTAAAATACTTACTGATGATAAAATAGATACTGATACTGATATAAAAGTTATTTGGATTAAAGATAGTGAAGAAGTAGTAACTGTAACATATATCATAAATGATAAAGAATATAAAGTTACTATGAAAAAAGGTAGTAAATTAATACTACCAAATATTAATGTAATAGAGGGATACATATTTAAAGGTTTTAAAATGGTTGATGATATGGTAGATGAAGATACTATCATAGATAAAGATGTTACTATTACATTAGTATTAGAAGGCTATTATGAATGTCCTAGTGATTGTGTAAGAAATAGTGATGTTAAAACATGTAATAAAGTAGAAATTACATCTATAGTAGATAGTGTTGGATGCCCTAGTGGTTACCATGAATATGGGGGAAAGTGTGTTGGTGAAAGATATGAGGCAACATATGACCCTACAATAAATAGTTATAAATGCAAAAGTAGTTCACATTATAGATATACAGAAGAAGAAGCTGGTGGAGCATATGAATGGTGTGAACCACTTACTGATATTATAAAAACTAAAACATGCCCTAGTGGTTATACAAAAGAAAATGATATTTGTAAGAAAACTACTAAAATTAGTTGTAAAATAAAATAAAAATGTCTAATCATTAGACATTTTTTCTTTTATAAGTTTAACTAAATCAGCTCCAGAATATTTATTTATATATTTTTCTTGATTTTTAATCATTTCTTTTTGTAAATCATTATCATTTATAAGTTTATTTAAATTACTAATTATTTCTTCTTTATTTTCACATTTTAAACTCATTTTATGATTTAAAAAGAAATTAGTATTATATGTTTCAATTCCTGGAATAGGAAATATATGAAGTAATGGTTTCCTAAGACTTGTAATTTCTGTAGATGATAGTCCACCTGGTTTAGACATAACTATATCTGCTGAATATATTAAATCATTAATATTATTTACAAATCCTAATATTATAAGCTTATCATTGTTCATTTTAGATAATTCATTGTATAATTTTTTATTACTACCACATACAATAATTATTTTAATATTATTTATCTTTGATATATCATCAATAATACTATTTATATTACCAAATCCCATACTACCTAACATAATAAGTATTAATTTTTCTTCTTTAATATTAAATTTATCTCTTATATTTTTAGCGTCACATATAAATCTAGAAGAAATAGGTATTCCTGTGTTTACTAATATATCTTTATCAAAACCTTTTTTAATAAATCTTTCTTCTAAATCTTTTTGCATAATTAAATAATTAGGTTTACTTTCTTCTAGAAAAGGACATGGTTCATAATCAGTAGCAATAGTTATAAATTTAACTTTTTCTTTATTCTTATTTATTGCAGTAAGAGTTAATGAAGGAAATAAGTGAGTAGTAATAACTAAATCAAAATTATTATCTTTTATATATTCATATAATTTTTTCTTATGGAATTTATTAACTAAATATACAGGACTTTTAATTTTAGTATTACTATAAATTTCACCTAATTTATAGAACATGCGAAAATATTTTCCTTCACCATTTAATGTTTTTAAGTATATGTTTTCAGCAACTTTCTTAGCTTTTTTATTAACTATATCATAGAAATCCATAAAAACTGATTCTATATTATTATTATCAAGTTCTTCTTTAATATACCTTGCACAAGAATTATGTCCACCACCTGTACTACAAGATAATATAAGTACTTTCATTATTTGGCCTCCTTAATTATTTTATAACATCTTTCTTTTAAATCTTCTATTCTAAGAGAATATTCTAAATTATTATTAGGATATATAGGATCTAATACTTTAGCTACGATACATTTCTTCTTTTTATATAAACTATATATACCATTATTTTCTTCAAATAAAAATTTTATAGGTTGTATTGGTTTATTAGCATCTACGGCCATTTTAAATGCCCCCATTTTAAAATGTCTTACATTTTCATAGTATGGCCACATTGATCCCTCTGGATACATTTGAATAATTTTGTTATTATTTAAAACATTATTTATATCTTTATAAAAATTATCTTTATACTTTTTATTTTGAGGTATAGGAAAGGCATATAATAATCTAATTAAATGCCTTATAAAAGGTATTTTAAAATTTCTTTCTATAGTAGGGTAATAAACTCTTTTAGGATAATATATAAGACCAATCATAGTACAATCCATAGGATGAATATGATTAGATACAGATACAAAACCACTGTCTCTAATTATTTTTCTTTTATCTATTACTTCAAAACCAAATAAGACTTTATTTATTATATATAAAAGTATACCAATAGGTATAAATATTATGTTTGATATTAAATTAAATATAAAATTCCTTTTAATAAATTTATATTTATCTGTTATATTAAAATTCATTACTTCCCACATATGAAATACATGCTCGTCTTCTTTAAGATTATTGTAGTCGTAATTCATTATATCACCTTAAAGCATTATACTATTTTATTATTTTTGTGTCAAAATATATATAAATATGTTAAAATTATTGTAGGTGATGTTATGAAAAAAGTAATAGAGAGTTTAATTAAGATTAATTTTACATTTTTTATAGGAATGATAGCTTTAACTTTATTATCTATTATAAATACTAATAATAAAACAATGATATATATATTAGCTGCATCTTTTCAACTTATACTAGTAAGTTTTCCTTTAAAATTATCTCTAACAACAATTGATAATAAAAGGTATAGGGTAGTAAGTTACATTGGAATATTATTCTCCTTATTTACATCAGTAATATATTTTATACCAGTAAAAGTACTAATTCACTCATCAGATGATTTGCTTGCTTTTGGACAAGTATTATTTAGTTTATCTTTTCTTGTAGTATCCTTATTTATGGGAATAATAAACTATTTATTATCATTAAATATAGATAATGAAAAAATTAATGAAAGTCGTAAAATATGTATAACACTTCTTACTGTTAATATTATGCTAATACTTGCATCTCTAACAAACCTTATTGCATTTGAATATATTAAACTGATATTTTGTTTCTTTATTATATCTACTATAATTATATTAAATTTAATATCTAAAATAAGAATATGGATGAAATATCATAAAGATGAAAAGAATAGTAATGATAAACTATAAATTGGTTAGTTAATTGTTACAAATAATATCAAAAAGTTATAAAACGGAGTATTAATGAAAGAATGAAAAAAGTAATTTTAAAAATAGAGGGTATGACTTGTAGTGCTTGCTCATCAAGCTTAGAAAAATATTTATTAAAGCAAAAAGGGATAGATGATGCTTTAGTTAATTTAGTTATGTCATCAGCTAGTATAAGTTATGAAGAAGATATTACTATAGATGATTTAAATAAATTTGTAAGTGAAGCTGGCTTTAAATCATTAGGAATATATAATGAAAAAGATGATACTACTAATAATAAAAATGTTTATTTTATTATTAATGGAGTTCTTGCATTATTAGTTTTATATATTTCTATGGCACATATGCTTAATTTACCTGTAATACCTTTTTTACATATGGTAAATCATCCGATTAATTATTCTGTATGTCTATTTTTATTTAGTTTATATTTTATATATTTTGGTAGAGATGTTATTATAAGTGGTATTAAGAATATTAAATATAAATCACCAAATATGGATACATTAGTTACATTAGGCGTTATTTCGAGTTTTCTATTTAGTACATTTAATATGATTATGATTTTAAAAGATCATAATGAATATGTAGAAAACCTATATTTTGAAAGTGTATCTATTATTCTTTATTTAATTAAGTTTGGCAGATATATAGATAGTATTAGTAAAGAAAAAACTAAAGATGCTATAAAAGGATTAGTTACTATAACTCCTAATAAAGCTACATTATTTACTAATAATAAAGAAAAAGAAGTATCTATTGATGAAGTAAAAAAAGAAGATATTTTAATTGTTAAACCAGGAAATAGATTTGCTGTTGATGGATTTATTGTTAAGGGAAGTGCACACGTTGATGAATCATTTATAAGTGGAGAGTCATCTCCGGTAAAAAAAAATATAAATGATAAAGTAGTAGCAGGAGCTATAAACTTAGATGGTGAAGTTTTATATAAAGCAGAAAATATAGGTAAAGATTCGGTTATATCAGAAATAGTAAGATTAGTAGTGGAAGCTTCAAATACTAAAGCACCAATTGCTAGAATTGCAGATAAAGTAAGTGGAGTATTTGTACCGATTGTTATATTTTTAGCAGTAATAACCTTTATTATACATTTAATATTAGGTTTTAGTTTTAATTCTTCAATTATTTATTTTGTAACAGTACTTGTTTGTGCATGTCCTTGTGCACTTGGTCTTGCAACTCCACTTGCTATTGTAGTAAGCGAAGGATTATGTGCTAAAAATGGAATATTAGTAAAGAAATCTGAAATACTTGAAAATGCTAATAAAATTGATGTTGTAGTTTTTGATAAAACTGGCACATTAACTAATGGTAATTTAAGAATATCAAAAATAATAAATAAGTCTAATTATAAAGATAAAGATTTATTAAAAATAGTATCATCATTAGAAAGTAAATCTACTCATCCAATAGCAAGTGCTTTTAATAATAATTTAGAGAAATTAGAAGTTAGTGAATTTAAAAATATATCTGGTATTGGATTAAAAGGAACTATTAATAATAAAAAATACTTAATAGGGAATAATAAAATATTTGATAAGTTTAAAATAACTAATAATATAGTAGAAGAAGAAAAAGAATTATCTTTAGATGGTAATAGCATTGTATATGTTATAGAAGATAAGAAAGTTATAGCTCTTATTGGAGTAAAAGATATTATTAGGGATAATGCAAAAGAAGTTGTAGATAAATTAAAACATATAAATAAAAGAGTTATTATGCTTACAGGGGATAATGAAATAACAGCTAATATAATTGCTAAAAGTATTGGTATTAATGAAGTTATAGCAAATGTATCACCTTTAGATAAATCAAATAAAATAAAAGAATTAAAAAATAAAGGATTAAAAGTAATGATGGTTGGAGACGGTATAAATGATGCTCCAAGTTTGTCAATTACTGATATAGGCGTTAGTTTAAATTCAGCTATTGATATAGCAGCAGATTCAGCTGATGTTATTTTAATATCTAATGATTTAAATGCAATATATAATTTATTTAATATAAGTAAAAAAACATTAAGTAATATAAAAAGCAATTTATTTTGGGCATTTTTCTATAATACCTGTATGATTCCCATAGCATGTGGACTATTAGAAAGTATTAATATTTCTATGAATCCTATGTTAGCGGGACTAGCAATGACATTATCAAGTTTTACTGTTATAGTAAATGTATTAAGCCTTAAAAGATGGAAGGAAAAATAATATATGTTTGATAAAAAAATAAAAAAAGTAATTACTATTGAAGGAATGATGTGTTCTCATTGTCAAATGAAAGTAGAAAAATCATTATTAGAATTGAATGGAGTATCTAAAGTAAAAGTAAACTTAAAAGATAAAACAGCAACTATATATTCTACAAAGATTATTAATAATGATGATATTAAAAAAGTAATTACTAAGTTAGATTATAAAGTTATTGATATTAAAGATAATAATGAATAAATCATATTATAGCTTTATACCTACATTTATGTAGGTAGTCTTTACCATTTAGCAAAGATTTTAGGTATAGACATAAAAGAGTTATTCGCCCCATAGACGAAAACATGTAAAGGTGTGTATCACATCTTTTTTAATATTCGAAAATAGCCATTTTTGCCTACTATTTAAGTGATTTATTTTAGGGATAATATTTATATGTATCAAAGTTTAAAACAGCAAAAAAAGAGGCCTAAAACATCTTTAATCAAGTTTAAACCCGTCCATATCAGCAAAATAAATGTTATCAAATATTTGAAATTAAATATAATTTCAAATATTTTTTTAAATTTTCTCTCTTTTTTATAGTATTTATATAAAATAAAAACTTACGAACTTTTAAGTCCGTAAGTTGATTTCAATTGGAGTCATAAAGGTTGAAGTCGGACAACCTTTAATTAACTAAACTATAGGTAGTAATAAACTACTAATTGATACAAGTATACCATGAAACTACCAAAATTTAAAAAAATGATAATAATTATTAAGCGGGATAAAGGGAATGATAGCACTATACTAATTTACATTTTATAAATAAAGGATTTATAGTGCTATCATTTCTTATTTTGCACTTGCAAAATTGAGTTAAAAATATGAAAGAATTCTACCATACTTTCGATTTATCCCTTTTAATTAAAGGGTTTGCAAGGTTCTATTTTACTTCCAAATGTTGGATATATACTAGAAATGTTGGATGAATCTTGGATGTTTTAATTTAGCAATAAAATTTACCAAAATGATGGTATAATTATATATGGAAATGACAGATAAATAGTAATTTGTAGGGAGGATTAAATAAATGAACGAATATATAAATTTGACATTAGAAAACATTGATGAGGAGCATATATGTTGTGCAATAGGAGATAAAAAACATCAAGCCGGTGTTGATAGTAAAAAGGAATGGATAAAAAGCAAATTAAAAGATGGTCATGTTTTTAGAAAATTAAATGCAAGAGGAAAAATATTTATTGAATATGAGCCAATAGAAACAGCATGGGTTCCTATTAGTGGTAAAAATTATGAATATATTTATTGCTTATGGGTAGCAGGGAGTTTTAAAGGCAAAGGAATTGGAAAAGAATTAATAGAATATGCAATAAACGATTCAAAAGAAAAAGGTAAAAGTGGTATATGTACTCTAGTTTCTAAAAAGAGGAAACCTTTTATTGGAGAAAAGAAATTTTTTGAATATTATGGATTTAAAGTTGTAGATACTATTGGAGATTATGAACTATTAGCATTACAATTTGATGATAGTGAAACTCCTAGATTCAATGATAATGCAAGAACTATGAAAATAGATAATCAAGATTTTACTATTTATTATAGCAACGAATGTCCTTATGTAGAATATGAAGTAAATGAATTAACTGAATATGCAAATGAAAATAATATAAAAATTAATTTTATAAAAATAGATTCGTTAGAAAAAGCAAAGAATGCACCTTGTATTTTCAATAACTGGGCTAATTTCTATAAAGGGAAATTTATATCTAATACGATATTAAATGCTAATTCATTTAAAAAGTTAATTAAATAATAAATTACAATTTTATAGTTTGTTAAAAATAGAAAATTGGAGAAAATAATGAAGAAAAATGAATTTAAAAAAATGATG
>CAKOQQ010000001.1 GCA_934101425.1 uncultured Bacilli bacterium | reverse complement strand
AAGCTCCAGAAGTATGCCCAGTATGTAATCATCCAAAATCTTTCTTTGAAAGAAAAGCAGATAACTATTAAAAAAGACCTAAAGGTTAATCCTTTAAGTCTTTTTTTGTACATACATATTTGTAAATGTAATAAATAAACATCGTAATTAATGCTTCAAATAAACTCTTAAAATCAAGTTCGATATTAACTTTAGTAATAATACCAGCAATAATATTTGAAAGTAATGTTATACTAAAGCAAATAAGAAAATAAGTAGCAATTTTCTTAATATAAGATAAATTATTTTCATCTATAATTTTCTTTTTCATTGAACTTAATATTATTCCAATATTAAATACTATCATATAAGATAAAACTAATAATGCTAGCATGCTAACTAAATTTATTTCACTATAAAGAATAATAGTATTTAAATCTTTAGTTAATAATTTATCTGCATCTTTAAAAGCAATATAAAAACTATTATTATTATGTTTTATATTAAATCCACTATAATCAGTTGTTATAGTATAAGTTTTATCATTTATAGTTAATTTACTATCTTCATAAGTAATACTCTTTTTAACAGCTGGCAATGAGCAAATAAGTATTAAAATAGTTACTATACTAATAATTAAAATCACTTTAACTAATGCAGTACAAAAATAAAATAATTTTATTAAAATATTTAAATTCTTTTTATCACTTTCTAAAAATTCCATATTTTCCTCCTATAATCTAGTAATATACTTTACTAATTTATTATAATTATCATTAAAATCTTTTATTCCTAAATTATACATTTCCTCTACTTTATTTATATCTTTTTCAATTCTTTTAATATCAACATATTTTGATGGCCTAAAAACAAATATTCTCTCTTCACTTTCTAATTCATTTATTTTATCTATTGTTTTATTATATACCTTATACCTACTATTTATAGCTTCTACTAGTTTAGGGTATTTAGAATAAAATAATTTAGCATATAAACGAGATTTTTTCTTTTTCCTATAACCCCTTGGTCTAGTAAGAACTACTATAACTTTATCACAATCTTTGAGTGCTTTATTTATTGGTATACTATCTGATAATGCACCATCTAAATAGTAATTATCATCTACCTTAACGATTTTAGAAACAAATGGCATAGATCCAGAAGCTCTTAAATATTCCATATCAGATTTCTTACTTAAATCTGATATATTTTTATACTCAGACTTTCCTGTATTTACATTAGTAACTGTAGCAAAAAATAATGTTTTATCATTTCTATAAGTATCATAATCAAATACATCTAATTTATTTACTAACTCATTAAAACAAAAATCCTTATTCATTATATTTCCTGTTTTTATAAGCGAATAAAATCCCATATAATTCTTATCATTAAGATACTTTTTATTATATCTTATTGCTCTACCTTTTTGCTTAGATTTATAATTTACGCCGAATAAAGCTCCTGCAGATACGCCAATTACTTCATCAACTACTATATTTTCTTCTAAAAAGCAATCTAATATTCCGGCGGTATACATTCCTCTCATAGCTCCGCCCTCTAGTACTAAGCCAATTTTCATACTATCACCAATTTAATTATATCACAAAAAAGAAATATCAATTATTACAAGAAATTTATTGTGTAAAGTTATATAAAATTTAAAACACAAAGAAGTAAATAGTCATAATTCAAATTTTTGGTGTTGACATAAAAATTTTTTAAAGTACATTATTTTATGCACGAGATGAACTATGTTAAATAAAAGCTATTATTGATAATGCTAACATGAGAAAATTTACTAAATTAAATTTAACAAAAAAAGAAATCGAAGTATGTAAATATGTACTTAAAAATTTAACTGTAAAAATTGCTAGACTATAGAAAAATAAAAGTTGTTGCTTTTATTTTTATTTTACTTTATACTAAAAATATGAAAGAGTGATAATGTGTTTTATTTAGAAAAACCATCTTTAAATAGAAAAGATGAAATAATTGAATATTTAAATGAATTTATAAAATATAATTCTAATATAAATGGTACTGGTGGATTAGATAAAATATACGAAGGATATACATTTGAAGAAGCATTAAATAGATGTAATAATATGGAAGATGAAGACTATGCTAAAAAATGCAATAGAGCTACAGGTAAAACATTTTTACTAATTAGAAGTGAAGATAATAAAATAGTTGGTACAATAAATGTTAGATGGAACTTAACAGAAGCAATGAAAAAATTTGGTGGAAATATAGGCTATAGCATCAGACCTACAGAAAGAAGAAAAGGATATAATAAAATAAATTTATATTTAGGTTTATTAGAAGCTCAAAAACTTCATCTTAACGAAGTTATGCTCGATTGTGATGTAAATAATTTAGGGTCAGATAAAACATTAAAAGCATTAGGTGGTAAACTAGAAAGAACAGAAATAGATCCTTCTAATAATATATTAACTAATGTATATACATTTAATGTAGATGATACTATTACTAAATATAAAGATACATATATGAAATTTATTCAAAAATAAAAAGGTAAAATATTTTACCTTTTTTCATATATTAAATTATTATTTATACAATATGGTACTACTTCATTTTTTAAAGTATTAGAAAGTAAATTAACATCATCATTTATACTAAACCACATAAATTTTTCTATTTCTTCTGAAGTAGTTAATTCTCCTTTTAAGTTGCCTTCATACATAAAAACATAAAAGTGAATTTTAGTAGTTTGATCACTTGTTGCAATTTCATCAAATTCCATTATAAGTTTAAATTTATCTTCATCAAATATAGCATTCTTACCTAATTCTTCATGACATTCTCTAATAGCAGCTTCAAGTGGAGTTTCATTATCTTCTACTGAACCACCAATCATTTGAAATGTACTTCTTTTTCTTGGTTTATCAATTAAAAGTTTACCATCAGAAAAAAACATAGTACCAACAACTTTTTTTAAACCATCATTCATAAATACCCCTCATTATATATAAAAACTCCAAATAATTGGAGTTTACTTACATATGGCAGGGGTGGAGAGAATCGAACTCCCAACAGCGGTTTTGGAGACCGTTATTATACCATTTAACTACACCCCTAACACTTTTTAAGTATATCATATAAAATCAAATATTTCAATAATTTTTTATATAAGTAGCTTTAAAAAGTATTGTATTTTACTTTCTTTGAAAATTAAAATATATATGATACAATATAGTTGGTGATAATATGTACGTTATAAATTATAGTCCTTTTGTTATATATAATGAAGATGAAAATTTTTTAGCAGTTATAGAAAGAAAACTATTAAATAGTGAACCTTTGAACGAACATGAAGTTAAATATTTTTTAACTGATTTATGTTATCAAACAAGAAAATTATTAACAAGAAATATAAAAGACGCTTGTACAAATAAATGTGATACAGCTCAAAGTATGATTAGTTCTTATTTAACTAGATTACAAGTGCCTAATCATCCATGTGCTACACAAAATGTAATAGTTAGTGGAATTACTGGTCATAGTTTTTTAACTGCTACTATAAATGTTGGAGGTACTAATACAAACTATTTAATAGATCCTACTTATCAACAATTTTTATTACAAGATAAATGTACAGAAAAAAATTATTTTTCACATCAAGGAATCGATTTATTAAAACCAGACCCTGGTTATTATATTAAAGAAGAAGACAAAAGTACTATAGAAGAATTTACTAATCGTGGATATGCTGTTTTAACTGATGAATTAGCTCAAATATATGGTGATTCATTTTACAATACAAAACAAGGAACGTTATCAAAAGATAGAGCATTTAAAACAATGCCTGGAAGTGTATATATAAATGCCTTTTTAAAAGGTCATGAAAAACTAAGTAAAAGTGATGAACAATTAAAAGAAGAAGAAATATATTTAGATTCAAAAGTAAAAGAAGAAGATTACATTAAAGAAAAATAATCATCTTTTTTGAATATAATTAATTGGTGATATTATGATAATTAATCATACTACTAAAGAAAGAGATTTACTTGCAAGGCTAATGAGAGCAGAAGCTCTTAGTGAGGGAGATCTTGGTATGTTAATGGTAGGAAACGTTGTTGTAAATAGAGGAATCGCTAACTGTTTGACATTTAAAGACATAAGAACTATAACCGATGTAATATATCAAAGTCCCGGAGGTTTTTCAGGAAAAGATAGTCCTTTATTCTTCAGTAATCCTAACGCATTAGAAAGAAAATTAGCAGATAGAGTTTTAAGAGGAGATTACTTTTTCCCCGCTACCAATGCTTTATGGTTTTATGCTCCCAAAATAAACGAATCATGCGCTAGTACTTGGTGGGAACAAAATCTAGCTGGTAGATATAAAAATCATTGTTTTTATAAACCAGATGCTGGAACTTGTACTGAACTATATTAAAAAAATTGAGGAAACTCAATTTTTTATATTATTAATTTTTGACCGATACTTAAAGTATTACTACTTAAATTATTTTTACTCTTAATTTCATTTACCGTAGTATTAAACTTTCTTGCAATACTATATAAGCTATCACCACTTTTTACTGTATAGACATTACTTACTTCTTCAGTAACCGGTATATTTAACTTTTGACCTACACTAAGCAGATTACTTGTTAAATTATTTAGACTTTTTAATTCATCTACACTTGTGTTATATTTTTTTGCTATACTGTATAAACTATCGCCGCTTTTTACTATATATTCATTTACAGTAACTATTTCATCTACTTTAGGTAATTTTAATACTTGACCGATACTTAAAGTATTATTACTTAAATTATTTAAGCTCTTTAATTCATTTACCGTAGTATTATACTTATTTGCAATACTATATAAACTATCACCGCTTTTTACTATGTATTCATTTACTAATACGACTTCAGAAAGTGGTATATTTAAAATCTGACCGATACTAAGAGAGTTACTACTTAAATTATTTAATTTCTTAATTTCATCTACTGTAGTATTGTATTTTTTAGCTATACTATATAGACTATCACCACTTTTTACTATATAAGTACTTTCTGATATATATGGAACACCTATATAACTTGCAACAGCTTTTACAACAGCATCAGCATATTCTTTATAATTATTTTTTAATCTATTGGCATCACTTGCATTATCCAAAAATCCATATTCTACAATAATAGGTTCTGTTTTACCAGTATCCCTGTGTATAAAGTAATAATCTTTGGATGTATTACTAGGTAATCTTCTTTGATATGTCTTTCTTACTACTTGCCCTGTTTTTTCTATTTCATTTAATACTGTATCAGCTAGAGCAGATTTATCTCTTAATGCATATATTACTTCAGCACCTTCACCACCTCCTGCATTTATGTGATTAGATATTACTATAACATTAGGATTATTTCCATAATATGATAATATCTTTTTTACTCTATCAATAGGACTTAGTGTTGCATCATCTTCTCTTGTAATACTAACTGGTATACCTAATTTCTTAAACTCATTATACATATATTTAGATATATCTAAAGTTAAATTTTTTTCTATTATTCCATTTCCACTCGCACCATTATCACTACCTCCATGACCTGGATCTAAAACTATACTATATTTCATACTTCACCTCTATAATAAAATATGAAATATATTACAATTAGTTAATGAAAAAACTACTTGTAAGTAGTTTATAATTTATTACTTTTACCACGATTACATCTTTCACATAATGTTTGCAAGTTACTCATCTCTGTTTTTCCACCTTTTGATACTGGAATTATATGATCAACTTCAAGTTTAACACCATCACGGTTGCCTTTTCCACATATTGCACATTTGTAATTATCTCTTCTTAAAACATCATATCTTATAGAATCACTCATTCTTGCCCTTTCAATTCTTGAACTAATTTGATTGATTTCTTGAGTATTTTGTATTTCTCTATATTCTTTCATTATCTTCATAAATTCGTCTTGATAATATATGTGTGATTTACTTTTTCTTACTTTACCTTTTTTACTGCTATAGTTTATACAAATTAAAACTTTAAATTGATATGTTCTTTTCATTTTTTCAGCTTCATATATTTCATTTTGATATTTATTATATTTTTTTAAAGACATACCTATTTTTCCAGCTTCTTCTATAGAAATATATTTATGTATATCATTATATTCTTTTAAATATTCCTTATATAAGATAATTAATTTATCATAATTACGTTTATATTCAACTAATTGATCATATTTGTTATTAATAGTCATTAAAAGATAATCATCAATATTGGCACTATTTAATCCGCTTTTAATAGAAACTGAATAATAATCTATAAAATCATAAAGTTCACTTAAATTATATCTAGAATTTAATTCTTTTATTTTTTCATATAACAATGATTGCTTTTTTAACTTATTAATGTATTTTCTAGAAAAAAATGCTTTTATTTCCTTATTATATTTAACTATTAAAAATATAAATAATAATATTAGAAAAACTATAATTATCTCAATCCAATACTTTCTTAAAAACTCATAAATCGAATAGCATGCCGCTAAGACACCTAAAGCGACTATGTCAAAAGTATCATCATTACGTCTTCTTCTATATCTTCTTCCCATATAATCACTACCTTTTATAGTACAATTTTATCATATAATTAATATAAAAATAAAGATAATTATTACTAATTAACTATTCTATTATAAATACATAGTATATATAAGGTGATACTATGGAAATTATAGATAAAAATACTGTTGTTATATTTACTAGTACAGAATTAAAAGATGTCCTGCAAAATGATAATGAATATAACTATATCTTTTTAGGCGCTAACATAACTTTAGAAAGTGGAATAAAAATAAATAGTAAAAAACTACTATAACTATAGATGGTACATATAAAGATATTACATATCAGTTTGAAGATAGAAAATCACTAAGTGCCAGTGATACTATTACTATTTCATCAGCAATTACTACAAAAGTTATTGTATCAAACATGAATATTATTGGTAATAATTATTATGGAATAATATATGTACCAGAAAGTAATACCTATAAAAATATCACTATTGAATATAACAATAAAAGATACTAGTTTAACTACCGGTAATGAAGTGGCTGAATGTAATAAAATTGAAATAGGTGGTACATCTACTATTGCCCATTTATCAAAAAGTAATTCAGCTTTTTGGTTTAGAAATGATAATTCAACATTTATATTAAAACAAACAAATAGAAATGGAAACTATGCAACTTGGTATAGTTATGGTGCTATAACACTAAATGAAGGATCAACACTACATATAATAAATGATTTTGCTAACATAACATCATCTAACTATAATATTTATTTTAATTCAGCAACTAGTGAATTTATATTAAATAATCCTAAAGAAGTAATTTTATTTAATAGTATTGGAAATACCATATATACAAGGGATAAAATACAATTTTCTTTTACCTATACTAGATTAAATACTTTTAATACAGCAATAAATATTAAAGATAATATAAGTATAAATACTTTACCTACATATTCTTGGTATAAAAGCACTATATCAGTATTAGAAGGTACTTTTAATAATACAACTACTACTATAACAAATAATAACTATACTACTGAAGAACTAGCAAATATATCTAGTTTATCTAATTTAAATATAGCTAATAATAAAATATTTTCTATAGGAGATACTTTATTAAAATTAAATCCTATAAGTGATGAAAGTATAGTTATAGAGGGTATAACAGAACCATATTCTAGTGTACTTATAGAGTATAATAATAACAATTTTGTTATAGAATCAAGTGAAAGTGGAAACTTTTCTCATTTTTTAGAAACTACTTTACCAATTGGCACCGAAATAACTTTTAATATAAAAAAATATAATTTACCAATTTATTATACAAAAAAAGTTACAATTATTTATAATGGTGAAATAACACTTATTAGTGCTCCGAAAGATATTAATTTTAAGCTGTTACCATTAAGTTTAAATCCTATAATTTGTCCAAAAGTAGAAGATTTAATAATCACTATAGAAGATAATAGAATAGTTAAAGATAATTGGAATTTGTATGCAACTATAGATAATGATTTAAAAACTGATAATAATGACATACTTAGTAATTCTCTAATATTTATTGATGACAATAATGTAAAACACATACTAAGTGAAAATAAAACTATAGTTTATACGCAAACTATAGCTGATAAAGATTTAACTAATATTCAAATCACTTTTAAACAAAATGAAAAACTTTTACTACAAATACTAAATCCTATAATAAATAATAAAACATATAAAACAACTATAACTTGGTTTATAGAATAAAAAAATATATTTTAAATAAAATATATTTTTTTATATCATAAAGTATGGTGTAGAGCAATCCAAATAATTATTATATTTAGGCTAACTTAAAGTAGTTACTATATTACTTCTTACTACTTTATTTTTTAATACCAATAAACATACATTTTTAAATTCAAAAAAGAGATTACGATTTTTTCGTAACTTGAAAGGTAATTTCACTCTTACTAGATGAAGTTATATCAGGTAAATTAATAGTTAAGGTTCCACTACTAGCTTCATATGTATAATTAGATTCTTCCAATTTTTCATTATTTAACATTACACTACCACTTACAAATGTTACTAAACTAGGATTTAAAACATCAGTTATAATTGGTGATGTATAGCTTTCTGTAGCTGTATTGTTTATAGTAATAGTATATGTTAAAACGCCTGATGCACATACCATCTTATCAGCTTCTTTAGTAACAGTTAAGCCATCAATCATTGAAACTACTACAGCTTCTGATTCCAAAGATGTTGGAATGCTATTATAATTACCTAACACATTAACAGTATTACTTAATTCCATATACACTTGCTTTCTTCATGATAAATATTATCACTATCATATTTTATGTTAATAATATATTTTTGCAACAAAAAACTACTTTATAAGTAGTTTAACTAAGTACATCATTCATAAAATCTGATACTATTATTTGTTGAACACTATTTACTATATTTTTTAATTTATCATCATTATATATATTTTTATTAACTTCAAGAACTAAAGCATATATCAAATATTCATCCCACAGGTGAATATCACATGTATTTTTCTTATCCAAACTAGTAAATTCTTTTAAGAAATTTTTAAACATATATATTTTTTCTTGATCTAATTTACCTTTTTCACTTAATTTTACTTTTTTCTTAGCTGCTGCTATAAAATATGAAAGTCCTTTTCCAGCTCTAATAATTGTAATAACTGGTAAAAACATAATAAATAATATTACTACAAGAACTATACTAGAAGCTATAAAATTACTTACTTCATTATCAAAAGTAGTAGTAATCATAAATACAATAGCACATAAAACAATAAATATTGGAATATATATTAGTTTTGTAGAAAACATTTTAAATAAACCCTTATAAATTAATTTTTCATTACTAGCTTTAGTTACTAATTCTAAATTAGTTGCATCTATAATTAAATTATCCTTAAATTCACTAAATTTCACATCAGTTCTATTTTTAATAGCATCACATAAGTACTTCTCATGTTCATATAAGTTACTATAATCTTTATTTGTATTAACTATCTTATTATTTTCTATTTTTAAGTATCCATCATTTATAAGTTTTAATAAAGCCGCTAAAACATCTTTATTATATTCAATAGATTCATCTTGAATAAAACTAACTAATGCAGGAGTAAGATAATCTGGTAGTTCTCTAAGATATTTACTACCAACTTTCTTTTCATATTTAGCCCCTTCTTTTCTATTTATTTTAGCAGCATTACGAAATATATCATAAATAAAATTAGAAGAAACACTACAAATTAAATATATTATTATAAATGTAAGTAATGTATATACTATTACTTCATTATAATCAAAACTTTCTACATAAAGACTAATACCAACTAAAACACTAATAATAAGCGATATTAAAGCACACTTCTTTTCCATTATTTAATCCTTTCTGCTATTTCAGTGATTTTTTTCATTCTATGATATACTCCCGATTTACTTAGTTTTGACTCTGTCTCAACGCCTATTATTTCACTTAATTCTTGAAGTGAAGCTTCAGGGTACTTAAGGCGATATTCTGCTATAATTCTTGTTTTATCATCTAATATATCTAAACTACCAAATTCAGTTTTTATTTTATTTATATCTTTTACTTGATTAAAAGCAGTTTGAATTATTTTATCTACATTAGCTTGTTCACAATTATTAAGTCTATTAGTCATGTTTTTATGATCTCTATATATTCTTATATCTTCATAATATAAAACGGCAGAAGTAGCATTAATTATTCTTAAAAAATCTCCTATTTTTTCAGCTTCCTTTATATATACCATATATTTTAAATCTCTTTTAATTACTTTACTATTTAAATTAAAATAATTTAATTTATCTGATATAAAATTAGCATAATCTAAATCATTTACTACAAATTCTAAATGATATCTAGACTTTTTAGGATCATTTATACTACCACAAATTAAAAATAAACCTCTTAAATACGCTCTTAATAAATATTCATCATCAACTAAATAATTATCTAAAATTGGATTATTTAAACTTAAATCATTAATTATAATATCTTTCTTTTGTTTTATTTCTAATATATATATATAATTCTTATGATAGTTATAACCTTTACGTACTGTTATAACAGCATTTACTTTATATATATCTTTAACAATTTTAAATATTCTTCTTGCTACACTAGCATTTTCAGTAGTAACTTTTAAATCCTTAAATTCATGCATTATTCCAGATAATTCACTTAATGAATCTGTCTTATTTAGTTCTAATTTACTAACTTCATTCTTTACTTCAGCTGTAAAAGACATATTAACCTCTTAATAAAGTAGAATAAATATAGAATGCTAACTTAATAACATCATGTCTAATCATTTCATTTTCTACTACAACAAAATCATTAGAAATTAGTTTTAACTTTAACTTCTTAACATTTTGAATATCTAAATATACTGGATCTTTTTGTTCTAATGTTTCATATTTTTTTATCAAATCTTCTGAAATTCTACCATTATTTGCAATTAAAATATCAACTTTTTTCTTTCCAAGATATCTATTTAATAATTTTACATGATGACTTACACTAAAATGATCAGTTTCTCCAGGTTGTGTCATCATATTACATACATACATAACTTTAGCTTTTGATTTATCAATTGCTCTTACTACTTCCTTGCATAATAAATTAGGGATTATAGAAGTAAAGATACTTCCCATACTTAAGATAATTAAATCAGCTTTTTTTATAGCATCTATTACCTCAGGATTAACAACAGGTTTTTCTTTATAATAAACATCTAAAATATTACTATTATATTCAGTAATATTATGTTCTCCTTCAATAACTTTACCATCTTCCATTTTACCCATTAATACTACATTATCTTCAGTAACAGGTAAAACTCTACCTTTTAAATTCAAAACCTTTCCAAGAGCTTCTATACCATCAGATAGATTGCCGGTCATATCAGTAAGTGCTGTTAAAAGCAAATTACCAACTGTATGACCGTTTAAATCACTATTTGTTTTAAATCTATAATTAAATAAATCTCCAACTAATGGTTCTGTTTCAGCTAATGAAACAATTACTCTTCTAATATCACCAACTGCTGGAGTATTAAATTCTTGTCTTAAAATACCAGTGCTTTTACCATCATCACATACAGATACTACTGCTGTTATATCTATAGGATAATCTTTTAATCCACGAAGTAATGTGGATAAACCAGTACCACCACCAAATACTACAACTTTTTTCATAATATCACCACTATAATTATACTATAAAATCAATTAATTTAAAATAAAAACAAAGTTTCCTTTGTTTTTATTATTTTGCTATTTAAATTGTAAAGTATTATAATTCTTTACTACAGTTTATAGAAGCTATAGTAGCATCTGATATAGCAGTAGTTATTTGATAAACATCTTTCTTTATTACATCACCACATGCATATATATTTGGATTACTAGTCTTCATCTTATCATCTACTAATATATATCCGTTTTCTTTATCTACATTTATAATATTTGTATTAGGAATTGAGCCTATATAGATAAATAAACCGTCTACATTTAATTTATCGTGATTATTTAGTTCCACATATTCTAGTTTATCTTCACCATATAAATTAGTAACATTTTTATTAAATAATATTTTTACTTTTTCATTTAGTTTACTTACTAAATAATCTTTTGCTTTTAAAGTGTCTTTTCTTACTAATAAATATACTTCTTTACATATTTTGGATAAATATATTGCACTTGAAACCGCTGAATCACCACTACCTACTACTGCTACTATTTTATGTTTATATAAAGCTCCATCACATATTGCACAGTAACTTACACCTTTATTTATGTAATTATCTTCAATACCTAGCTTTTTAGGTTTTCTACCAGTAGCGATTATAATTTTTTTAGCTGTATAAATTTTATTTTCAGTTACAACTTCTAAATTTTTTTCATCTATACTAATTACTTCTTCATTTACATAATCTATATTTAAATTTTTTACTTGTTCAAATATTTTTTCACTAAGTGAAAAACCATCAATACTTATAAATCCAGGATAGTTTTCTATTATATCAGTTTTAGTCATTTGACCACCAGGGTACTTGCTTTCAATTAAAAGGACATCTAAATTAAATCTTTTTAAATAAATAGCTGAGGTCATTCCAGATACCCCAGCTCCTATAATAATTACATCTTTATGATTTTTGAGCATCTATTGTTTCACTCGCATTATTATATAGATTTTTAAATTTAGACCCTCTATTAAATACTATAATAAGTACAATTCCAGTTATTATCATAGCTATAGATACTAATTGTGCTACCCTAATATTTCCTAACATCAAACTATCCATTCTTAGTGATTCTATAAAGAATCTACCTAATCCATACCAAATCAAATATGAACAAGTAAGTTGACCTAATTTTAAATATTTATATCTTCTAATTAAAATTAAAATTACAAAACCAGTTAAACACCAAAGTGATTCATATAAGAATGTTGGTTGATAATATCCTTTTACTTCAGCTTTATAATTGATTGATGAATCTATTAACATATTATCTACAATAAAATCAGGTATTAAAAATTTCTTTAAAGTCTTTCTTTGATTTTCTAAATCTTCACTACTAAGTACTTCTTTATCTTTTACTTCATTATAATTAACTAATCTACCAAAAGCTTCTTGATTAGTGAAATTTCCCCATCTTCCAATAGCTTGTGAAAGTATTAGTCCAACTACAATTATATCTAACATTCTAAGTACTTTTACACGCATTTTCTTACAATAAAATATTACCCAAAGTAGTCCTGCTATAAGTCCTCCATGAATAGCAAGTCCTCCTTCCCATATTTTAAATACATCTATAAAACTACTAAATGAATCATGTTCAAATATACAATAATATATTCTAGCACCTATAATTCCTATAATTAAACCATAAAAAGCTAAATTTTCTACAAAGTTGTCAGGTATATCAAATCTTTTACTTTCAATAGTTATTAAGAAAAAGGCAATTAAAGCACCAATCATAATAAATATAGAATACCAATAAACAGATACTGGTCCTATAGAAAAAGCTACACCATTCATTATTTACACCTCTCTTTAATTGGTATTACTATAAACATTTCCATAAGCATATTTATTATTGATATAAATATTGCTATAAAAAATGGAGCAATAATACCTTTTATATCAAAATGACTTAGTAATATCCAATCAGTTACTTTTAATATTATTAGGTTTATCACAAAATAGAAAATTCCATAAGTAACTCCGGTAATTGGTAATGTTAACCATACTAATATTGGTTTTATTGTAACATTTAGTATAAATACAACAAATGATGCTAATAAAACCCACCAATTACTATCAAAATTAAATGATTCAAATAAATATGATACAAGTAATAATACTAATGTATAACACACATATTTTAAAATTAAAGTTTTTATATCATTCATAATAATCTCCTATTTAATTATATCATTATTCACTTTTTAATTCAAACAATATATCACGAAGTTCCATAGCTCTTTCAAAATCAAGATTTTTAGCAGCTTCTCTCATTTCATTTTCAATTTCAACAATCATCTTTTTAGTATCACGCTTACTTACTTTTTCTTCTTTCTTAGTATCAATATTAGATATATATTCACTTATTTTCTTATTAATAGTTTTTGGAACAATATTATGTTCTTTATTATACGCTTCTTGAATACTTCTTCTTCTTTCTGTTTCTTTTATTGCTATATCCATTGCTTCTGAAATAGTATCCGCATACATAAGAACTCTACCATTTGCATTTCTAGATGCTCTCCCTATAGTTTGAATTAAACTTCTTTCACTTCTTAAAAAGCCTTGTTTGTCAGCATCCATAATAGCTACTAAACTAACTTCAGGTATATCAATACCCTCTCTAAGTAAGTTTATTCCAATTAAGACATCATATTTACCAATTCTTAAATCTCTTATTATTTTAGTTCTTTCTAAAGTTTTTACTTCATTGTGTAAATATGCAACTTTAATATCTAATTTCTTCAAATAATTAGTTAATTCTTCTGCCATACGAATAGTAAGTGTAGTTATAAGAGTTCTTTCTTTTTTATCTATTTGTTTATTTATTTCACCAACCAAGTCATCAATTTGTCCTAAAGATGCTCTTACTTCTATTTTAGGATCAAGTAATCCTGTAGGTCTAATTATTTGTTCAACTACTTTATCTACTTTAGATAATTCATAATCACCAGGAGTAGCTGATACATATATAACTTTACTTATTTTATTTTCAAACTCAGAAAACTTAAGTGGTCTATTATCTTTAGCACTAGGAAGTCTAAATCCATAATCAACTAATACACTTTTTCTAGCTTGATCACCATTAAACATACCTTTTACTTGAGGTAAAGTAACATGTGATTCATCTATAAAAAGTAAATAATCATCACCAAAGAAATCCATTAAAGTAGTAGGTGTTTCTCCCTCTTTTTTAAGAGCTAAATGTCTAGAATAATTTTCTACACCTCTACAAAACCCAGTTTCACTAAGCATTTCTAAATCATAATTAGTTCTTTCTTTTAGTCTTTGATATTCTAATAATTTATTATTTTCTTTAAAATACTTAAGCCTATCTTCTAGTTCTTCCCTTATATTAACGATTGCTTTCTTTAGTTTTTCTTCACTTGTAACAAAGTGGCTTGCAGGAAAAATGGATACACTTTTTTTATTAACTAATCTTTTACCTGTTAAAACATCTATTTCGCTTATTTTATCTATGGTGTCTCCAAAAAACTCTATTCTTATACCTTTTGCATGTTCATTAGCTGGAATAATTTCAAGAACATCTCCTCTTAATCTAAACGTACCTCTTTTAAAATCTATATTATTTCGTTCATATAACATTTCAACTAATCTTTCAGTTACATAATCGATTTCTAATATATCACCGACTGATAATGTAAGCATCTTATTTTTATATTCTTCTATTTCACCAATACCATATATACAAGATACAGAAGCTACTACTATAACATCATCATAATTAAGTAACATAGATGTTGCATAATGTCTAAGTTCATCTATTTCATCATTTATAGAGGCATCTTTTTCAATATAAGTATCAGTTTTAGCTACATAAGCTTCTGGTTGATAATAATCATAATATGAAACAAAATAACATACATGGTTATTAGGAAATAATTCTTTTAATTCACTATATAGTTGTCCTGCTAATGTTTTATTATGAGCTAAAACTAAAGTCTTTTTATTTGTTTCTTTTATAACATTAGCCATGGTAAATGTCTTACCAGTACCAGTAGCACCTAATAACACTTGCTCTTTTTTACCACTATTTATACCATTTACTAAACTTTTAATAGCCTCTGGCTGATCACCACTAGGGCTATACTTAGAAACTAATTCAAACATAGTATCACCTTTCTATATCACGTAAAACACATATATTTTAGCATTTTTTATAAAGTAAAACAAGAAACTTAGTTTCTTGTTAATTATAGTTTTTACTAATTTCACTTTTATATACTTCAACACCAGGTTGATCAAATGGATAAACATCAAATAAATAAGCTGAAAATGATGCTGCAAGTAGAAAGAAATAAATAAGCATAGCAATATTTTTTTCATTTAAACTATCTAGTTCTATATTTATTATAGGTACATTACCATCATAATGAGCTTTCATAGCCGATGTAATAATTAAATTGCTAATTTTATCTAACTCTTCATTTTTATCTTTAAAAGTTATAAAAGTTTCAAAAATAATTTTATTACCATCTTGTATAAATTGTCCTAATGAATGTAAGTCTCTTGGAAATATAGTAGAAATAGGTAAAACGCCTTTATTATTTTTACCTTCTGATTCACCAAATAATTGTTTTAGCCATTCAAAGAAATAAATCATATTTTCATTATCTCCAACATAGTTTTCCACATGTTTTCCACAATTAAATAATAAATTTCTAGTTATTGCATACTTAAATGCCTCTTCTTTTAAACTTTTTCCACTATAATAGCCATTTATTATATCATCTATATTATAATTTAGTGCTAATGGAAATAAATGAGCTGCTGTAATAAAGGAAAATCTTCCACCAATATTGTCTGGAAGCACAAACATTTTATAATTATTAATTACCACTTCTTCTCTTAATTTTCCTTCACTACTATTAGTACTTATTATAATATGTTTACTTATATCATTACATTTTTCTTTTAATACTTCTTTAAATTTATTATACATAATATTAGTTTCTAATGTATTACCACTTTTACTTATAACATTGATACAAAATTTTTTATTTTTTAAATACTCTATTAAATCATTAGTATCACTACTAGATAAAGTAGACCCCACATATATAATTTTAAAAGTATTATCATTATATTTTTTCTTAAATAAATTGTTAAACGCTAAACTACCTAAAAAAGATCCTCCAATACCTATTACTATCATTAGATCATATTCTTTTTTTACATGCTTTGCAGTTACTTTAATATCCTCTATTAAAGAAGTTGAAACTTCATTTATCCAACCATTCATAGGATCATTTAAAAGCAAATTATATATTTCATCTTTTCTTTTAAATAGTTCATTATATTTTGAAGCATCTATGTAACTTCTACTAAAATCACATTTTATCATATTTCCTCCTTTATAATAAAAAAGAAACTTAGTTTCTTATTTATTTGAACAAGCTCTCATCATTTCCTCTTATTTTTATTTTACCATCTTTTTTTATTATTATTAAATAAAAATAACTATATATTTACACAATATGTAAACAAAAAAAGAGACAAGTCTCTTTTTAATTTTCCACATAACTCTTTGGTGTTAAAAGTTTTACTAATCTTTTTCCTACTTCTTCAATAGAAATGTTACTAAGTTTAGTAGCGGCAGAATATCTATTTCCTCCACCTTCTAATTCACTCATAACTTCTCCTACATTTATTCTTTCTTTACTTCTAGCACTTATTGAAATAGTATCATCATCTATTTTCCCAATTGCAAATGCTGCATCTACTCTATATTTAAGTAAATAATCAGCTGCTTTAGCCAGCTCTTCTTTAGTATAAAATTCAGATTCTTCAGCAAGTATAGTAGCAATGCTATAAGTATCTATTTTTGCTCTGCTTACTAAACTTTGCACTCTTCTATCACTAAAGAAATCTTCACTTAATAAATCAGTAACTACATTTATACTAGCTCCCATTTCAAGAAGCTTAGCAACAGCTTTCATCGTATTAGGAGTTACATTTTTAGTTAATTTATTAGTATCTAAATATATACCAGTAAGCAAATAATTTGCAGAATCAACAGAGCACTTACATTTAAATAATGATAATAAATGAAGTACTATTTCTGATGCACTAGACATAGATGGATCTATACACTTTTCATTAGATAATACTGTTTTATCATCTTCATTATGATGATCAATAATAATTACATTATCAGGATTACCTAAACATTCTGGTATACTTACCATATATGATTTATTAACATCAGTTAATATATATAAATCTTTATCATCTTTAGCTTGTAAATATTTTTCACGTGTTAGAATAATAGTTTCTTTTTTAGCACCTTCTATTACTAAACCTACTCCATGATCCATTTTATATATAGGATCATCAACCACTATTATAGGTTGTTTCTTTAACTTTCTAACAATAGAGGATAAACCTACAGCAGAACCAATAGCATCAAAATCAATACCATTATGTGGAACTATAACAACATTAGAAGCCGCTAATATTTTAGCTTCCATGTTCACTTTTAAATTCTTAATCTTTTCCATAAATCCCTCTAAAATCATAATACTACAACAATTATTTTTGTCAAATTCTTAAATTGCCTATTATTTTTTTTGTGCTATAATGTATGTATGGAGGATGTATGAAAAAGGTAGTAATAATTATAGTTTTAAGTGTATTATTAGTAATATCATCTGCTACTTTAATATATATTTATAATCAAAATAAAAGTATTAAAAATAACATAGATAATATTAAAAATAATATAAATAATGTAGATAATGAAACTATTAAAATAAGTGAAGAAAATACTATAGATGAAGAAAATTTAGAAAAACTTACAAAAGAAAAAAGCAGTGAAATAAAGGAACAAGATAGATGGAAAGAAATGAAAACAAAGCTAGAAAAAGCCTTATCATAGTATTATTAGTAATTTATATTATAGTAATATTTATTTCAACTTATTTTATAATAGCCATTAACAAAGAATATAAAAATAATAAATTAGAAAAAGATAATTTATCTAAAACTTTAGAAGAAAAAACTAGCTATTTAGAAGAGAAAAATAGTTATCAAAAAGAATTAAAAGAAAAACTAGATAATCTAAATAATATTAGTGAAAATACTAATAAATTAAAAGAAGAAGTATTTTCTTTAGCTAGTAAATTAGAAAAACAAATAAAAGATGGTAAAAATACTTATAAAATTGCATACTTAACATTTGATGATGGTCCTTATTATTTAACTAATCAATTTTTAGATGTATTAGATAAATATAATGTAAAAGGTACATTTTTTACAATAGGTCTTAATAAAGATATTTGTTTTGATAATACTAGTCAAAGTTGTTCGGGAATGTATAAAAAAATAGTAGATCGTGGTCATACTATTGCTAATCATACATATTCACACGCTATATTCCGTGGACTATATAGTAGTGCTGATAGTTTTATATATCAAGTAACATTACAAGAAAATAAAATAAAAGATAAAACAGGCGTAAAAACTAATATTGTAAGATTTCCTGGTGGATCAGCCACTTCTGGTAGTTTAAAAAATAGTATAATAGCTAAACTAAGAAGTAAAGGATATGGTTGGGTAGATTGGACAGCACAAGATGGGGATGGTGGAGCATTAGCAAATAAAGCTGAAGCTTGGAAAAATTTCACTAACTCTATAAATGAAGATATTGAAGTAGTATTATTCCATGATTATAATAATATTACTTTATCAATACTTCCAGAAGCTATTGAATACTTAGAAAAAAATAATTATATAATATTACCACTATTTTATGATAGTGTTATGGTAAATAAATAAAAATACTTCAATTGAAGTATTTTTTTTAACCCATTGTATCAGTATTACTAGCAACTATATTTATTACTTTAACACCTTTTACTTTACTTAATTCTTTTATTATTTTATCATCATTATCATATTTAATATCATATATAAGTTCTACATTATCATTATTTATGTATTTACCTTTACATACATATCCTTTTAAATTACTACTAAGTACTTTTTCCGTATCTTTAATATCTACATTTTCACCTTTTACTACTAATACATATTTATTACTACTCGTACTAATACTTTTAAATATAAATAAGATTGCACATAGTACCATAGAACCAACTATTACTATAGTATAATTTTGAGTTCCACAAGCTAATCCGGATACAACACCCCAAAATATAAATGCTGTATCTCTTGGATCTTTTACAGCAGTTCTAAATCTTATAATAGATAAAGCCCCTACCATACCAAGTGATACTGATATATTACTACCAATTACTACCATAACTATAGTTGTAATCATCGTAATCATAATAAGTGATACATTAAATCTAGGATTATATAAAACTCCTGTATATGTATGTTTATATGTTATAAAAATAATAAGTGATACTAAAAATGCTACTAATAAAACTAAAAATACTGTTTCTATAGGCATTTTTACTTGCATTTCAGTTAATGCTTCTAAAACTTTTTTCATAAATTAATATTCCTTCCCATCATATATTTACTTACCGATTGAAACCTCGAATCATAACTAGATAATATTTTAGAGATATATGGTTCTAAAAACCTATCAAATTTAACTTCTAGAACAACATCTTTTTTATCTATTAAATAATTATAATTTATATCATCATCAAAGAATTTATCTATATCATTACTACTTCTTATATTAAAATCAAATGTAATTCTAGTTGTTGTAGTTGTTGTGTAAGCTATTCTATCATATTCAATAATAACTTTAGGTTTATATAAACCTTTTTTTAGTATTGTATAAATTTTAGTAGCTACATCATTATCATAACTAAGTAATACTTCATAGTCTTCATTTATAAGCTTTCTAGCATCATCTATACTTATGACAAGAGAATCCTTTATTTGATGTATATCATATTTACTTTTTATTTCTAACTTTACTTTATTACTTTTAGCATCATAAATTCTAAGTCTTATCTTTTTTCTATTTATTTCTCCGCCTAATTTATCAAAATAATCATTATTTTCTATAGAATCAAAATATAAACTTCTTACCATGTATCCATTATAATCTCTATCTATATTTAATACTTCATTAAATTTAGTTCTTAAATTTAACATAGAAGAGTATGGAATAACATACTTAAATTCGTGTCTAAATGTCTTAAAGCTTTCCATCGTTACCACCTAAACTATCTACACAACTAGTATTATTTTCATATCCTGGAGTACTTGATAAGAAATATTTCCATTCATTATTTATGATACCATAACTTACATTTTCTTTTAATAAAACTATATCTACAGTATCTATTATTGTTTTACCATTACTAATAACTATATTTTTATCATTAGTAGATAAGCCAAAATTAGCATATAAACCATCAAAAGTATTATTCTTATTAAAATATATTACTTTATATCCATTAGCCTCTATCTTGAAACTAGGTAACTTACATTTTCTAATATTATTTTTATCATCAGATATATATAAGTTATCTATTAGTACTTCTTCATCATCTAAATTATGTATTTCAACCCAACTAAAGTAATTACCATATAAATCATAATGGCTACTTTTATTATCAGTCATATATTCATTTATTTTTAAGTTATAAGTTTTATTACTAACTTTATATACTTCTTCATTATTTTTAGCATTTGGACTAGGCTTTGTAATAATATATTTACCTTTTACATAACTATAAGATGTATCAGTATCCATGCTTGGATATTTTACTTTACTTATAATATTGCCACTATCATCTGTTAATGTTACTATTTCACCTTTACTAGATAATTTAAAATTGGTGTGACAACTCTTATTACAAGTATCTAATCCTGATGCATAAATTACTAAATATTCATGACTTTTTATTGTTATATCAGGTATCATCCATTTATTTGTTTTATATTCACTATCAGATAAATAATATCCATATAAGTTAATATCATAATTATATCCATTATATATTTCAATATAATCTGAAGATAAATTATTATCATCTAAATAACTACTATTACTAGATACTATTTCACTAATATAAAGTTTTCCACTTTTAACATATTCATTACTTAAATTAGGTAAAAAAGTTACTAATAATATAACTATTAGAAATAAAACACATATAGTTATAATCCTTTTCATTTTATATCACCAAAATATTTATTATATTCACTATCACTTAAATTAAATTCACTTTTAATATTTCTAAGCACATAATAATATCTATTATTTAATTTAGTTTTAAAATAATTAACATTACTTTTCCAATTAGTAGTAACATTCCATCTTTTATTATGATATGGTATTTCATTTTCTATTTCACTAGCTAATTCATCTACAATTTTACTCATACGAGTAGGGGTAAATGTATTTTTCATGTGATAAGCTAGTGTAGATAAATATAAATCTCTAAATTCACTATTTTGATATAAAGTCCTTGTTATCAAGAAAGTAGAAGGTAAATAAGTAACCGCTGGTATTTTTGTATAATTTATTGTATATGAAATAGGTAAATTAGTATTCCATAATGCCCAATCTAAATCATAAAGCATCCATCTAAATTTGCCATTTTTACTCTTCCAATATCTTATATTTCCCATATCAGTATTTCCATAATAAGATTCTACTATCATATAATTACATAATTCTTGCATATCAATTTGTGTCTTTAAATATTCATATACATCTTTATTTCTTACATTATGAGTTTTAATATAATTAATTAAATTATTATAAGAAGCTGTACTACCTTTATTTGCAGTACCATATTTAATTAAATCAAAATTATCACTTATTCCATAATTAGTCTCAATATAATCGCCATTTAATTTTTCTCTCATATTATATAAACCATAATATTCACCATTTAAATAAACAACTACTGGTCTATAACCTTGCATATCTATATCCATTTGGCCTTTTAAAGCATAAGTTAAAACAGTATCTTGAATTCTAATTCCTAATGGATCTTCTCCAGAATTTCTTAAAGTAAATGATGAATAAGTTTTTGTTTCAGTATCCTTAAAAAATGGATAAGTAACACTATTAACGCCATATTTTTTTCTTAAATATATAGCCATACTTTTTTGAGACTTTTCTCTTGAATCCATACCTGTGAGTTTAATTCCGCCTATAAAACCAGTACCTAAAGATCCATCTTCTTGATAAAATTCAAAACTTACTTTATATTCTTGTTCTTGCCTATAATTAACAAGTAAACTACTTAAATTATTACTAGGAGCTGATATAGATACAAAAGCTACATCATGATGTCTACCAACTATATAAGTTCTAGATATTACATCTGATTCTATATAACCATCTTTATATGCAATTGCTTTTATAACTGTATTTTTATTTATAGTTATTTCACCCGTATATTTTGTACTTTTTTTAGTAGGAAATGTACCATCTAATGTGTAATAAATATCACCATCAGCACTTAACTTAATTTTAGTACCATTTTCTACATATCCACCATTTATATTAAATACTGGTGTATTTGTATATCCACTATAATATACACTACTATTTTCTTTACCTAAAGTAATATTTTTATAAAATACTCTTTTATTATCAGTTATACCAGAACTAACATAACTATTTAATTTACCTACATTATATGTATCTATAACTACTTCTCCATTATAAATATATATTTTCTCAGTAGTATTATTTATATGAAATCCTGTATATAACTTATTATTACTATAACTATAATAATCACTACCATATACTACATAAAAACTATTAGGATTCAATGTTATATTAGGTAATTTAACTCTTTTCCTTTTATCACCTATATAATAATTACTTAAATTTATTTTATTATTACTAATATTTTTTATTTCAATAGCTTCATAAGGATAAGCACTTACTTCATTTACTATTAAATCTTTAGTAACTTTTATATCAGTCACATAATCACTTTTATTTTCTAAACCAATACTATTTTTTGTATAATAATACCATTTATCATTATATAAACCACTAGATACATTACTATCTAATGCTTCTATATAAATTTTATCTATTTCATTCTTTTTATTATCACTTAATATTAATACATTATCTTTTGTATCTAATTTAAAATTAGTGTGTAATTCAGTATCATATTTATCTAATCCTGATAAATATACTACTAAATATTCATGACTTTTTATTGTTATATCAGGAAATATATATTTATATTTATTATCATATTTATTTGATAAATAATAACCACTTAAATTTATATCAGTATCATATCCATTATATAATTCCATAACACTATAATATTTATTAGAAGCACTTTTAAAAGCACTAACATTATTATTCATATATTCAGTAATTTTTAATTTACTATCTTTTTTACTGTAAGTAATACTTTTATTTTCATATAAACTATCATTACTATATCCTGGAGTACCATTATAATAATAAACATATTTAGTACCATTATATCCATAAGAAATATCATCTAATAAATTAGTATAATAAATTTTACTTATAGATTTACCATCAGGTTTAGATAATGTTATTACTTCACCTTTACTATCTAATTTAAAATTAGTATGTAATTCAGTATCATATTTATCTAGTCCTGATGCATATACAATTAAATACTCATGACTTTTTATTGTTACATTTGGAAATTTCCATTTTTTAGTATTAAAATTATCATCTGATAAATAATAACCACTTAAATTCACATCGTAATCATATCCATTATATATTTCAATATAATCACTTTTATTTCCATAACTATCTATTATAGTATTTTTATTTGAAGCCATAACTTCATTTATAATTAAATCTCCATTATTTCTATATTTATGTATAGTTGGAGTATAAATTATAATTAGTATAAGAAATATATATATACCTATAATAGATAAAATGCCAAACCATTTATTATTCATAAAAACCTCTTTATCCTCTTACATTATACCATAGAAAAAAAGAATTAATCTTCTTTTTCAAGTTCTTTGATTAATTCTTCTTTATTCATTTTTGTATAACCTTTAATGTTTTTATCTTTTGCTAATTCTTTTAATTCTTTTAAAGATAAATCATTATAAGATAATTCTTCAAAATCACTAGCATCTTTTTCATGATCATTATCAGGCATTACTTTCTTTTCTACTAAATAATCGATTTGTTCTTTAGTAATTGTTTCATGTTCAATTAATGCATTTGCAATTAAATCTAATAAATCTCTATTTTCTTTTAATATTTTCTTAGTTCTTTCGTATTCACCACAAATAATTTTTCTTATTTCTTCATCAATTTGATATGCAACTTGACTAGAAAAATTTCTACTCTTATTATAATCTCTACCTAAGAAAACACTAGATTCTTGATGTTCAAATTGAATAGGTCCTAAATCACTCATACCATATTCAGTTACCATAGAACGAGCTATTTTAGTAGCTTGTTCAAAGTCATTATGAGCACCAGTTGTAATTTCATTAAATACTAATTCTTCAGCTACTCTACCTCCAAGTAAACCAGCAATTCTTTCAAGTAATTCTTCTTTAGTAGCAGTTATCTTTTCTTCTTTAGGAAGCATTATAGTATAACCACCTGCGTATCCTCTTGGAATAATAGTAATTTTTTGAACATCATTAGCACCATCAAGTTTTAATCCAAGTACTGCATGTCCAGCTTCATGATATGCAACTAATCTCTTTTCATCTTCTGTATACTTTTTAGATTTCTTAGCAGGTCCCATAAGAACTCTATCATGAGCTTCATCTATTTCTACCATAGAAATAGCAGATTTACCTTTTCTTACTGCAAGTAATGCAGCTTCATTTAGTAAGTTTTCCAAATCAGCTCCACTAAATCCTACTGTTCTACGTGCAATATTAGATAATTTAACACCTTTAGTAAATGTTTTACCTTTAGCATGTACTTTTAATATTTCTTCTCTACCTTTAACATCTGGTAAATTAACTATAATTTGTCTATCAAATCTACCTGGTCTAAGTAAAGCTGGATCAAGTACATCTGGTCTATTTGTAGCAGCTATAACAATAATACCCTCATTAGCACCAAAACCATCCATTTCAGTTAATAATTGATTTAATGTTTGTTCACGTTCATCGTGTCCTCCACCAAGACCAGCACCTCTTTGACGGCCTACTGCATCAATTTCATCAATAAATATTAAGCAAGGAGCACTTTGTTTAGCTTGTTTAAACATGTCTCTAACACGAGATGCACCTACACCTACAAATAATTCAACAAATTCAGAACCACTTATATAATAAAATGGTACATTTGCTTCTCCAGCTACAGCTCTTGCAAGTAATGTTTTACCTGTTCCTGGAGGACCAACTAATAATACACCTTTAGGGATTCTAGCTCCCATTTTAGTAAATCTACTAGGTGCTTTAAGAAAGTCAATAAGTTCTGCAACTTCTTCTTTTTCTTCATCTAATCCGGCAACATTTTCAAATGTTACTTTGTGATCATTTTCACTTAATTTAGCTCTACTTCTACCAAAATCCATAGAATTTTTAGAAGAACCTAGTTGTTTATTTATAAAATAGAAACCAAAACCAATTATAAGAACCATTGGTAGTAAATTGATTAAAATATATAAGAATGTATTAGATCCTGGATCTACATCAGTTACTAACTCAAATTCTCCTTTAGCTTGAGCCCCATATAATTTTTCAATAGTAGAATTTTCTTTAGGTAAATTTATAGTAAAGAATTCATTATCTTTAGAATTTTTTAATTTACCTTTAACAACATAAACTCCTTTACTATCATTTGGAGTTATTTCAATTTTTTCAATTTTAGTATTATCAATATAACTATTTAATTCTTTAAGTTCTATTCTATTAACACGAGTATTTAAACTATCCATAAAGTATAATACTCCTGCAAGAACTAAGAATAAAAAGATATATGACATCAAATTAACTCTTACATTTTTCTTTTTCATATTTCCTCCTTATGAATACTTTAGTATTATATCATATATTTCATCTTTTTGTTTATCAAATTTAGACTTTTTTAATCCTGGTAACCAAACTATAACTCCTTTACTATCAACTACTACTGGCCATAAATCTCTATCACGTAAAGAAATCTTTTCATTTATAAAAATATCTTTTATTTTTTTACTACCATTTAATCCTTTTATTATCATTTTATCTCCTTCACGTCTATTTCTAACATGAAGAGGCAAACATACATCATTACTATTTAATCGACATACAAAATTACTATCAGATTCTACACTTTCTACTTTATTTATTTCTTTACCATTAGGTAAACATACATAATCAATTATTTCTATTTCATAATCTTTACTTTCATAGATATTAGCACTAAAGAATAGCTTATTATATTCTTTAGTAACAACTATATTATTAGGTAAATATACTGATGCATTAGCTTTTCTAGAATTTATTAAGTCCATTATTAGCATAGTATGATGATCATTAACTAACATTAAATCATCATCATATATATTTTCTAATATATATTGTATAATCTTTTCTTTAATTACTTTTTCTTCTTTATTAAATAAGTCTATATTAAGCATTTTATCTTTATAAATAGTATCTATCTTTTCTTTTACAATGCCATCTATATAATCATTAAACATAAGTAATGTTTCACTATATTTTAAGAATTTTTTATGAACCATAGCATCTTCTTTTTTTAATTCCGGTAGAATATATTTACGATATCTATTTCTTGTATATACAGTTTTTTCATTAGAACTATCAATAAAATAAGTAATATTATTTAAATCAGCATAAGATTTTATTTCATCTTTAGTATATGGAAGTAATGGTCTTAAAACTACATAACCATCTAAAGAAAATTCACGAACAAAGCCAGCATAACCTCTTAAGGTAGAACCACGAACAATACGCATTAAAATAGTTTCCATAAGATCATCTGCATGATGAGCAGTCATCATATATTTTGCATGATACTTGTCCATCATACGAGAAAAGAAATTATATCTGATAGTTCTAGCTTCATTATGAAAATTATCATCACCATAATTTTCAATTGTAAGGCCTTCAAATATTAAATCATTTTCCTTACTATATTTCTCTACATAATCATATTCTTCTTTTTGACCTTTTCTACCTGTATTATGATTAACACTACAAACTACTATTTTTATATTAAGTTCATTTTTTAATTTATTTAAGATATATAATAAGCACATAGAATCAGGCCCACCAGATACCCCAACTACTACTGTAGTATCTTTTACTTTAGATCTTAAATAATTATATGTTTCTTTCATATTACCACTCAATCTTTTCTATATTATTTTTTTCTAAAAAGGAATTTATTTTAGAGAATGGTTTACTTCCAAAAAAGCCTCTATAAGCTGAAAGTGGTGATGGATGAACACTTTCTAATACTAAATGTCTCTTATTAGTAATTAGCACTTTCTTACTTCTAGCATAACTGCCCCATAAAACGAAGACAATAGGTTTTTCTCTTTCATTTAAACACTTAATAATATTATCAGTAAATATTTCCCAACCTTTATCTTTATGTGATAATGGCTTATCTTTTTCTACTGTCATAATAGAATTAAGTAAAAAGACTCCTTGTTTTGCCCAACTAGTTAAGTCACTATCAGTTTTCTTTATATTTAAATCATTTTCCAATTCTTTAAATATATTTTGCAAAGATGGTGGCATCGGAGTCCCTTTTTTTACAGAAAAAGAAAGACCATGAGCTTCATTATATCCATGATATGGATCTTGCCCTAATATTACTACCTTAACATCATCATAATCCGTATATCTTAGAGCATTAAATATATCATTATATTTAGGATATATTTCTTTTTTATTATATTCTTTTTTTACAAATATACCTAGCTTTTTAAAATAACCCTTTTTAAATTCGTTAGATAATACTTCATCCCATTTTTTATTTATCAAAAAAACCACCAACTATATTTTATCATATTTAAAAAAATATTTATAGATTATTTGCTATATCTATAAATACTTTAATACTTAGATTTTCAGCTCTCACGCTTAAATCATAACCATATTTTTTTAATACCATTTCTACTTTATCTAAATCATAACCCTTTAAATTATTTTTAAGTGTCTTTCTTTTTTGTACAAAACTATCTTTTACTAATTTATAAAATAACTCTATATCTTTTACATACTCTTTATCATGTTTAGTAAACATAACTACAATACTATCGACATTAGGTTTAGGTATAAAAACATTTTTACTAACCTCCATTATCTTTTTTATATTGTAATTATATTGTAAAAAGATACTTAGAGAATTATATTCTTTAGTTCCTGGAGTTGCTCTAAAACGATCTCCAACTTCTTTTTGTACCATAACCACTATTTTATCAACATCTATTTTATCAGTTATTATTTTACTAATAATAGGAGTTGTAATATAATATGGTAAATTTGCTACTACATATAACTTAGAATAATTATATTTTTTAATATCATTTTTTACATCAGCTACTAAAAAATCTTTATATATAATATCCACATTATTATATTCTTCTAAATTACTTGATAATATATCTTTTAGTGAATCATCAATTTCATAACATAATACATTTTTAGCTATTTTACATAACTTATAAGTTAAAGAACCAGCTCCTGGACCTATTTCTATAACAAGAGAATCAGAATCTATTTCTGATTTATTTATAATACCATTTATTATATTTTCATCAATAATAAAATTTTGTCCAAATTTTTTCTTAAAATTAAAATTATTACTATCCAAATTCTTCTTTATATCATTTATAGAATACTTCATATCCTCACCATATTCATTATATCATTCTTTTTTATATAACTCTATTTCCTTATTCTTATAAGCTTCTAATATATCTAACCATACTTCATTTTCTACATTTCTATTCTTTTTAGGATGTACTAAATATCTTATATATAATTCTACATGACTATCAACTACTTTAGTATAAATAATTGGTTTTAATTTATTATAATATATACGATATTCTAAGCTTACATCATCAACTTGATCACTCATCTTCTTAGGAATTCTTTTTACTATCTCATTTTTATTGATAATTTTATATAAAACATCTTTTGTTTTTTCAATATCAGCATCTAATGGAACTTCTACAAGTATTTCATTCCATATATACTTAAAAGCTTTATTATAATTCTTAATTGGTTTTGAAAATACAATTGAGTTAGGCAAATGAACAATGATACCAGTACTTTGTTCACCGTATACTCTTTCACCAACTTCAAGCATTTCAAAACTTAAATCACTTATATTTATTACATCACCTTTTTTAGAATCAATTTCAATTCTATCTTCTACTTTAAAAGGCTTTTTAATTTTTATATATAATCCTGCGAACCAGTTAGTAATCATTTCTCTAAGTGCAAGAGTAAGAGCTGCTGATACAAAAGAAATAATTGTAATAACATTCTTCATATAAGGATTTAATATTAAAAATATAATAACCGCAAATATTAAATTAGAAATTAGATTTACTTTTTGATTATATAAGTATCTTTTTCTAGCATCTTCTACAAACTTAGTATATACTTTTACAATAATAAATCTTATTACTTTAATAATAAAATAAGTTACTAAAAGCTCTATCACAATTAAAAAATAAGCTTTATTGATATGAGTTAGTTTAGATAAATATTTACATATTTCAATAATTTCTTCCATAGTCACCTCCAAAAAATATTTGTATATTATAACACATAATAAATAAAAAAACTATCATTTGATAGCTTATTTATTTAAACCATATTTACGATTGAATTTTTCAACACGACCAGTTTTACTTACTTTACCTTGTTCACCAGTAAAGAAAGGATGACATTTGTCACAAACTTCTAAAGTTAATGTTGGTTTATTTGAATATACTGTAAAAGTATTTCCACAAGCACAAGTAACTTTAGTTTCTACATAATTATTGTGTTTTTCTTTTTTCATAATATTCTCCTTCCGCCATGATTTAGTAATCATAGAAATTTGATTTGCTAACATATTATAACAATTATTTAAAAATATTTCAAGTACTATTTAATTATTTTCGCTTTTTCTACTTTATCTACTACATCATATGGAAACCTTTCTATTACTGTAGAATTCATTCCCATCATGTAATATAATTCTTCTTTAAGTCTTCTTAAGTCATCAGCTGTATATTGAGTCTCTATTTTAGATGATAAAACATCGTAAATAGTATGCAATAATGCACTATGAACTTTTGGTGCAAAATGGTAATCCCCTTTAACATATCTACCATCTAAATCAATAAGTTCTACATCATTACCTCTATATAAAATATTTTGAGCAATTAAATCAGTATTAAAAACACCATACATCATTAGTTCTCTATTCTTTTCTATGGCACTTTTTAAATTACTAAAAATTAGTTCTTTATCTTCGCTTGATAATTCCTTAAAAGAAACATAACCATCAAAATAGTCATATAATACCCCCACTGCTTCATCTTGGCAAGAAATAATACCTCTAGGAAGTTTCGATGAAGTAATTAAGCTTCTTAAACTAGATAACCACTCTATTTGTTCTTTATCAACCATATTTATAAAAAAATCATAATAAAAACCTTTACGACTAGAGTAATCTCTAATATAAAATTTTAGTAAATCATCACCTATATGATATATATTTTTTCCTTCACAAATAGATTTACCATACTTAAATAATCTTTTTACATCTTTTGGCTTAAATACTATTTCTTCCATAATATCTCCTGATGCGGGTATTATAACATAATAGTATATTTTGTCAAATTAAAAGAAAGACTAATTATCTTTCTTTTCCAATGTATTTTATAAGTTGTAAGAATATATTTATAAAATCTAAATATAAATCTAAAGCTCCAATTATACCTAATTTCTTTTCATCATATCCAAGTTCATATAATTTTTTGATTTTTTGAATATCATAAGCAGTAACACCACAAAAGATTAAAATGATAATTACTGATACAATAATTTCTATTACTTCATTACCAATAAATATATTTATTATTGATACTAAAAGTATAGGTATAAGAGCAAATAATAATATTGTTCCTAATTTAGTTAAATCTTTATTAGTTTTATGTCCATATAATGCCATTAAACCAAACATTATAGCTGTTGCCATAAATGTATAGAACACACTTGTTAAATCATATACATAACATATAGATGATAAAGTAAGCCCTGATGTAAAACAATATAGTAAATATAATACTACACCTGACATATAACTTAATTTATTTACAAGTGCTGATAAAGCTATAACTAATATTAATTCAAATATAGTTATAATCCAATAAGTACCTGTACTATAGATATTCATTAACATAGTTTCATTACTAGCTACATATAAAGAAGTTCCAAAAGAAACAAGTAAACCTATAAACATCCATTTAAATACATTGCTAAATATTCTGTTATAATTCATAATTCATCTCCTAATTCATTTATTATTAGATCACTAATCTTTTTATATCCTAAACTTGAAGGATGAGGATCTAATGCATTTGGTAAATATTCACTATTTTGAAATAATGAATATATATCCACATAAATTATATCATACTTTTTACATAATTGTTTTAGTTTTGTATTAGCATTTGCTATTTTACTATTCCATTTTATATTAAAATAATATGGATTATAATAACTAGTTACTACTATAGTATCTTTATTGTAAACTCTAAGTATTTCAAGTAATTCATTTACTTTACCTAAAGTATTAGTTATTGCTTCATCTAAATCACTATTAGATTTGAAAGCTCTAATAACATCATTAGATCCAATAGATAAAGTTATTAGATTTGCTTTTACTAAAGCATTTTTTAAATATATTTTTTTATTATTTAAAGTTATTTCCTTATTATTATTTATATCATTTATTAAATCATCAACTTTATAACCACTAACTGCAAAATCTTTTACAAATTTATCTAACTTATCATTAACCTCTAAATATTCATTTATGTAATCGCTATAACCAGCGCCATAATTTCCATAAGAATCCCTACCAGCAGCTAATGAATCACCTAATGCTAAATAATATATCTTTTTATCATCAAAAACTTTATATATTAGAAAGGTTAAAAATACTACTAATACAGTAATAACTATAGGAATAACTTTTTTCATATAATCACCTATATAATTATATTTCTTCTACTTTTAAATTAGCACCAACATTATTTAATTTATTTTGAATATCTTCATATCCTCTTAATATATGTTGTGCTTCTTCAATAATAGTTTCTCCAGTTGCTGCTAAACCAGCTAATACTAGACAAGCTCCTGCTCTTAAATCTGTAGCTTTTACTAAAGTACCAACATAATTACATGGTCCAAATATTTTAATATTTCTATTGTTTATAAATTCTATATTAGCACCTAACTTATTTAAATATTCAATATTTTGAAATCTATTTTCATAAATAGTTTCTTCTAAGGTAGAGGTACCATTACATTTAGCTAATAAAACAGTTAAAGGTTGTTGTAAGTCTGTAGCAAATCCTGGATAACCTAATGTTCTTACACTAACACCCTTTAAATTATTAGTTTGGGAAATTATTATATTATCTTTATTGATAGTCATATTAACGCCCATTTCTTTTAATTTATTTAATAAGGCATCAATATGATCAGGTATTAGATTATCTACTTTTAAATTATTTCCCATTAAAGCTCCAGCAATTACATACGTGCCAGCTTCTATACGATCAGGTATTACTTCTGTAAAACAACCATGTAGATGTTCTACTCCAATTATCTTAATTTCACTAGTCCCTGCACCTCTAATATTAGCTCCCATATTATTTAAGAATGTAGCTATATTAACTATTTCTGGTTCTTTTGCAGCATTATAAATATTAGTTTCACCTTTTGCTTTAGAAGCAGCAAGCATAGCATTTATAGTTGCACCAACTGAAGGCATATCTAAATATATATCGTTACCTATAAGTTCTTTAGCATATATTTTATATTTATTATTATTTTCTTCTACAGTAGCTCCTAAAGCTCTAAAAGCTTTTAAAGTTTGATCTATTGGTCTAGCACCTATATTACATCCTCCTGGAAAATACATTTCAACATTCTTATATTTTCCAAGTAATGCTGCCATAAAATAATATGATGCTCTTAACTTTGTAGAAACATTTTCCGGAATTTCTTTATTTGTAATAGTAGAAGGATCAATCTTCATTAAATTGCCATCTCTAGTTACAGTAGCTCCTAAATATTTTAAAATTTCATCTAAAGCATCAATATCAGATATATTTGGAACATTATCTATAGTAACTAAGTCATCAGCAAGTAATGAAGCAGGAATAAGTGCTACTGCACTATTTTTAGCACCACTAACTTTAATAGTACCACTAAGCATTCTATTTCCTTCTATTTTTAATCTTATCATACATACCTCCTATGCTTTTTCGTTAGATCCAAATAACAAAATCTTTTCTCTTACCGTTTTCTTTAATCCTTTTTCCCCTGCTTTTATAATTTTTCTAGGATCATAAGTACGACTATCAGTAGCTAAAAAATGTCTAACATCTTTTGCCCAAGCAATTTGTAATTCAGTATTTACATTTATTTTAGTAATGCCACAGTTTATAGCTTCTCTTATTTTATCATCAGGAATACCTGATCCGCCATGTAATACTAAAGGAGTTGGAATCTTATTTGATATTTCCACCATTCTTTTAAATTGTAAATTAGGTTCTCCTTTATATAAACCATGAACACTACCTAAAGCTGGAGCTAATGCATCAATTTTTGTTTTATTATACATTGCCATACATTCTTCTATAGTAGCAAATGTTTCACTTCCAGTTATACCATCTTCACTACCACTAATAGTACCAACTTCACTTTCAACAGTAACACTATATTTATGTGCCACTTTTACAACTTTGCTTGTTAATTCTATATTTAAATCTAATGAATTTCTAGAAGCATCTATCATTACCGAACTAAATCCTGCTGAAATAGCACTTAAACAACTTTCGACACTACTGCCATGATCTAAGTGAATAGCGACTGGAATAGTTATTTTTAAATCTGCAATTAAAGCTTTAAGCATATTTGCAACAGTTTTATAACCACCCATATACTTTATAGCACCTTCACTTATACCTAAAATAACAGGACTTTTATTTGCTTCACATTCTTCTAATATAAATTTTGCCCATTCAAGATTATTAACATTAAATTGTGGAACAGCATATTTCCCACTTTGTGCTTTTTTTAGCATTTCTTCCATATTCATTATCATATTATCACCATATTAATTATATAGTTTTTTTTATTTAAAAGCAAATATTAATGTAAATGCTATTATATTTTATTCAAATATTTACAAATATTTATCAAATATCTCTTTAACAAAAAGCTTATACTCATAAGTTTCACTTTCATTAGCTTCCATTAAACATAATGGCGGAAATAATACACACCACCAATTTTTACCAGATGCAGCACCTAATGTAATAAGAAGTGATTCATAATTACCAGCATCATATTTAATACCTTTATACTCTTTACTAGGAAAATAATTATTTCCATAATTGATATTATAATTATTAGTAAAACCTTTTACTATATTTTCTATTTCATATAAATTTTCTGTAATTATTTTTCTAGCGTCACCTATTCCTTTTGTATCTTTAAGTAATGTATATAATTTTTCTTCTACTTTTAAAGCAATATCCATTTTTAATTTTTGATCTTCCTTGCTATCACTATTAGCTATTATCCTAAATCTTATAGCTTCATCAGGTATAGTTACATTTTCCGCTTTTCCACCAATAAAAATATATATAATTATAATTAAAAAAATAAGTATAAAATTCTTCAAATTATCATCTCCAATAACATATTGATAATAATTTAAAGTTTTTATACCTATTTATGATAAGATTCATTAGAATTAATTCTAAACGCTCTATAAATTTGTTCTAATAATATAACTCTGAATAGTTGATGTGGAAAAGTTAATTTTGAAAAAGCCATTACAACTTTTACATTTTCCCTTACTTCTTCAGTAACACCATAAGATCCACCAATTATAAATACAATATTTTTATATTGCCAAGATAATTTTCTTAATCTTTCTGCAAATTCTAAACTATCAACAGTAATACCTTTTAAATCTAATAAAATAGTAAAATCTTCTTCTTTAATATGTTCTAATATTTTTTTAGATTCTTTATTTATTATTTGTTCAGTAGTACCTATACTTTCATCATCTAATTCTATCATCTGTAATTTAGTATATTTTTTTAATCTTTTTACATATTCATTAACTGCTTGTGTATAAAATCTTTCTTTTAATGAACCAACACAAAGTATTTTTATCATACAGTGATCAAATCCGTTCTTTCTTTCTGAGTAGATATATATATATTAGATGCACCATGTATTCTACTTTCTAAAGAATTTCTAGCTAACTCTTTGGTATTATTTTCTTCACTTAAATGAATCAATATAACATTTTTAGTATGTTTTCCAATTACTTCACTTATAAATTCACTAGATTTTTCATTAGATAAATGACCTTTATCCCCAACTATTCTTATCTTAGTATAATATTGATATCTACCATTCATAAGCATTTCTACATCATGATTACTTTCTATAACATAACAATCAGCATTGCTTAATTTATCAAAGTATTTTCTATTTATATAACCAGTATCAGTTATATATACTAATTTCTTTTCATCTTCCATAAATATATAACCTAATATTTCTTTAACATCATGAGATAGTCTAACAAAATCAATTGTTAAACTATCTATAACTATTTTATCTTCAATAAATTCATGATTTGGAATATCAATAGATAATTCACTATAAATTTTTTCTGTCAAAAATATTTTAGCATTATATTTTTTTACGAAAGTTTCAAGACCATAAGTATGATCACCATGACTATGAGTTATAAAAACATAATCAATATCTTTTATATCTACGCCTAACTCATATAATTTTTCTTTAGTATATTTAAGGGATGTACCAAAATCAATAAGTATTTTTTTATTATTTGTTTCTAAATATGATGCATTACATTTAGATCCACTAGCTAAAACACATATTTTCATTGATATCTAAGTGTTAGTGGATTTACAGTAGTACCAGACCACCATCCTCCATACCAAGTTTCAAAGTGTAAGTGTGGACCTGTAGCACTACCAGTCATACCTACATAACCTATAACATCACCTTTTGAAACAACTTGACCTACTTTTCCAACTTTTCTACTCATGTGAGCATATAAAGTAGTCCATCCATTATTATGATCTATTATTATATAATTACCATAAGAACGTGTATAACTAGATGTAATAATAGTACCATTATTAGCAGCATAAACACGAGTTCCATGACCTATAGAAATATCAAGAGCTCTATGGAATTCACGGTACCCACCAATAGGGTGTGTTCTCCAACCCCAATATGTACTAATATGCCATCCTGGTTCTGTTGGCCATTTCCATATATCTGTAGAACCAACTGATTGGATATATCTACCACCAACTGTTATTTTTTCATTTATAGGTTCAGCAAGAACTTCTTTACTTATTGTTTCTGCTTTTACTTCTTGTCCGTTAACTGAATAAATTCTAAATGTAAGTCTATCCTTACCATTTACACCTTTTTGTGTAACATTAGAATAACCAGCAATCATAGATTCATCTACTGTTTTAACAGTTTCATAAGCATGTGTTTGTTCTTCTACTAAAGTTTTTACAACATAAACACTTATCTTAGGATTAAGTTCATTTATAACTATTTTTCTATTTATAGATAAAATATTTCTTTTATCTGTTATATCTGGATTAGACATAATAATTTCTTCTACGTTTACTTTATTAGCAAGAGCAACTGATTCAACAGTATCTCCAAGTTTAACAGTATAAATAGAACTATTTTCTTTATCACCAAATAAGAAATATTGTGATAGTTCATCAGAATCAGTATAGATTTTTTCACTAATAGAACATTTTAACTCTTTAATAGTTAAATCTTCATTTATGAAAATAGTATCTATATATTCTCCTTCTTTTTTTATCTTAACTTGTTCACCATTTATATACAATTTAAAATTGTCAATACCAACAAATGTAGAAATAGTTTTAGTAAGAGCATCTTCAAATATTTTTTTGTTAATAGTATAAACATATTTTATTTTATCTTCTGATTTTATTGATACTCTATAAGCCATAATACTAGTAGTTTTTAACCTTTGAATACTATTATATATATCTTCAATTGAAGAATAATCATTATTATATGTATATATTTTTCTTATTTCTACACCATTTGGTATTAAAAAATCATCTGTATGAGAAAAAATACTATAATCTTCAATATATTTTTTCTTATATTCTTCTTCTTCACTACTTAAAGCTATTTTATCCAAATTAGCTTTTAAATTTTCTATAGTAGAAGACTTAATTATATTTAAAACATCACTAGAAACATTTGGATGTTCTACGTTTATATATTCTAAAATCTTTTCTATACTCTTTTTTGAATCAACTAAAGAATTTATTAGTACTATATCTTCTTGTTTTTCGATATCTTCAGTATATTCTAAAAGAGTTTTCTTTATTTTTTTACCTTCTTTTTCAAAGTAACTCTCTAATTCTTTTTTCGATTCTATCTTTCCAATAATTTGATCATCTAAATATACTTGATATAAAAGCCTAGGTCTTTTAGTACTAGCACTATTATAAGTAAATATTAGAAAAAATATAGAAAAAAGCATTAAAAATATTATTAAAATTACTTTCTTCAAAATCATCACCTATTCATTTTCTAAGACAACATTAACAAAGTTACTAAAATTCTTTTGGAATTTCAAGTTAATAGTTCCTGGTGGACCACTACGATGTTTAGCAATTATAAGTTCTATATCACTTGTAGGATTTGATTTATCATCTGCATAATAATCATCTCTGTATAAAAATGCAACAATATCGGCATCTTGTTCAATAGAACCTGATTCTCTTAAATCACTAAGAATTGGTCTTTTATTTTCTCTTCCTTCAACATTTCTAGATAATTGAGCTAAGGCAATAACAGGTACTCCAAGTTCTAGAGCCATTGTTTTAAGTGATCTAGAAATTTCAGATACTTCTTGTTGTCTATTACCAGAATACCTACTACTACCTTGAATTAAAGTTAAATAATCGATTATAACTAGACTAAGTCCATCTGGACTAGATGCTAATCTACGACACTTACTTCTTATTTCTCCAATAGTAATACCAGCTGTATCATCTATATACATTTTAGTTTCAGCAAGTCTACTAATAGCCTCATTAAATCTTTTTAAATCTTCATGAGCTAAATTACCACTTTTAAGTTTATTCATTTCTATTTTTCCAATAGAAGAAATCATACGCATAGCAAGTTGTTCTGCAGCCATTTCCAAAGTAAAAATAGCAACAGTACTATTTGAATTCATAGCAACATTAGTAGCTAAGTTAAGAGCAAATGCTGTTTTACCAACACCTGGACGAGCAGCTAAAATAATAAGTTCATTAGGATGTAATCCTTTAGTTAATCTATCATAATCACTAAAATTAGTTGCAAGACCTGTAATATCACCCTTATTTTTAGATAAAAATTCCAAATCACTTTGAGTCTTAAATAGAACTTCTTGAATTTTCTTAAATTCACTACTTCTTCTATTTTTAACTACATTTAAGATTTTCTTTTCAGCACTATCTAATAAATCATTTACTTCATCCTTTGCATTATAAGCATCAGTAATAATATTAGTACTTTCATTTATAAGCTTTCTAAGTAAAGCTTTTTCATGAACAATATTTATATATTCATCTACATTTGCAGCTGTTGCTAAACTGGTAACAATTTCACTTAAATATTCAACTCCACCTGCTTGTGCTAGCCATTCCTTAGTATTTAGTTCATTTGTAACAGTAGTAACATCAATTGCCACATTTTTTTCATGTAAGTCAGTCATTACTTTAAATATTTTAGCATTTTTATCAAAATAAAAATCTTCCATTACTAAATTTTCAGAAGCATTATTTAATGCATATTTTGATAAAAACATAGAACACAAAACTGCTTGTTCTGCTTCTAAACTATGAGGCATTACTTTTTCCATTATTTCACCTTTTGTAATTCTACTTTTAATGTAGCAACAACATCTTTATATAATTCAATTTCTACATTATGAAAACCAAGTGAATTTATTGGTGAAGTAATTTTAATACTTTTTTTATCAATATCAAAACCTTTATTTTTAAGTTCACTTACTATTTGTTTTACACTTATACTTCCAAATACTCTATCTTGTTCACCAGTTTTTACAGGGAATGATAAAGTAATTTTTTCAATTTTAGCTTTTTCTTTTTGAGCTAATTCTCTATTCATATCATCCATTGCTTTTTTATTAGCATTAGCTCTTTCTAGTCTACCTAAATTAACATCACTAGCTACTACAGCCACTTTTTGTTGAATTAAGTAATTAGCGAAACCATCCTTTACTTCTTTGATTTCACCTTTTTTACCTTGTTTTTTTACATCTTGAGTAAATATTATTTTCATAACACACCTCCAAATAACATTAATATTATACTATATATTTTAAAAATATAAAAGTTAATAAAAAAAGAATTATATCATATAACAAAAAAGAACACTTTGTGTTCCTCTACGAGCAGGTGTTCGCCCACTTACAAAAATTAGAATGTTTTTACACTTGTTCATGTTCTTTTTTTATTTTAGACAGTTATTCTATTCTCACTCATTTTCCCCTTGTTTTTCAAATATGTGGCTTCTATCTCATATTTGTTAGTACTTAGGAGATGATAGATTTTGAGACAGTGATAACTGGGCGTACACCGATGTCGCCTGAATAATCCGCGATGAATTTGCCCAAATCGCCAGAGCGCCACACGTGCCAAGCTTCATAAGAATCGCCGGAATATGCAGTATTTGTCCAGTATCCATAAGTACTAGAATCAGCCACATTACATCCGTATGTTGTACAATCATATGTATTATCAAATAACCATGCATATTTATTTGTTCCTGCTGCTCCTTTGTATTCTGTAGTTGAATTTGTATGGAAGTAATAAAAATTATTGTCCCAATTTGGATATCCTGTTATAGTAGCTATTTCACTTGCTTCTATTAGTCTAGCATTTATACTTTTGTTCCATGTGCTTGTATCATTTTTTAGTTGTTTTAATAATGTAATTGGTCCTTTACTATTATTTCCATATTCTCCCCATTCTGTTTCTGTTCCACCTGCTTCAATATAATCTGCTTTTGTTACCCATTTAACTTCTACTGTTGTATTATGATCTAATAGTAAGTTAACTGTATTAGTTCCTTCATCATTAAATGTATACCATCTCATACATCCTGTCTTAGTTCCTGTAGTGCTTACTGCTTCAGAGCTTGTGCATTTAGTATTTGTTACTGGATTATAGTATACTACTGTACCATTTGCGTATGTTGTTACTTGTGGAACGTCTATATCGCATTCACTTTCATTTGTTTTAGTGCTTGTAACATTTCCATCAACACTTACTTCTACACAGTAACCTGATATATACATTTTACCACTTACATTACCATTTGCATCATAACTAAGTAATCCTTTTTTAGCTTGTTCTCCATCATATTTTAATGTACCAGTGCTTAAATCAACATTAGAGTTTGACTTATTTTCCATTATATTTTGCATATAATGTGTTTTTGCTGCACTAGTTATACTTCTTGCACTTGCTTCTGCTGCTGATTTTTTAGAGTCTTCTATAATATTTAATACTGCAGGGGTTGCTATTACTGCTATTACTGCTAGTATTACTATTACTGCTAAGAGCTCTATTAATGTAAAACCTTTCTTTTTCATATTCCCTCCTTCTATATTAAAGCATAACATACTAACATATAAAAAACTAGTCATTTAAAATAAACTTGACTAGTTTCATCCATTCCATCTAACATGTGGATTTATTTCATTTTTATAATATATTAATTTTTTCTTTAAATAATTTATTTTTCAATAGTAAATATTAACTTATAACTATCAGCAAAATCCATATCATCAACATTTACATTAAATCCTTTAGTCTTAAGCATATTAACAAATTCATTTTTAAGATTATTTAACGTATCACCATCAAATGGTAATTTTATATTTGGAGCTTCTTCTACTACACTTGTTTCTTCTACTACTGGAGCTACATCATTAACTAATGGAGTAACATCTTCACTAACTGTAGTCATTGTAGTTCCATTATCTGGATCAAATGTTGGAATATTATATGTTGGTATTTCTTGGGAAATATTTGATAAATCATTAGAAACTGCTGCATTTGTAGGTTCTGTTACTTCCATTACTGGAGTTTCAATTACAGGCGTAGTTGGATTTTCAGGAGCTATATTTTCTACAACTGGATTAAATGTTGGTACTACTGGTGTATCCATAACTGGTTCTATAACTGGTGATACTGGAGTTAATTTTTCTACTACTGGTGACGCTTCAGTTAACACTGGTGTTTCATTAGTTTCTACTATAGGATTAACTTCTAAGTTATTATTTTCCATTACTGGCATATGATCATTTAAATTTAATTGCATTTCTTCTAATGTTGGAATATTTTCTGTTACAGCTGCTAAGTTTTCTACATCTGGTAATTCTGTTAATGGTTGTATTGTTGGTTCTTCCATTATTGGTGCACTTTCTAATGTATTTAATTCTTCTACTGGATTAGGTATAGCAGATACGCTTGGTTCTATTGTTGGTATTTCTTGGGAAATACTTGATAAATCATTAGAAACTGCTGCATTTGTAGGTTCTGTTACTTCCATTACTGGAGTTTCAATTACAGGTGCAACTGGAATTTCTGCAGCTATATTTTCTACCACTGGATTAAATGTTGGTACTACTGATGTGTCCATAACTGGAGCAACTGGTTCTATAACTGGTGATACTGGAGTTAATTCTTCTACTACTGGGGGTTCACTAGGTTCTACTATAGGATTAACTTCTAAATTATTATTTTCCATTACTGGCATATGATCACTTAAATTTAATTGCATTTCTTCTAATGTTGGAATATTTTCTGTTATTGCTGCTAAATCTTCTACATCTGGTAATTCTGTTAATGGAGTTATAGTAGTTTGACCAGCAATAGGAACATCACTACCAAAACTTACTGTTTCAATATTATCAAGTGGTGTAGAATTAGAAAAATCAAACATAGGCATTGTTGGTTTTATTTCTTCATCTACTTTTTCTACTGGAATATTGCTATTTTTTAATTCTATATCATTTTTGAAAATATCATCAAATGTTGTATCGTTTGATGTAGGTTGTACATCTGGTGTTGCTATATTGAAATATTTTCCATCTCTAAATTCACTATTTTCACCATATGGTCTTTCTGTAGGTATATTATGCATAGGCATATTTACAAAAGTTTCTTTTTCTAAAAATTTAGTATCATATGGATCTTTATTTTCGATTTTTTGTTCTATTTTAGGTACTTCTACCTTTTCTTCTATTTCAACTGGTACAGGCGCTACTTCTACTACTGGTTTTATTTCTGGAGCAACCACAGGTGTTACTTCTTCTATCTTAGGTATTACTACTTGTTGTGGCTCTTCTTCATATATTTTAGAAGTAGGAATTATTGTTTTCATTTCATTATTATCACTCATATTTAATTCCCCTTTTAATAATTTTTCGATTTCTTCATCAGTTTTTCTTACTGTATATCTTCCTTTTATAATTTGTCCTAACATTAAAACTTGCAAAGTTGGATCGGTCACTCTTAAAAGTGATCTTGCATGTCTTTCAGAAATTTTATTTTCTAATAATGCTTCTTGGACTTCATCAGTTAAATTTAATAATCTAACTTTATTTGCAATAGTAGATTGCTTATTACCAATTTTTTTAGCTAATGCTTCTTGAGTATACCCCATATCAAGAATTTTTTTATAAGATATTGCTTCTTCAATTGGAGTTAAATTTTCTCTTTGAATATTTTCAAGTAATGCTATTTCAGCACTATCATTATCGTCTAAATTAGTTATTATAGCTGGTATAGTATCCTTTCCTGCTAATTGACTAGCTTTATATCTTCTTTCACCCGCTATAATTTCGTACTTATCACCTATTCTTCTTACAACAATAGGTTGAATAACTCCATGTTCCTTTATAGAATTTGCTAATTCTTCTATAGATTCTTCACTAAATTTTATTCTTGGTTGAAATCTATTAGGTAGCACATCTTCTAAAGGTAAATTTTGAACTTGTTTTTCAGCTTCCATAATTATTCTCCCTTCTATTCTTTTATCTATATATATAATACTATAAATAAAAAATAAAAACAACAATTTTTGGGAAATATTTCCCAATTGTTGTCTATTTCATATTTTCCTTAATAATTTCAACAATATATATCAAATAATATATAAAGTGTTTATCTAAATTTGTAGTATCAAGAGTTATAATAAATCGTTTGTTTTTTAAATTAAATTTAAACATTTTTCCTAACTTTAATGAATCCATAAATACATTTTGACAATTTATTTTATTTGTAGTTATAGGATCTATAATAATTTCAATATTATTTTTATTTTGTTTAATATTATTTATATTTAATGATCTGGCTAATTTATCGAACCACTCTTCATGCATATAAATTATCATATTATCATTTAATTTTCCAAACCTATCTTCTAACTCTTCTTTAACACTTAACAGTTTTTCATAACTATCTATAGAATTTATTTTCTTATGAATTTCTATCTTCAAATCTTCATCTACTACGTAATCATCTGATACAGCAGTATCAACTTCTACTAATGGTTGAGCTTCTTCAGGCTTATTATCTTTCTTTTCACCTTTTAAAGTTAATATTTCATCATTTAATAATTTTGTAAACATTTCAATACCCACAGTATCAATAAATCCTGCTTGTTCACTACCTAATATGTCTCCTGCTCCTCTTATTGATAAATCCCTCATTGCTATAGAAAATCCACTACCAAGTTCTGTAAATTCTTTTATTGTATTTAATCTTTTAATTGCTATTTCACTTAATATTTTAGCTGGATTATACATTAAGTAACAATAAGCTATTTTATTACTTCTTCCAACTCTACCTCTAAGTTGATATAGTTGCGATAACCCAAATCTATCGGCATCTATAACAATAAGTGTATTAGCACTTGGAATATCTATCCCTGTTTCGATTATAGTAGTACATACGAGTACATCATATTCTTTATTAGAAAATTTAAACATTATATCTTCTAATTCTGTTTTGCTCATTTTACCATGAGCCCCAATTACTTTAGCGTTTGGAACAAGAGAACTTATTTCACTTACTTTAGTATCCATTTCATATGTATTATTATATAAAATAAATACTTGGCCATTTCTACAAATTTCTTTATATATTGCATCTTTTATAATTTGTTTATTTTCTCTTATAACATATGTTTGAACTGGATATCTATTACATGGTGGTGTTTCTATTAAAGATAAGCTTCTTATTCCAGTTAATGACATTTGCAAAGTTCTAGGTATTGGTGTTGCTGATAAAGTTAAAATATCAATATTATTTTTAAGTTCTTTTATTCTTTCTTTATGCTTTACACCAAATCGTTGTTCTTCATCTACAATTAAAAGGCCTAAATCTTTAAAAACAATATCGTTACTAAGTAATCTATGTGTTCCTATTAAAATATCTATTTTACCATCTTTCAATTTTGATATAATTTCCTTGATTTTTTTAGGTGTTACAAATCTATTTATTACTTCTATATTTACGGGAAATGATTTAAATCTCATAATCGCATTTTGATAATGTTGCGTAGATAAAATAGTTGTAGGACATAGTAATGCAACCTGTTTGCCAGATGATACTGCTTTAAACATTGCTCTAAATGCTACCTCTGTTTTGCCATAACCTACATCACCACATATAAGTCTATCCATAGGAATGATAGATTCCATATCTTTCTTTACAGCATCTATAGCTTTAATTTGATCAACAGTTTCATTATATTCGAATTCTTTTTCAAATTCTAATTGTAAATCATTATCTTTTTTAAATGCATAACCTACACTAGCTTCTCTTTTGGCATAAAGGACTAGTAATTCTGCTGCTATATTTTCAATTCTTTTCTTTACTCTTAATTTAGTTTTTTCCCATTCAGCACTATTTAATTTATTTATTTTTGGTACAGACCCCTCTTTTGATGCATATTTACTTATTAAATCAATATTTTCCACAGGAATATATAATTTATCATTATTATAGTATTCTAAACATAAATAATCTTTATTAAGACCACTTTTATTTAATGTTTTTATACCTCTATATATACCTATGCCATAAGTATTATGAACAACATAATCACCATTTTGTAATTTTGTTATGTCTTTTATTTTACTTCCCATTCTAAAGTTAGTTTTATAATTAACTTTATCTACTTTTTTATTAAAAATTTCACTTTCACTAATTACAATATACTTATTATAATTAAATCCTTTTGTTATATTTTTTATTATAATATTTATTTTTAATGGATCTATATTACTTTCATTTGTTAATACTATATTATCATTTTCTAAATCATCAATTATTTTATTAGCTTTATATCTATTAGAAACACATATAATAACTGTATTATTTTTTAAATATTTATTTAATCTATTATTTATTTCTTCTTTATTTCCTCTAAATGGTTCAATATCAAATGATGAATATACTTCTCCTGTTTCACGTTTATTATCAAATGATGAGAAGTTAATATATTTTGAATCGATAAGTTCTTCTAGATTAAACATATATTTTCTATTAGGATCACCATCAATACTTTTGTTATAATTTAAAATTTCATCTGTTAAAAGTTCATAGGATTGTTTAATTTTATCTAAGTCATCATATATGGTTATAATATTATCAAAGTATTTTGATATATTTACAACATTTGTATAATTTGGTAATTCATAATATTTTTTATCAAATGAATCAACATTATCTTCTGTTAAAAATTCTGTATTAGGATTTATTTCTATTTCATCTATTTTTCTAATAGTTAACTGTGTATTAACATCAAATACTTTTATTTCATCAATAGTATCTCCAAAAAATTCTATTCTTATAGGGTTTTCACTATCTGTGGGAAATATATCCAATACATATCCTCTAACAGCTATTTCCCCAGTTTTATTTACAATAGTTTCTTTAGTATAACCATATCCATATAATTTTTCTATCAAATCTTTTATACTATAATCTTGGTTCTTTTTAAGAGTTATTTTCTTTTTTAGAAAGACTTCTTTTTTTGGCAAATATCTTAAATATCCCATTAAATTAGTTACTACTATTTTGTTTTCTTTTTTTTCTAATTCTCTTAATGTTTCTATTCTAGTTGTTTTTAATTCAGGTGATATTGCAAGAGCTTCACTAGTTAAAAAATCATCCATAGGAAAAAATAAAACTTTATCTGTATAATTTTGTAATGCTTGATAATAATTAGTAGCTTCATATAATGAGTCAACGACAAAAAGTATGGAATTACTTTTTAACAAATTCCATACATATATACATTTTAATTCATCATTTAAACCAACTATATCTTTATTATTACTTTTTACAAATAAATTTTCAAACATAATAACCTCATATATTTTTCTTATTATATTTACTCATTACTTTTTCAAAATCCATTTTTAAATAATCATCTATTATATTATTAACCATTATTTTTACATCATCCAATTTTTGCATTTCCTCTTTACTAAATTTTCCAATAACATATGCAACTTGTTCAATATTATTTTTGGAAATTCCTACCTTAATTCTTTTAAATTTATCTGTATGCAAATTTTCAATTATGTTCTTAATACCATTATGCCCTGCTGCCGATCCTTCAAATTTTAATTTTACATTACCTGTCTTTATATCCATATCGTCATGTATAACTAATATATCATCTAAATTTATTTTGAAATAATTTACATAAGATCTTATTACTTCTCCAGATAAATTCATATAACTTAATGGTTTTAACAAAATAACTTTTTCAGGGGAATTTATTTCTGCATATAATCCATTTTTAAATTCTTTAAATTTTGTTATACCATTTTGACTTGCATAATAATCTATCATCATAAATCCTGCATTATGACGAGTGTTTTCATATTCTTTGCCAGGATTTCCCAAACCTACTATTAACTTCATAAATCCTCCCTATGGTACTCACTATATACTTCACTCTTTGGAATATTTCTATCTTTACTTACTGCTTTTATTGCATCCATAGTCTTGTAACCCAATGAAATATACTTTTCCACATGATTTTTGATACTTAGTGTGTTATCAACACTTTCACTCTTTTGGTATTGTACTACAATAACAAACTCACCTTTTAACTCTTGTAACATATCTAATACTTCACTACAAGTCCCTCTATATACTTGTTCATACTTTTTTGATATTTCCCGGGAAATACTAATGTATCTATCACCCATTATTTCCCGAATATTATCTATTGTTTCTAAAATTCTATGTGAAGCTTCATAAAAAATTATTGTATATTTTATGTCTTTTAATTCTAATAGTTCTTTTTTTCTTTTTGATTCTTTGCTATTTAAAAAACCATAAAATAAAAATGGCATTGGATTTATAGAAGAAGTAGAGAGAGCTGGCACAAAAGCGGTTGCACCTGGTAGAGCTACTACATTATAACCTTTTGAAATAACATATTTAGCCATTTCAAATCCAGGATCACTTATAATTGGTGAACCAGCATCACTTACAAGTGCTATATCTTTACCTTCTTCTAAATATTTTATAGCTAAATCTAAATTTTTACTTTCATTATATTCATAATTAGAAATTAGCTTTTTCTTTATATCAAAATATTTTAACAAAATTCCTGTAACTCTAGTATCTTCAGAAAAAATTGCTTCAACATTTTTTAAAGTATTTATTGCCCTAATTGTAATATCATCCATATTTCCTATTGGAGTTGGAACTAAATATAAAGTAGGACTACCATCATAACTCTTTTGAGACATACTATCACCTCACATAATTTAATAAATCTTTACTATATTCATTATTTTGATAAACATATAAAGGATCTAAAACCTTTAAACCAGGTTTACCATTTTTAATGCCTTCGATAAGCATTATATTTGATTCCTTACCTAGTTTTGGATATATAAATTTTATTCTTTTAGGCTCTATATTATTTTTTCTCATAAGTTCTATTATTTCAATTAACCTATCAGGCCTTATCACAATCGCTAAATTACCCTTATTTTTTAATAATTTTTTACTTATAGAAATTATATCACTTATAGTTAAAAATATCTCATGTCTTGCTATACTAAAAGAATCTTTTTCGTTAATATTTTCTGTTACTTTAAAATACGGTGGATTAGAAACTATTGTATCAAAACTATCTGATCTAAATTCTTTATAAACTTCTTTTATATCTTTATTTAATAGTTCTACCCTATTATCTAGATTATTTATAAAAACTGATTTAACCGCTAACTCATAGATATCTTTTTGTATTTCTACACCTATAATTTTGGAATTAGTTTTCCTAGATAATACTATAGGAATAGGTGCATTACCAGTTCCTATATCTAATATCAAACCACTTTTCTTTAATGTAACAAAATTAGAAAGTAATACTGAGTCTAATGACATTTTAAATAAATCATCATTTTGATACACATATAAATCAGGATAACCAAATATATAATTTTTCACTTTTTAACTTCTATTATTCCTTTATCTTTAATATCTACTTTGAATGTTTTATTTAATATATCTACAGCTATAACTCTACCAGTTCCTTCTAGTATAGTTATATTTTTTCCTAATTTTGGTAAATCTTTTGAACATTCAGTATAAACATCATTTTCATACTTTAAACAACATAAAAGTCTACCACAGCAACCATTTATTTTTGTTGGATTAAGCGCTAACCCTTGATTTTTTGCCATATTTATAGATACAGAGTCAAAGTCATTTAAGAATTTTGAACAACAAAATTCTCTACCACAACTACCATATCCGCCTATTTCTTTAGCTTTATCTCTTACACCAACTTGTCTAAGTTCTATTCTAGTTTTATATAATGTTGCTAACTTTTTAGCTAAATCTCTAAAGTCAACTCTGTTATCTGCTATAAAATTAAAAATAAGTTGATCACGATCAAATGTATAAGAAGCATCTATTATGTTCATATCTATCTTATCATTTTTAACTATTTCCCGACATTTTTTTAGAGCTATTTTAGAATCATTTATATTCTTTTTATGCTGATCAAAATCCTTTTTTGATGCTATTCTTACAATGTTTTTTAATGGTAGCTTATATGCATTTTTATCAACTCTAATTAATTCTGTAACTACTTTGCCAAATTGAAGACCTTTTTCTGTTTCAACTATTACTGTTACATTTTTCTTAAGATTTAAATCACATGGTAAAAAATAATATATTCTACCTTTTTCTTTAAAACTAACACCTATTACTTCTATCATTTTCAAGTCCTCCTAATTCAATCAATAACTTGTCCATAAGTAAATTATTATTAACATTATATTTTATTGTTTCTTTTAATTTAATATATAAGCTTACTTTAGATACTATATTATCAAGATTATTAAGTTCACTTACTAATTTTATATCTTTTTCTTTACTTGAAAAAATATCTAATTTTCTATTTAATTTATAGTTAATTACATCTTTATAAAAATTTATAATTATTTCAAATGTTTCTATTTTATCATAATTATAAGATTTTAGTAACTTTTGAATATTTATATATGTTTTATTAAATCCATTTTTTTCATAATAAACTATATATTTAATAATATTGTCTACTTTCTCAATATTATTTTCGTCATTTTTATATTCTTCTATTTTAGTTTTATCATTATATAATATTTCTGCAATAGCTTCATACATATTATCTGTATTTCTAATATTATTTAAAGATAATATTTGACATCTTGATAATATTGTATTTAATAATTGAAATCTATTATTAACTAGTAATATTGCCACAATATTATCTTCTGGTTCTTCTAAAAATTTTAATAATGAATTAGATGAAGCCACATTTAATTTATCAGCATTATTTATTATATATACTTTTTGTTTGCCATTTATAGATTTCTTACTAAATTCTTCTTTTAAATCAATTAATTGTTCTTTCTTTATCCATTGACCATCAGAATCTATTATTTTTAATTCACCAAAGCTTCCACTATCAATTTGTTCACATTGAAAACAATTATTACATTTTAAAGAGTTTGTATAATGATATGGACAAAGTAAATACTTTGCAAAAGAAATTGCAAAATCTAATCCTTTACTATACCCATTAGTTTCAAATAAATATGCATGTGAGCTTTTATTATTACTAACTGTATTTTTTAAAATTCTATAACTTATTTTTTGTAAATCTTTGTAATCATCTAACATATTAACTCCTTAAAAACATATAAACAATAATGCTATTAAAAAAAATAATGAATGTACACCAAATATAGTTAATGCTCCTACAGTAACAAAATTTATGGGTATTATTAAATTCATTGATTTTGCTAGTAAGTTATAACTATATAGAATAAGTACACTAAATATTATTTTTTTTATTACTTTAGTAATTTTTTTCATATGTCACCTCAATTAAATTTATGAGGCTACATATTTTTTATGAAGAAATAATATTTCTATTTTCTAAAGCTACTTCTAATGTTAATGAATCTAAATATTCCATTTCTGCACCAAGAGGCACTCCATGAGCTATTTTTGATACTTTAACACCTGTATCTTTAAGCATTCTAGTTATATATAAAGCTGTAGTTTCACCTTCAATACTAGGTTTCACTGCTATTATAACTTCTTCTATTTTTTCTTCATTTATTCTTTCTAATAATTTTGATATTTTAATTTTATCTGGATCAATTCCTTCAAGTGGTGATATTAATCCTTCAAGAACATAGTATAATCCATCATATATACCAATTTTTTCAAATAGAATAACATTTTTAGCTTCTTCTACCACACATATGGTCTTATGATTTCTTTTCTTATTTTTACAAATTTCACATAACTCATCTTCTGAAAAGCTATTACATTTTACACACTTTTTTATTTTAGTTTTAACATCAATAAGTGAATTTGAAAATAAATTTATTGTATCTTCATCTAGATTTAAAGATGCTAAAGCATACCTTTCGGCTGTCTTCTCACCTATTCCAGGTAATTTTTTATAACATTCTATTAAATTTCTTATTGTTTCTGGATAGTTCATTAAAATAAACCTGGCATTCCTTGTGTATATTTACCTAGCTTCTTTTCAGTTTCCTTATCAATTTGCTTTATTGCGTCGTTTATTGCCACTAAAAGCATATCCTCTAACATTTCAATATCATCTTTTTCTAAACTATCAGTATCTATTTTGATGGATTTAATTTCTTTATTTCCCATTACCTCTACTGTTACAAATGATTGACTAGCAGTAAATACTGTTTTATCTATTTCTTCCTTTGAACTCATCATTTCTTTTTGTAATTTTTGTGCTTGTTTCATCATTGCTTGAATATTCATAATTTTCCCTCTTTCTAATTATAGACAACAATTTCACCAAATATATCGGTAATGTCATCTTGTTCACTAACATTATTTTCTTTTAATTGTTTTATTATAGAATCATCAGATTCATATATATATTCTTTTGCTTTACTATTAAATTCTTTCTTTATATTATTCCATAAATCTTTATCAACAGAGATTATTTTATAATTTTTATTTAATAATTGTTCTAATATATCTTCTATTTCAAATATATTTTCATTAAAATAGTCACTCAATTTATTATCATCAAATAAAAATATAACATTTTCATCACTTGCTGCTTTAACTTCTGCATCAAAAACTAATGATAATAATTCTCTATTTTCAAATTCATATATTTTTTCTTTTGAAGAAATAATATTTTCTTTAAGTAATGTTGTTAATTTTTTATTAAATTTACTTAGAGTATTATTTATTCTTAACTCTTTAAATTTTTCAAAAACTTCTTCTTTTGTTTTAACTTTACTAAATATTTTCTTTTCTTCTTTTACCTCTTCTATATTATTTTTACTTTCATCTATTTTAGTATTAGATACTAAAGACTCTTCTGAAGTTGCTTCATTTGAGTTTTCTTTAGATTCTTCTTTTTTAGTATCAGTAACATCAATATTATTTTTTGCTTCTTCTGTTATTTCTTCTTTTTTTACCTTTTCTTCTACTAGCGAAGGTTTAGTATTAGTATCACCTTCATTTATAACTTCATCTTTTTTTAGTGAATCCATTATTTTTATAATAACTAATTCTATTTGAAGTTTAGGATTATTACTATATTTTAATTCACTTAATACATTTGAAAATTCTTTGATTGCATACGTTAATTTTTTTTCATCTACTAATGAAGAAATTGCTTCGTAATCATCAACTTTTTCATTTTTATTAACAAAATAATCAGGTGCATACTTATATATCAAAATATTTTTCATATATAACATTATTTCTTCAAATAATTTTACTAAATTTTTGCCATTGTTATTATATGTGTCTAATAGATTCAAAATTTCTAATAAATTTGAATTAAATAAATCTAGTAAAAATTCATTCATCATTTTTTTTGTTATTATACCATTTATTTCATATATATCAGTAAGTTCTATTTTATCATTAGAATAAGATGATGCCTGATCTAACATACTTATGGCATCACGCATACCACCATCAGACAATCTAGCTATTTCCTTTATTGCTTTTGGATCAATATTTATTTTTTCTTTTTCTACTATTTCATTTAATCTTTTAAATATTGATTCTTCACTTATTTTTTTAAAATCTAATCTTTGACATCTTGATAATATTGTTACAGGTATTTTATGAGGCTCTGTTGTAGCTAAAATAAACATTGCGTGAGCTGGCGGCTCTTCTAATGTTTTTAATAAGGCATTAAAAGCTCCTATACTTAGCATATGTACTTCATCTATTATATATATTTTATATTTTCCAAAAGATGGCACCAAATTTATTTTATTTTTTAATTCTCTTATTTCATCTACTCCATTATTAGAAGCAGCATCTATTTCTATAATATCCACATTATTTTTTTGTGTACAACTAACACATTTATTACATGGACTATAATCAACAGGATTACTGCAATTTATAACTCTAGCTAATATTTTAGCAATACTAGTTTTACCAGTTCCTCTTGGGCCACTAAATAAATATGCATGTGACAACTTATCATTCTTTAAACTATTTTTTAATATTTTTACTACAATATCTTGACCGGCAACTTCTTGTAAAGTTTTTGGACGATATTTTCTATATAATACTTGATACATCTTATCACCTCATGCTTTATAATTATACCATATTTACATGTTAAAAAAAAGATAAGGAAATCTTATTTTCTCTTATCTATGAAGAAACTTTTTAACATGTTTCTTATTTCATTTTCACATATTTTACTTACTACAATTACTTTATGATTTAAGTTTTTATTTGATAACAATTTTTCTATGCTTTCTATATGTCCAAATTTTTCATTATTTACACCATATATAACCTTTTTTATTCTACTTTGAATCAAAGCTCCTGCACACATCATACATGGTTCCATTGTTACATATAATTCACAATCATCTAAATGCCAAGTATTCAATTTTTTACATGCATTTTTTATAGCTATCATTTCAGCATGATCCAGTGGACTATTATTTTTTTCTTTTTCATTATGGGCAACAGAAATTACTTTTTCATTTTTTACGATAACTGCTCCAACTGGTATATCACCATTATTTGCAGCTTTTTTTGCTTCTTCTATAGCAATTTTCATATATTTTTCCATATTTATCACCTATATAATAAAAAAGCACACACATTTAGAGGTTTTTTGGCTGCTATCTTCCGATCCTGACCTGGTTAAAAACATAAATGTTGTGCAATATGATTATATTAAATTTATTATAAATTTGCAATATATTTTAATTGAATTTGCATTTTAATAATAAAATATAATTGTTTTATATGTTTCACGTGGAACATCCATTATTTATCATTTATATGTTTCACGTGGAACATCCATTATTTATCATTTATATGTTTCACGTGGAACATTTATTATTTATCACTTGTATGTTTCACGTGGAACATTCATTATTTATCACTTATATGTTTCACGTGGAATATTCATTATTTATTACTTATATGTTTCACGTGGAACATTTTATTGTATTTTATATAAATAAAAAGAAACTAATTTGTATTAGTTTCTTCTTCTACTATATCTTTTTGAACTAATGTAGCGTTTGATACAGTGTTTTCTTCTTTTAAGTTAATTAACCTTACACCTTGTGCAACTCTACCTGTTTGAGAAATTTGATCAATGTCCATTCTAATAACAACTCCATTATTTGTAATTATTATTAAATCTTCGTTTGATTTTACTAATTTAAATGATACCAATTTACCGTTCTTGTCAGTTATATTTAGTGCTTTTACACCTTTACTGCCTCTATGAGTTAATCTATATTCATCGACATTAGTTTTCTTTCCGTATCCTTTTTCAGTTACTACTAATACTTCTGAATTTTCTGAAGTAACTTCGCAACCAACACATATTTCAGAACCTAAGTTTATACCACGTACTCCAGATGCTGTTCTTCCCATGATTCTTAATTCTTTTTCATTAAATCTAACCATTCTACCATTTGATGATGCTATTAAAATTTCATCTTCTCCTGTTGTTAAATTTACTGATATTAGTTGATCATCTTCTTTTAAAGTAATTGCAATTTTACCATTAGTACGAATATTTTCAAATTCACTGATAGGTGTTTTCTTAATTAAGCCTTTTTGTGTACAAAATAACACAAACTTATTATTGTCTTCATTTGTTACCTTTAACATAACTTTTACTTTTTCATCTTGATCTAAAGATAATAAGTTAATTATTGGTAAACCTTTAGATTGTCTACTAAATGATGGTATTTCGTATCCTTTGATCCTATATACTCTACCTTTATTTGTAAAGAATAATACATAGTCATGTGTTGTTGTATTTATTAAGTCTTTTACAAAATCTTCTTCATTTGTAGCCATACCTTTAATTCCAACACCACCACGATTTTGGGTTTTATATGTATCACTTGTCATTCTCTTGATATAACCATTATTAGTTAATGTTATAACGCTATCTTCAACTGGAATTAAAGATTCATCTTCTATATAATCAATTGCTGTCATATCTATTGTTGTTCTTCTTTCATCTGCATACTTATTTTTTATTTCTAATAATTCTTTCTTAATTATTTCATAAACAAGTTTATCACTTGCTAATATTTCTTTTAAATATGCTATTTCTGCTAATAATGCAGCTAATTCAGCTTCTATCTTATCTCTTTCTAAGCCAGTTAATCTACGTAATTTCATTTCTAAAATTGCATCAGTTTGAGCATCAGTTAATCCGAATCTACTTGTTAACTTATTTTTAGCTTCTTCATCACTTTTAGCAGCCTTGATAATTTTAATAACTTCATCTATATTATCTAAAGCTATTTTTAATCCTTCTAATATATGTACTCTTTTTTCATCTTTATCTAAATCAAATTTTGTTCTTCTTATAATTATTTCTCTTTGATGATCAATATATTTTGATATTATATCTTTTAATCCTAATGTTTTTGGAACACCATTATCTAGCATTAAGAAAATTATACCAAAATTAATTTGAAAAGACGTATGTTTATATAAATTATTTAAAACTACTTGTGGATTTGCATCTTTCTTTAAAGTTATAGTGATTTTTACACCATTTTTTAAATCTGTATGATAATCTGATATTCCATCTATAGTTTTATTATGTACAAGTTCTGCAACTTTATTTTTTAATTCTAAAGTATTTACACCATATGGAACTTCATCTATTATTATGTAATTTCTTCCATTTTTTTCTTCTATAGTAGCTTTACTACGAATAGTTATACTACCTTTTCCTGTATCATAAGCTTTTTTAATTCCACTATTTCCCAAAATAATACCACCTGTTGGAAAATCAGGACCTTTAATATATTGCATTAAACCAATAGTATCTATTTCTTGATTATCTATATATGCAACACAACCATCTATTACTTCACCTAAATTATGTGGTGGAATATTTGTAGCCATACCAACGGCAATACCCATAGTACCATTTACTAATATATTAGGAAACTTAGATGGTAGTACATCAGGTTCTTTTTCAGATTCATCAAAGTTTGGACTAAAATTAACAGTATTTTTATTTATATCTCTTAATAATTCTAATGATATTTTTGATAATCTTGATTCAGTATAACGCATTGCTGCTGCACCATATCCTTCAATATTACCAAAGTTACCATGTCCATCTACTAACATATAACGATAACTAAAATCTTGAGCCATTCTTACCATTGCTTCATATATTGATGAGTCACCATGTGGATGGTATTTACCCATTACATCCCCAACAATTCTAGCACTTTTTTTATGAGGTTTATCTGGAGTATAACCTGATTCATACATTGAATATAATATTCTTCTATGTACAGGTTTTAACCCATCTCTTAAATCTGGTAATGCTCTTGCTACAATTACACTCATTGAGTATTCCAAAAATGAACTTTCAATTTCTTGGACAATATTATTTTCTTGTAATCTATCTCTACTATGATCCATTTTCAAAACCTCCTATATATCCAAATTCTTAACATATACTGCATTATCTTCAATAAATTTTCTTCTTGGTTCTACTTCTTCACCCATCAATTTAGTAAATGCTGCATCTGCTGCCATAACATCTTCTACTGTTATTCTTCTTAAAATTCTTTTTTCAATATCCATTGTTGTTTCATTTAATTCTTCAGCGTCCATTTCCCCTAACCCTTTCATACGAGTCATTTCATATTTTGTGTTAGGATTTAATGAAGCTAAATATTCATCTCTTTCATCATCATTTAAAACATATTTAATAGTTTTACCATGTTTTATACAATATAATGGTGGTTGAGCTGCAAATACGTAGCCATTTTCTACTATTGGTCTAAAGAATCTATAGAATAATGTAAGTAATAATACTCTTATATGAGATCCATCGACATCGGCATCGGTCATTATTATTATTTTATGATATCTAAGTTTTGATAAATCAAACTCAGTACCTATTCCTGTACCAAATGCTGTAATAATAGTTCTTATTTCTTCATTTGAAAGTGCTCTATCTAGTCTTGCTTTTTCTACATTAAGGATTTTCCCTCTTAAAGGTAGAATTGCTTGTGTCATACTATTTCTTCCTTTGATAGCTGATCCACCAGCTGAATCTCCTTCGACTAAAAAGATTTCACATACACTTGGATCTTTTTCTTTACAATCTACAAGTTTTCCACCAAAATTAACAACATCTAAATCACTTTTTCTTCTAGTTAATTCTCTTGCCTTTTTAGCTGCCACTCTTGCTCTTGCAGCTGTCATTGATTTTTCCACAATTAATTTTGCTTGTTCTGGATTTTCTAATAAAAATCTTTCAAAACCTTCACTAAAAATATCATCTGCAATTTTTCTTACTTCACTATTTCCCAATTTGGTTTTTGTTTGACCTTCAAATTGTGGATTTGGATGTTTACAAGATATTATCATTGTTAATCCTTCACGTACATCTTCACCTGATAAAGAATCATTTCCATCTTTTAACATTTTAGAATTACGTGCATAATTATTGATAATTCTTGTTAAAGCTCTTTTTACACCTTCTTCATGTGTTCCACCTTCGTGAGTATTAATATTATTAGTAAATGAATAAACATTTTCACTATATCCATTATTATATTGCATAGCAACTTCTATAGATATGTCATTATTTTTTCCACTTACATATACTATTTGTTCATGAATTGGGGTTTTATTTTTATTTAACATTTCTACATAAGCTTTAATTCCACCTTCGTAGTGAAATTCTTCTTTAACTGGATTCAATTCGTCTCTGTCATCACAAAGAATAATTCTAAGTCCTTTATTTAAAAATGCTAATTCCCTAATTCTTGTTTTTAATGTTTCATAATTATATACTGTTGTTTCAGTAAATATTTCAGGATCAGGTTTAAAAGTTACTGTTGTACCTGTTCTATCAGGTGAACATTCATCTATTACTTTTAATGGTTCTACAGTATGTCCTCCATTTTCAAAACGGATATAATATACTTTGCCATTTTGATATACTTTTACTTCTACCCATTTAGAAAGAGCATTTACTACAGATGCACCTACACCATGTAATCCTCCGGATACTTTGTATCCTCCTCCACCAAATTTTCCACCAGCATGTAAAATTGTATAAACTGTTTCTACAGTGGATAAACCTGTTTTAGGGTGAACCGCAGTAGGAATACCACGACCATCATCCTTTACTGTTATTGAATTATCTTTATTTATAATAACTTCAATATCATCACAATAACCAGCTAGTGCTTCATCTATAGCATTATCCACTATTTCCCACACTAAATGGTGTAATCCTCTTTCACTTGTTGTACCTATATACATCCCTGGACGTTTTCTTACAGCTTCAAGTCCTTCTAAGACTTGAATATCGGATGCATCATAATGTCCTTTATTTTCCATATTTTCCTCCCCTATGTGTTATTTTTCCTTTACTATATTTCCTTCTTTAATATAAAAAATCTTACCATTATTTATAAGTTTTTCACTTAAATTTTTTAAATCAGTTGTTGTAATAATAGTTTGTATATTCTTATTTATATATGTTAATAACTTATTTCTTTTTGTTATATCTAATTCACTAAAAACATCATCTAATAAAAGTATTGGATTTGTCTTAGCATATTTTTTAAATATTTCTATTTCTGCAAGCTTTAAAGATAATACTGCCATTCTTTTTTGTCCTTGTGAACCTAATGATTTAATATTATCATCGTTTATATAAAATTCTAAATCATCTCTATGAGGTCCAATAAGTGTAGAACCATTCTTTATTTCTTTTTGTAAACTCTTTTTATATAATTCTTTCATTTTTTCTTTAAATAAATTATCATCCATAACTTCATAATTTGTAACATACTTAATATTAAAATTTTCAATATTAGTTAATCGTTTAAATATTTTATTTACATTATTATTTAGTTTTTCTATAAATTTATATCTCATTTTATAAATAAATATAGATTTTTCTATAAGATATTCAGTAATAATATCAAAATAATTATTATCTATATCAATATTTGATGATAATTTTTTTAAATACTCATTTCTGATTTTAAGTAATTTATTATAGTCACTTAAGACTTTATAATAACTACCATATAATTGACTAAGCTCCAAATTTAGAAAATTTCTTCTAACTATTGGTGAACCTTTTACAATATCTAAATCCTCAGGATAAAAAGAGATAACATTCAATTTAGAAATGTAATCACTTACTTTTTTTATTTGATTATTATCTATTTTTATTTTTTTAATATTTTCATAATATGATACTTCTAATTCATTTTTTATATTTTTATTTTTTAGTGTACCTTTAATACTACAATACTTTTCCCCATTTTTTATTAAATTAGTATCTAATATTGAGTTATGAGTTTTAGTAAATCCCAAAACATATATAGCTTCTAATATATTAGTTTTACCTTGAGCATTTTTTCCATAAAGAATATTTATGTTGTCAGATAAATTTATAGTAGCTTTAGAATAATTTCTAAAATTTCTTAATTCTATTTTTTCCAAAATCATGAAAAAAACCTCATTTCCATTTTAAAGGTCATTTTTTTTAAAAATATATATTTATGTATCACTATATCTACTTATAATTATAGCACAAATAAGGTAATAAAAAAAGAAAAAATAGGCATTTACCTATTTTTTCTCATTATTTTTATATAATTTTGCTTCTAAATAAGTGGATTTTAATACTTGATTTTCAAATATATAAAATGATACATCTAATTCTATTACTAAATCGTTATTAAATACTACTACTGTATTGTTATTTTTTTTATAATATTTCTTTATATTATTTAATGAAACCCATATACAATCATTTTTTCTTGTTGATGTTGTTGGAAAAAATATAATTCTATTTAATTCACTAATAATTATAGGTGTTTTATATCTTATTCCAGTTAAAGCTTTTGTACCATCTTTTCTACCTTTAAATGAACTACCATAATTTTTACAATTATCTTCTATTATTTTTCCTGTGGATAACTTTATTAAATGTTTTCCTTCATAATCATAAACTATAGAACCTAATTCTGATGCCATTATTATTAGTGTAGATGATGTTATTTCATAATCCATAATTTACCTCCTTTTTTCATATTACTTGCGCAAGTTACGTCTCTTATAACTTATAAGATATAAAAAAAATGTCGAATTTTGTCGACATTTTAAATATTTTTTATTAATATGTACGAATTGGTAATATTAATTGAGTTAATTTATCATCTTCAGCATTTTTTATGATAATTGGTTTAATTTCTCCATTAAACATTAATTCTACCTGATCACAATTAAATGATTTAATAGCATCTAACATATATTTTGATGAAAATGCAATTTTAATATCCTTTTCCACATTCTTTTCACAAGATAATTTTTCTTCTACATTTCCTTTTTCTGGTAGATTAGATGATACTATTACTATATTTCCTTTTGTTTCAAATTTAATAGTATTTTTTTCATTTTCATTTGTTAATAAAGATGCTCTATCTATTGCATCATAGAAATCATTTAAATTAACATTTACTATTAAATCAAAGCTATCTGGAATTAATTTATTAACATCTGGATATGTACCATTTATAATTCTAGATAACATAGTTATACTATCAAATCTAAATATAATTTTATTATTAAAGATATTTAATTCTAGTGAATCTTCATCATTTAATAATTTTAATAATTCATTTAAATTTCTAGTAGGAATAATTATATTTACTGCTTCTTTTACTTCTTTATCTAATGTTACTTCTTTTTTTGCTAATCTGTATGAATCAGTTGCTGTACATTCTAATTTTTTTCCTGTTATTTTTAAATTGATTCCAGTTAATACTGGTCTTGCTTCTTCTGTTGATGTAGCAAATATAGTTTGGTTGATAATAGTTTTAAATAATTTTTTATCCATTACTATAGGATCTTTACTTTCTTCTAATTCTATGTTAGGAAATTCTTCTACTTTATTACAATTTAAATTAGTTTGAGATATTTTTGTAAAAATATTTATTTTATTATCAATTAATTCTTCTATTGTTATAATTTGTCCTGGTAATTTTTTTATATAATCATATATTAATCTACCACTTACTACAAAACTTCCTGTTTCTTCTATACTTTCTACATCACTAACGTCAATAAATGTTTTTATAGCTATATCATTATCTGTACTAGATAAATATATCCCTTCTTTTTTAACATCGAATTTTATACAACTAAGTACAGGTATTAAATTTTTATTAGATATACCTCTTATTGCATAGTTTAAATGTTCCATTAAAATGTTTTGTTTAATAATAATTTTCATAAAACCTCCTCTTTTATTATTAATTATTTATATTATTATGTGTGTGAATTGTGTGGAAAAAGCTGTTTTTATCTTATATTATATAACTAAATCCACTGTGTAATTCATTGTGAATAATTATTTTAATTTGTTAATAAGTTTGTCTATTAAGTTTTTTAATTCAATATTAGTCTTTATTTCATTCTCTATTTTATTAACAGAGTGCATAACAGTTGTATGATCTTTTCCACCAAATTCTTTACCTATTTGTGTTAAAGGCTCATTTAGTACTGTTCTACATATAAACATTGCTACCTGTCTAGGTATTGCAATATTTGAATTTCTCTTTTTTGATTTAATTTCTGCAACAGATATATTATATTCTTCACTTACAAGAGCTAAGACTTTATCTATATCATTTTTAGCAATAATACTTTGTTTAAAATAATCTTTTAAAGCTTCCATTGCAAGTGGTAAATCAATATTAGAACCATTCATAATAGTTGCATAGGCATATACTCTAGTAATAGCACCTTCAAGTGTTCTAATATCAGAAGTGCAATTACTAGCAATATATTCTTTAACATCTTTAGGAAATTCCACAGTCATTTCATTAGCTTCTAGTTTAGTATTTATAATATCCATTCTTAAATCAAATGTAGGTGGATAAATATCCACAGTTAATCCACAAGTAAATCTTGTTCTAAGTCTAGCTTCTAATTTTTTTAAGTCCTCAGGAGATCTGTCTGATGCTATAACTATTTGTTTTCTTTTATTAAATAATTCATTGAATATATTAAAAAATTCATTTTGGCTTGTTGGTACGTTTTCTAAATATTGTATATCATCCATTAAAAGAACATCAATATCTTGATATTTCTTTTTAAACTCCACTACTCCATCATAATTATTATATTTATTACATCTACACATTTCCACAAAGTCATCAAGAAATTTACTACATGGTGTGTATAAAACTTTTTTACTGCTATTTTTAACAATATAATTTCCAATTGAATGCATTAAGTGTGTTTTACCAAGTCCACTACTACTATAAATAAAGAATGGATTATAAAGCATTCCAGGTTTTTCAGCAATTGCAAGGGCATTATATCTTGCAAATTTATTTGATTCCCCTACTATAAAATTTTCAAAAGAAAATTTAGGATCAAGATTTGTTTCAAAGTTTTCTTCTTTAATAAGTCCCATTTCATCGGTATTTATAGTAATATTGGTATCAATTTCTTCTTGTGTTACATATTCTGTTTTAAAATTTGATCCTGTTACATCATTAAAAATTCTTTCCACAAGATCGTTATAGTTTTCTTTTATTTGTTTTTTATGAATTGTCATAGGTACAAGTATGATAGCTTTATCATCTTTTATTTCAATAAGTTTAGTTTCAGAAAACCAAGTATCATATTGTAAATCACTAATTTCAGGTTTTATTTTATCTAAAAAAGAATTCCATATTTTTTCATAATTCATACCATCACCCCAAAATAAAGTTTTCCACAATCTAATTTTACAATAAATATTATAAAATAACAAGAAAAAGTTATTATGTGGAAAAAATAAATAATGTGCAAATTTTATCCACATTTTCCACAATTTAAGTGGAAAAATGTTTTTTACTAACAAAAATAATAAAAAAATTGCACAAATCTTTGTGGAAAACTTATTTTTTAATTAAAAAACTTTTAAATAGTTTGACAAAATAAAGATTAATATATATAATTAACTATGCAAACAGAACTTGGAGGTGTAATAATGAAAAGAACTTTTCAACCTAATAATAGAAAAAGAAGTAAAAAAATGGGATTCATGGCAAGAAATGAAAGTAAAGTTGTTAAAAGAAGAAGAAGAAAAGGACGTAAAGTTTTATCTCATTAATACACCACTGGAAACAGTGGTTTTTTCTAATAAGAGGTGAAGTATGAAAAAAATAAATATAGTTAAGAAAAATAGAGATTTTTCTAGAATAATAAAAAATAATAGACCAATAAAGTCTAATCTTTTTGTTATTTATTTAGAAAAAAATACTAATGATATATATAAATTTGGAATATCTGCCTCTAAAAAAGTAGGTAATGCAGTAACTAGAAATAGATTAAAAAGACAAATAAAATCAATTCTAGATAAAAATATCTATAAAAATAATTTTAATTGTATTATAATTATAAAGAAAGATATTATTGATAAGAGTTTTGATGAAATGTCAAAAGATTTAAATATACTTATCAATAAACTAAATATAAAGGAGATAAAATGAAAAAGAAAATATTGGTATTATTAAGCTTGTTAATATTATTACCAGGATGTGCAAAACAATTAAAGAATGCAGATGGTAAAGTAGTAACAAAAGAAGAAACAGGACAAGTTTTAATTCAAAATATTTTATGTAGTCCAGATGATGAAAATACATTAGAAAAATATAGAGAAACATATAAAAAGAATTTAGAAGACTTGGATAAAAAATTAGAAAATCAAGAAATTACTAAAAAAGCATATGAAAAAGAAAAAGATAAATTAATCAATGTTGATGAATTAGATAAATGTAGTAGTTTTAAAGTAACAACAGGTGAATATGAAAGTATATGGACTAGTATATTTGTAAAACCATTAGCTTGGTTACTTATAAATTTAGGAAAATTAGTAGGTAATTATGGCTTAGCAATTATACTTATTACACTAATATTAAGATTGATAATGTATCCTATGACTAATAAAACTGCAATGCAATCTGAAAATATTGCTAAAGCCCAACCAGAAATAGATAAAATAGAAAAAAAATATAGAAATAAAACTGATAATGAAAGTTTAATGAAAAAAAATCAAGAAACTTTAATGGTTTACAAAAAATATGATATAAACCCAATATCTGGTTGTTTATTTGCTGTTATTCAAATTCCTTTATTCTTTGCATTCTATGAAGCAATGAGTAGAACTCCAGCAATTTTTGAAGGAACATTCTTAAAAGTGTTTGAACTTGGAACTAGTCCAAGTAGTGCTTTATTACATGGAAAATGGTGGTATATCATTTTAGTAGCACTAGTAATTGGTGTAACATACTATTCATTTACATTAAATAAAACAACAGCTACTTCAAGTGATCAAGCTCGTCAAATGAAAACTATGACAAATATAATGATTATAATGATTTCAATAGCAACATTTAGTATTTCAACAGCAATTGCTTTATATTGGATATTTAATAGTGGATTTACTATTATTCAAAATTTATTAGTTAAAAGGAGTAAAAAAAATGTTAAATAAAACTAAATTAGAAGGCAAAACAAAAGAAGAAATATTAAATAAATATTTAAGTGAAAATAATTTAGAAGAAAAAGATATCTTTTATACTGAAAGTGAAATAAAAGGTGGTCTTTTAAAAAGTAAAAAAGTAGAATTAGAAATAGTATCTAAAAAAGATATCATTAACTTTATAAAAGAATTTATAGAAAATTTATCTAAGAATATGGGTATTACTATAAATAGTGAAGTAAGAGAAAATGAAGGAATATATAATGTACTATTAGTTACTGATAATAATCCAATTATTATTGGTAAAGATGGTAGAACAATAGATGCTATTCAATTACTAATTAGACAAGCATTAACTACTCAAGTAGGTAAAAATATAAAAGTAATAGTAGATGCTTCAGATTATAGAAATAATAAACAAAGAAATTTTGAAAGAGAAATTAAAAAAATAGCTAAAGAAGTATTAAAAACTAGAGTAGAAGCTAAATTAGATCCTATGAATTCTTATAACAGAAGAATTGTTCATTCTCTTTTAGCTGACTATGAAAATATTGAAACTGAAAGTTTTGGAGAAACTCCAAACAGATATGTAGTTATAAGATATAAAGACTAAAAGTCTTTTTTCTTTTTATTACTTGTTGTATAATTATGTGGAGGGGATTATATGAAAGATACAATTGCTGCAATATCTACATCTTTAGGTGTAGGAGCTATATCAATAATAAGAGTAAGTGGAGATAATAGTATAGAAATAGTTAACAATATAACTAAAAATAAAAATTTAACTGATGCTTTAACTCATACAATTCATTATGATTTTATTGTTGATAAAGATAAAATTATAGATGAAGTTTTAATTAGTGTAATGATGTCTCCTAAAACATTTACTAAAGAAGATGTAGTAGAAATTAATTGTCATGGTGGAATAGCTACTACGAATAAAGTGCTTGAATTATTATTAACTAATGGTTGTAGACTTGCAGAACCAGGTGAATTTACAAAAAGGGCTTTTTTAAATGGTAGAATTAATTTAAATCAAGCAGAAGCTGTAATGGATTTAATAAACTCAAAAACAGAAAAAGCTCGTACTTTAGCTATAAATGGAATAACTGGTAATGTATCTAATATGATTAAGGATCTAAGAGATAAATTAGTTGGTTTAATAGCTAGTATAGAAGTTAATATTGATTATCCTGAATATGATAATGAAGATGTAACAGAAAAAGATGTAGAAAATGAATTAGGTAATATAAAGAAAAAATTAAATGAAATAATAAATAATAGTGAAAATGGAAAAATAATTAAAGAAGGTATTAAAACTTCTATAATAGGTAAGCCAAATGTCGGTAAAAGTAGTATTTTAAATGCATTATTAGATGAAGAAAAAGCTATTGTAACTGATATAGAAGGTACAACAAGAGATGTAGTAGAGGGTACTTTATCTATAGATGGAATAATTTTTAATATTTTAGATACAGCTGGTATTAGAGATACTTCTGATACTGTAGAAAAAATAGGTGTGGAAAAAAGTTTAAAACTTATAGATGAATCTGATTTAATATTATTTGTTCTTAATAATAATGAAGAATTAACTACTGAAGAGAAAGAAATATTAGATAAGCTAAAAGATAAAAATTATATAATTATAGTAAATAAAATAGATTTGGATAAAAAAATAAATATAAATGATAATAATATTGTTTATTTAAGTGCTTTAAATAAAGTAGGTATAGAAGACTTAAAGAAAAAAATAAAAGAAATATTTAATTTAGAAAAATTAGAAACTTCTGATTTAAATTATTTAACTGGAACTAAAAATATAGCAATATTAAAAGAAGCTTTAAAAAGTATAGATGATGTAGAAGAAGCAATTAAAAATAATATGCCTATTGATATGTTAGAAATTGATATTAAAAATATTTGGACATCATTAGGTACTATTATAGGTGAAACTTATAGTGAAGAATTAATTGATGAAATGTTTAGTAGATTTTGCTTAGGAAAGTAGGTGGATATATGGAATATGAAGTAATAGTAGTAGGTGGAGGACACGCAGGATGTGAAGCTTCACTTGCATGTGCTAGAAAAAATCACAAAACTTTATTAGTAACAGGAAATATTAAGAATATAGCAGATATGCCTTGCAATCCATCTATTGGTGGGTCAGCTAAAGGTATAGTAGTAAGAGAAATAGATGCATTAGGAGGCCAAATGGGTAAAAATGCAGATATTTCCCAAATTCAAATTAAGATGTTAAATAGTGCAAAAGGTCCAGCAGTAAGATCTTTAAGAGCTCAAGCAGATAAAAAAACATATCCAGAAAATATGCTTAAAACATTAAAAGAAACATCTAATTTAGAAATATTAGAAGGATTAGTAGAAGATTTAATTGTAGAAGATGGAATAGTAAAAGGTGTAATATTAGAAAATGGTGAAAAAATATATTCCAAAAGGGTTATTTTAACTACTGGTACATATTTAAAAGCAGATATTATGGTAGGTGATACTAGAAGAAGAGAAGGACCACATGGTGAAAGACCTAGTAATCATTTAAGTGATAATCTAAAAAAATATGGTTTTAAAATTATAAGATTAAAGACAGGAACTCCACAAAGAGTAGATAAAAATAGTATTGATTTTAGTAAAACACAAGTAGAAAATGGTGATAATGAATATTTAACATTTAGTTTTGATAATGAACCAAGTTATAAAATAGAAGATCAAGTACCATGTTATTTAATATATACAACTCCACTTACTCATAAAATTATAAATGATAATTTACATAAAGCTAGTATGTATGGTGGACTTAATGATATTACGGGAGTAGGACCTAGATATTGTCCAAGTATAGAAGATAAAATAGTTAGATTTAAAGATAAAGAAAGACATCAATTATTTTTAGAACCTGAAAGTATATATAATGATTCAATATATATACAAGGTTTTTCTACTTCAATGCCACATGATGTTCAAGATTTAATGGTTCATAGTTTACCAGGATTAGAAAATGCAAAAATTTTAAAATATGCATATGCTATAGAATATGATGCTATTTATCCAACACAATTAAATAAAAGTTTAGAAACTAAAGTACTTAAAAATTTATATACAGCAGGTCAAATAAATGGTACTAGTGGATATGAAGAAGCTGCATGTCAAGGATTAATGGCAGGAATTAATGCAAGTTTAAGTTTAGAAGGTAAAGAAGCATTAGTTTTAAAAAGAAGTGATGCTTATATAGGTGTTTTAATAGATGATTTAGTTACAAAAGGAGTAATAGATCCATATAGATTACTTACTTCAAGAGCTGAATATAGATTATTATTAAGAACTGATAATGCAGATTTAAGACTAAGAGAATATGGTTATCAAGTAGGTTTAATAGACGAAGAAAGACATAATAAATTATTACAAAAAAAAGAAGATATAAAATCTTTAACTAGCTTATTAAAAGAAACTTATATAACACCAAAAGAAAATGATAAGTTATCAACATTAAATACAGCTTTATTAAAAGATAGAATAAATTTATATAATTTATTAAAAAGACCTGAATTAACTATAGAAAATATAAAAGAATTTATTTCTTTAGATTATAGTAAAGAAGTATTAGAACAAGTAGAAATTCATAATAAATATGAAGGATATATAAATAAAGCTTTAAAAGATGCAGAAAAAATGGTTGATTTAGATGAAAAATTAATACCAGATGATATTGATTATGATAAAATTCATAATTTAGCTAGTGAAGCAAAACAAAAATTAAAAGAAATAAGACCAACTAGTATTGGTCAAGCACTTAGAATTAGTGGAGTTAATCCTGCAGATATATCTTTAATAATGATATATTTAAAAAAGGAGTACTTATATGACTCAAAATGATTTTATAAAAAAAGTTAACGAATTGGGATTAGAAGTAACTGATGAAAAATTAGATAAATTAAATAAATATTATGAGTTATTAGTTAGCTTTAACGAAAAAATAAATTTAACAGCAATAACTTTAAAAGAAGAAGTATATTTAAAGCATTTTTATGATTCCTTAACATTAGCAAAAATTATTGATTTTAATAAATATAATACTTTTTGTGATATAGGTACAGGAGCGGGATTTCCGGGTATTGTAATAAAAATATTTTTTCCACATTTAAAAGTAACTCTTATAGATGCATTAAATAAAAGAATAGATTTCTTAAATGTAGTTATATCTGAGTTGCAATTAAAAGAAATAGAAACTATTCATTCTAGAATAGAAGATTATGGAAAAAATAATAGAGAATTATATGATATAGTAACAGCAAGAGCAGTTACTAATTTAATTAATTTATTAGAATTTGCAATTCCAATAGTTAAAGTAAATAAATATTTTATTGCTATGAAGGGTAGTAATAATGAATTAGATACTATATCAAACGCTTCAAAATTATTAAATATAAAATTAGAAGATAAAATAGAATTTTCTTTACCTTATGAAGAAAGTAAAAGAAATTTAATTAAATTTGTTAAATTAGATAAAACAAATAATAAGTATCCTAGAAAATTTAGTGAAATAAAGAAAAAACCATTATAAAAAAAGCACATTGTGCTTTTTTTATTTTCCCAAAAAGTTCATCATAGCTGGTACTATTTGTTTTTTACGAGATATAATACCATCTAAATAATCTCCCTCTTCTAAATTTTCCATATCAAAACATTTAGTAAGTATATCTTTTGAAGTATGATCAAATAAGATATATGAACCATTATTTAATATATCAGTTACAAATAAAGCTAATATATCATAATTATTTTCTTCTCTAATTTTTTCAATTAAAGCTAAATATTTTTCTTGTTTCTTTAGTATATCTTTTACATAAACAGTAGATATTTGACTAATACCAATTTTTCTCTTATCAAAGTAAAATAATTTGAAATCAGTATAGAATATTTCTTCTATAGTCTTATTTTCTAAAGAAGATCCTGCTTTAAACATATCATATGCAAACTTTTCATAGTCTGTTTTAGCTAATTTGCTTAGTTCATATACTGCTACTTTATCCATTTCTGTAGTAGTAGGTGATACAAGTAATAATGTATCTGATAAAATACCAGCCATCATAAGCCCAGCTATATTAGCTGGTGGTATTAAATTGTTTTCCTTATATAAATTATAAATAATTGTATTTGTACTACCAACTGGCATATTTCTAAAGTTAATAGGAACTTGAGTACCTATAGTACCAATTTTATGATGATCAATAATTTCTACTATAGAAGCTTCATCAAGACCCTCAACACTTTGTTCAAATTCATTATGATCAACTAAAATAACTTGTTTTCTATTTTTTTCAGCTGCATCTTCTAGTTTTAATACCCCTAAGCATTTATTATTATCATCAATAATAGGGTAATTACTATACTTAGTTTTATTTGCAATATCAATAAAGTCTCTAACTTCATCAGTTTCTTTAAAGCATATTACATCTTTTTTATTTAAAATTGTATTTGAATAATTACATAAGTTAATTAGTTTAGCTACTTGATATGAATACATTTCTGTTTTTATTATATTTACATGATTAGCTTTAGCTATTTCAATATGAATAGGTTTAATTTCACTATTACCAGTAAGTATAATTAGTTTAACACCACTTTTAACAGCAAATTCTATTATACTATGTCTATCACCAATAACTAATATGTCATCACTAGTTAATTTAACTGTATCAATAAATGTAGTAGATCTAAAAGCTGCAAGTAATATTTTACCTTTTATTTCATTATTAAATCTTAATATTTCCTTAGCTTCTAGTACATCTAGTATATTGTTATATGAAGTATTTAAATTTTCAAAGTCTCCAGTAATTAAATCTTTAGCAATTTCTTTCATAGAGATAGTACCTAGAAAACTATGTTCTTTATTTACCATTGGTACATTACTTAAATCATGTTTTTGCATATAATTAAATGAATTATAAATTGATTCAAATTCATTTATATAGTTATTTTTTCTATAATTTAAATCTCTAATTTGTAAGTGTACATCATCTAGATAAGCTGGTGTATCCACTTTAAAATAGTTTAAGACATACTTAGTTTCATTATTGATATTACCTAATACTCTTGGTTCTGTATTAAATCCTAACTTATTTTTTAAGTAAGAAAGTGTAATAGCACTTGTAACAGAGTCCGTGTCAGGTTTTTTATGACCAAAAATAAAAGTTTTATTCATTTTAACACCTCAATTTAATTATAGCACATGTAAATGTATAAAAAAAGAAAAAATATTCACAATAATTTAGAGGGATACTATGGAAAAATATATTAAAAGAATAGATGAATTAGGTAAAATATCTTTACCTAAAGTGATTATAGATAAATATAATTTGCACTCTGGTAGTAGTATTGAAATAACTATCAAGAATAATATAATAGTATTAAGGGATTATTCTCCATTAAAAAGATATAAATATATTATTTATGATATAGCTTCATCTCTTTCTAAAGCTTTAGAACATAATGTTGTTATAACTGATTTAAATAGTATATTATATAGTAGTGAAAAGGAAATGGGATTTATATCTGATCAATTAAAAAAATCAATTTTTAGAAGAGAAAATATATTAGAAACTCATCCTAAAAATTTAGTTATAGGTAAAGAAAAGAAAACTACACCATATATAATAAATTCAATAATCAGTCATGGTGATATAGTAGGATTACTCATTATATATAGTGATAAAGTTGATTTAATTGACTATAAAATTAGTAAAGAAGTAAGCAAATTTATAGGAAAATATATTGAACAATAAAAAAAACTATGTTATAATCTAATACATAAAAACTGTGAAGAAAAGAAAATTATATATGATTTATAGAGAACTTATGGTTGGTGGAAATAAGTATGATTTATAATTTAAATGATTTTGGAGTTGTTTATTCGATATGTAGATGTAACCGTTAACTGCGTTAAAGTAAGAGAGCATAAGTAATTGTGAACTAAGGTGGTACCGCGATAATTCGTCCTTAATTGGATGGATTTTTTTTGTAAGGAGGAACTATGAGAAAATTTGAAAAAATATCTTTTGAACAATTTAAAAAAGATATAAAAGATGATATAAATTTATATAATAATTATATAAAACCAAAAAGAAATACTAAGTATAGTGCTGGTTATGATTTTTATGCTATAGAAGATTATATTATAAAACCAAATGAATCTTTAATTATACCTACAGGAATAAAAGTAAGTATGAATAAAGATGAATTACTTATGATTGTTGTAAGAAGTAGTACTGGTTTTAAGTATAATGTACGGATGTGTAATCAAGTTGGTATCATAGAAAGTGATTATTATAATAATATAACAAATGAAGGTCATATGTTTATTAAATTACATAATCATGGAGAAAAGGATTATATATTAAAAAAAGATGAAAAATTTGCTCAAGGTATATTTATGAAATTTTTAATAACTGATGAAGAAGAAGAAATATCAGCTGAAAGAATTGGTGGCCTTGGCAGTACAGATGGAGGAATTTAAAATGGAAAAATATTATATAAGTACAGCTATTGCATATGCATCAGCTAAACCACATATTGGTAATACATATGAAATAGTTCTTGCAGATGCAATAGCTAGATATAAAAGATTAACAGGATACGATGTTTATTTTCAAACAGGAACAGATGAACATGGTGAAAAAATTGAATTAAAAGCGAAAGAAAGTAATATGACACCACAAGAGTTTGTAGATGAAAAAGCTAGTGAAGTAAAAAAAATATGGGATGTAATGAATACAAGTTATGATAAATTTGTAAGAACTACTAATCCTGAACATAAAAAAATAGTAAGTCAAATATTTAAAAAATTATATGATCAAAAAGATATATATAAAGGTACTTATGAAGGATTATATTGTACACCTTGTGAATCTTTTTGGACTGAATCTCAACTTGTAGATGGTAAATGTCCAGATTGTGGTAGAGAAGTTAAGAAAGCTAGTGAAGAAGCATATTTCTTAAAGCTTTCAAATTATACTGATAGATTAGTAGAATATATAAATAGTAATAACTTTATATGTCCTGAATCTAGAAAAAATGAAATAGTAAATAATTTTATTAAACCAGGATTACAAGATTTATGTGTTTCTAGAACATCTTTTAAATGGGGAGTACCTGTAGAGTTTGATACTAAACATGTTGTTTATGTATGGATAGATGCACTAAGTAACTATATTACATTTTTAGGTTATTCACCAGACGGAAATCATAGTGAAGAATTTAAAAATTATTGGCCAGCAGATGTTCATTTAATAGGTAAAGATATATTGAGATTTCATACTATATACTGGCCTATTATGTTAATGGCTCTAGATTTACCATTACCTAAAAAAGTATTTGGTCATCCATGGATGTTATTTGGTGATGATAAAATGAGTAAAAGTAAAGGTAATATAGTATATGCTGATGATTTAGTAAATAGATTTGGTGTAGATGCTGTAAGATACTATATGCTACATGAAATGCCATATGCATCAGATGGTACATTTACTTATGAACTTCTTATAGAAAGAATAAATAGTGATTTAGCTAATATATTAGGTAATTTAGTAAATAGAACTATATCTATGTCACATAAATATTTTGCCGGAATAGTAAGAAATCCAAAAGTGGAAGAAGATATTGATAAAGAATTAAAAGAAGTAGTAATAAATACTTTTGATAAAGTAGAAGAAAGTATGAATGATTTAAAAATTGTTGATGCTTTAGATCACGTATTTGAAATATTTAGAAGATCTAATAAATATATTGATGAAACTACTCCTTGGATACTAGCAAAAGATGAAACTAAGAAAGAAAGATTAGAAACTGTATTATATAATCTTTTAGAAGCAATAAGATGTGGAGCAGTTTTATTACAAGCTTTCTTACCAGAAACAGCAGAAAAGATATTTGAAGAATTAAATACAGATGTAAAAACTATCGAATCTATTAAAACATTTGATGGTATAAAAGAAAATACTAAATTAAATGAAGCAACTCCATTATTTATGAGAATTGATAAAGAAAAATGTTTAGAAGAAATATTTAGTAATTAGTGTAAATTGTTGTAAATTGTCTATAAAAAACCTTTGAGTTATTACTTAATATATGATAAATTATAATTGTTGTATAGTAAGGAGACTTTATGATAAATGGTACACGAAGAATTATTACTATAACATTTTCAATGTTAATAATAGGTAGTTCTTTAGTAAGTAATAGTATTATAAATATTTTATATATTATTATAATGTTAGTGCTTACTACTAGGTTGTATTTGGTAGTAAAAAAATAGAAAAATTATATCTTATATGATATAATTTTTTTGGTGATAATATGATGATTGATACGCATGCTCATATATTTAAAGAGGACTATGATAATGTAGAAGAAATAATTAAAAAAATGGGAAATAATATAATTATAGTAAGTGGTACAAATGAAATAGATAATAAAGAAGTAATAGAACTTGTGAATAAATATGATAATGTATATGGTACGTTAGGAATTCACCCTAGTGAAGCAGATAAAGATAATAATTCTTTATTGGATTTTATAAGTAAAAATATAACTAATAAAAAGATAGTTGGTATAGGTGAAGTGGGATTAGATTATTATTGGGTTAAAGATAATAAAGATAGGCAAAAAGAATTATTTACAAAACAAATAGAATTAGCTAAAAAATATAATAAAACAGTTGTAGTACATAGTAGAGAAGCTATAACTGATACATATAATATTATAAAAGAGTATAAAGATGTTAAATTTAATATTCATGCATATTCATCTAGTTTAGAAATGGCATTAGAATTTATAAAGTTAGGTTGTAAATTAGGTATAGGTGGAGTATTAACTTTTAAGAATAGTAAAAAATTAAAAGAAGTAGTTAAAAATGTGCCATTAGAAAGTTTGATGTTAGAAACAGATAGTCCATATCTAACACCAAAACCTTATAGAGGCAAAAAGAATGAACCATATAATATAATATATGTAGCAAAAGAAATCGCTGCATTAAAGGAAATTTCAGTAGAAAAAGTATTAGATGTAACCTCTAATACAAGCATTAGTCAGTTTGACTTACCTATATAATTATGCTAAAATTAATATAGGAGTGAGTTAAAAAATGAGCTTTTCATTATTACAATTTTTAATAAAAATAGCAAATTTTATTGTTGTTTTATTTGCATCATTAACTTCTAATTTAAAAATAGCAGTAAATACATATGAAGAAGAAAAAGGAATAAATGAAATTAAAACAGTAGTAGAATATAAAACAGTTTATAAATATAGTAGTAAGTTACCATATAATACTTCAAAAGTTATAACTGAAGGAGTAGATGGATTAAAATACATATCTAATGGTGAAGAAAAAACATTAGTAGAAAAAGTAGATGAAGTGGTATTAGTAGGTACTGGTCGCTATGGAGAATTTACAGGTGCTTTAACTGAATATGGTCCAGATTGCGTCGGATGTGATCCTAATGGTTATACATTTTGTAGAACAAAAGAAGGTAACTGGCATAGTTTAACAAAAGATGGTATTACTTATGAAGATAGTGAATATGGAACTGTTAGAATATTAGCAGCATATACAGGAGTATTTCCATGTGGGACTATTATTGAAATAAATAATAGTGATAGAAAAAATGTTATAGGTATAGTACTTGATACTGGTGGTGGTATGATTACTGCTTATAGAAATGGATGGACACTCCTTGATATAGCTTATGAAAGTCAATCTAAAACAGAATTTGGTATCAATAAAAAAACAAGTTTTAGTGTAAAAAGATGGGGATGGTAATTATATCCCTTTTTTGTTATAATTAAATAGGTGATAGTATGGAAAAATATAAGAACATAATGCCGTTTTTTTTGTTAATAATATTAGTATTAGCATGGATATTTATTTTATCTCCTAAAAGAGAATATACATTAAAGTTTGATGATGTAGAAAAAGTATATACAGATGATTATAGATTAGTAAAAAAATATAATAGTAAAGTATATAACTTAATTAATAACTTAAAACTAGAAAAAGCTCATATGCCTGGTGGTGCATATAGATTCTTATATATTGAAGATGTAAATGGTAAAAAAACTATATATTTATTTGATAGTGGAATAATAGGTTACAAAAAAGGTAAGGAATTCTATATAGTATCTAATAAAAATATAGTAGATAAGATAAAAGAAAATATTAAATTATATAATACAGTATATTTATCTAAACCATTATTTAGTGTAGAAGTTAATAAAGAACATAAATATGAAGCAACTAGAACAATTAAACAGCAAAATGCTTTAGAAAATATAAGATTTACATTTAATAGAGAAATATCATATTTAAAAATTATATTTACAGATAGAATAGAAATACCAGGTACATGTATAGAGAAAAATTTAACAAAAGAATGTGAATATGAGTACAAGGATAAAGTTATTTCTAATCAAAAATATGTTTTAAATGAAGGAGATACCCTAGATTTTCAATTTAATAAAGAAACATATAAATATGGTATAAAAATATATATAACTGATTTTAATGGTGAAGTATCAGTTATAACAGTAAGTAATGTAGATAATGAAGTAAAGGTATCAGATATAGAGGTGGAAAAATAATATGAAAATAGGTATTGCAAGTGATCATGCAGGATATTTAAAAAAAGTAAAAATAATAAAATATTTAAGTAAAAAATATGAAGTAATGGATTATGGTACATATAATAAAGATAGTGTAGATTATCCTGATTATGCCAAAAAAGTATGTCATGCGTTAAATAATAACGAAATAGAATTAGGTATACTAATTTGTTATACAGGCATAGGTATGTCTATCGCTGCTAATAAAATAAAAGGAATAAGATGTGCTAAAGTAGATAATACTAAAGAAGCTATATTAACTAGAGAACATAATAATGCAAATGTAATAGCATTAAGTGCAAGAAAATCTACTTTAGAATTAAAAGATATAATAGATAAATTTTTAACTACTAAATTTAGTAACGAAGAAAGACATTTAAGAAGAATTAATAAATTAGAAGATTATGATGTAAATGAAATAGAACTTCCTATTGTTAGTGAGGAAAATAATGGGTAAAATATTACTATACTTTTTAATGTTTTTTATAACTGTATTTTCTATAGATAGTATAAATATTAATAGAATATTTAAACCAAACAAGGTACTTCAAGCTAGAATATTTTATTTTTTATTAACCATATCTATAAGTTATATGGTAACTAATTTCTTTTATGATTTATATTTAAGTACACTTTAGTGTGCTTTTTTTTGACAAAATTAGTAATAATAATTATATATAATGTGTATATGATATTATAGGTGATACTATGAAAAAAATATTATTTATTATATTTATTATTATTTTTATACCAACTATTATAGTACATATTTTTATAAGAGATGATGAAATTAAATTTGTATATACTAAAAATATGAATATAAGAGTATTAAAAAGTAATGGCATTATAGAAGAGTTACCATTTGAAAATTATATAGTTGGAGTACTAGCTGGAGAAATGCCTATAAATTTTAATATAGAAGCATTAAAAGCTCAAGCAGTAGCTGCTCGCAGTTATGCTATGAAAAAAATAGCTTATAATAGAAATAAAGATTATGATGTAGTAGATACTGTATATAATCAAGTATATTTAGATGAAAATTACCTAAAAAGCGCGTGGAAAAGTAATTATACTAATAATATAAATAAAATAAAAAAAGCAGTATTATCTACTAGTGGAGAATATTTAGTTTACAATAACGAAATAATAGAAGCATTCTATTTTTCTACTAGTGTTGGTAAAACAGAAAATAGTGAAGATGTATTTAATAGTAGTGCCCCATATTTAAGAAGTGTATCATCTACTTGGGATACTAATTCACCAGTATATATGAATTATTATACATTTTCAAAAAAAGACTTTTTAAAAAAATTAAATTTAAAAGATGCTAATAATATAAATATAAAAGTATTATCTACAACTAGTACAGGAAGAATAAAAAAAATAAATATAAATAATAGAGTATTTACAGGTACTGAAGTACAAAGTTTATTAAAATTGAAATCAAACTATTTTACTATAAAAATAACTGATAAAGTATATATAACTACTAAGGGTTATGGTCATGGTGTAGGAATGAGTCAGTATGGTGCAGAAGGTATGGCAAAAAAAGGTTATAAATATGATGAAATACTTAAACATTATTATAGTGGTGTAGAAATTAAAAAAATTGTATAATTTTCTAATATTCGCTAATACTTAAAGTAGAGGTGATATTATGAAGAAAGGAAAGACGTATGCATTACTATTAGGTTGTTTTGGTATATTATTTGGAACAGTATTTTATATTAAGAGTTTATCAAATAAAAGTTATAAAGATGATTATAATTATATAGATAAACCTATATTGAATGATTTAAAACCCGTAATAAAAGATACTAAAACAATTACTAGACCATTTTTAGATGAGAATGTAAAAATAAAAGTAAATTATTATGATTATAAATCAACAGAAGATGAACAAAAAAGTGCACTAATTTATTTTGAAAATACATATCTTCAAAATTCTGGTGTAGTATATGGCATGGACAATGATTTTGATGTAGTAAGTATTTTAGATGGAGTAGTTACTGAAGTAAAAGAAGATAAAACATTAAATACTATAGTAACTATTAAACATGAAAATAATGTTATATCAGTTTACCAAGGACTTAAAGATGTAACTGTAAAGAAAGATGAAGAGATAAGTGCTGGAACTGTTATAGGTAAAAGTTCAGAATCTAATATGCTTAAAAATTATAAAAGTACTATTTTATTTGAACTTATAGTAAATGGTACTAATGTAAATCCAGAAAATTATTATAATAAAACTATAGACGAATTATCATAATTATAATTAATACTTATATAATTAAGTAGAGGTGAGAAATGGATAGCCTTATACTTAATAGAGTATTAAAAGAAGCTAACTATATAATAAAATATGAAGATACTGTAAGAGATATCGCTAAAATTTTTAATGTATCTAAAAGTACAGTACATAAAGATTTACATGAAAGATTAAAATATATAAATGAAACTTTATATTTAAAAGTAAAAAATATATTAGATTATCATACAAAAATAAGACATTTAAGAGGTGGTGAGTCCACCAAAAAAAAGTATATAAAAAAGAGTAATAATATGGTATAATTACTACTAGGGAGAGTGGCATTTATGTTTGCAAAAGATATAGGAATAGATTTAGGAACTGCTAATGTACTTATATATGTAAAAGGTGAAGGAATTGTACTTAATGAACCTAGTGTAGTTGCAATAGATTCAGAAACAAAACGTCCTTTAGCTGTTGGTAAAGAAGCTAGAGAAATGTTAGGTAGAACTCCTGGTAGAGTAAATGCTATAAGACCTATGAAAGATGGCGTAATTGCTGATTTTGAAATAACTGAAATAATGCTTAATTATTTTATAAGAAAAATAAATGGTAAATCATTTTTTTCAAGACCAAGGATACTTATATGTTGTCCGTCAAATATTACTCAAGTTGAAAAGAATGCTATAAAGGAAGCTGCTGAAAGAACAGGAGCTAAAAAAGTATATTTAGAAGAAGAACCAAAAGTAGCTGCTATAGGAGCAGGTATGGATATATCAAAACCTAGTGGTAATATGGTAATAGATATTGGTGGTGGTACTACTGATATTGCTATCTTATCACTTGGAGGTATAGTAACTAGTTCATCTATTAAAGTAGCAGGTAATGTCTTTGATAGTGATATTATAAAATATATCAAAGATAAATATAAACTTTTAATAGGGGATAGAACAGCAGAAGAAATTAAAGTTACAGTAGGAACAGCATTTCCCGGAGCTTTAAATGAAAAAATGGAAGTAAGAGGTAGGGATTTAGTTACTGGACTTCCTCATACTATTACGATATGTTCTGATGAAATAGAAGAAGCTTTAAGAGAAAGCTTATATATAATTGTTAATACAGCAAAACAAGTATTGGAACAAACACCACCAGAATTATCAGCTGATATAATAGATAAAGGTATAGTATTAACAGGTGGTGGATCACTTGTGCATGGTCTTAGTGATTTATTAGCACATGAACTTAAAGTACCGGTTTTTGTAGCTGAAAGTCCACTTACTTGTGTAGCAGAAGGAACAGGAATACTTCTTTCTAACTTACATTTATTAAATAAATAGTTTTAATAACTATTTTTTTATGCTATAATTTCTTTAGGTGATTTTATGAGTTATAACGAAATAGTTAAAATATTTTTAATGACATTTACATCATTTTTATTTGTAATGTTAGTAACACCTTTTATAATAAAGGTAGCAAATCATGTAGGAGCACTTGATATTCCTAATAAAAGAAAAGTACATACAGTACCTATTCCAAGATTAGGTGGTGTAGGAATATTCTTAGGATTCTTACTTGGTTATATGATATATGGTACACCAAGTGCTATAATGAATTCTGTTTTAATAGGTAGTTTTATAATAGTTCTTACTGGTGTAGTAGATGATATAAAACCTTTAGATGCTAAAACTAAGTTTATAGGACAACTTATAGCTTCTCTAATAATAGTATTTTATGGTCATTTACTAATAAATGACTTAAGTGCATTTAATATAAATATAGATTTTGATTGGTATATTAGTTATCCACTTACAATCTTCTTTATATTAGGTTGTATAAATTGTATGAATTTAATAGATGGATTAGATGGATTATCATCAGGACTTAGTGCTATATACTTTTTAACAATAGGCATAATAGCTTGTTTTAAAGGAAATATAGGATTAGATTTAGTAATTACATTTGTAATGCTTGGTAGTGTATTAGGATTCTTAGTACATAACTTTCATCCAGCAACTATATTTGCAGGAGATTCTGGATCTATGTTTATGGGATTTATAATAGCAGTAGTAGCATTACTAGGATTCAAAAATGTTACATTAACATCACTTATTATTCCATTATTTATATTAGCAATACCTATATGTGATACAGTATTTGCTATAATAAGAAGATTATTAAAAGGTGAAAGTATATCAACACCAGATAAGTTTCATATCCATCATCAACTATTAAATAGAAACTTTAGTCAAACAGAAACAGTACTAATAATATATTTAGTAGATTTATTATTTGCAGCAGCAAGCATAGTATATTTCTTAAAGGATAGAATATTAGGTTATATTATATATGGTATATTATTAGTAATAGTAAGTATCTTTATAATGAAAACTAATGTAATATTTGAACATAAAGATAGAATAATATTCAAAGTAAAGAAGAATAAAAAATAATTCTTCTTTTTTGTATATAAAATAATAATAAGTACATATTAATAATGGTGATATTATGAATTTTAGTGAGGTATTAACTACAAGTTATAGAGCCATTATTTCACTTGCGGTATTATTTTTAGTAACTAAAATGATAGGTAAAAAACAAGTATCAGAGTTAAGTTTATTCGATTATGTAATAGGTATATCTATAGGTAATTTTGCAGCTGAAATGACTATTAACTTAGAATCACAAGAAATAAATGGTATAGTAGCAGTTTTAATATTTGGTATAGTAGCATATATAGTTTCATATATAACAATGAAAAGTATATATTTAAGAAGATTTTTTATAGGAGTACCTACCATAATAATAGATAAAGGTAAAATAAATTATAAGAATATGAAAAAGTTTAAAATGGATATAAATGATTTATTAGAACAAGCTCGTATAAATGGATATTTTGATTTAAGTGAAATAGAATATGGTATTATGGAAGCTAATGGAATAATGAGTTTTAAATTAAAAGATATATATGATACTCCAACTAATAAAGATTTAAATATAAATACTAAAAATATTGGTATTTGCGCTAATATAATTATAGATGGTAAATATATGAAGAATAATATTAGTAATATGAATAAGAATTTAGAATGGGTAGAAAATAAAATAAAAGATATGGGATATAATATAAATAATATTTTATTAGCTACTTTGAATGAAAAAGATGAAATAAATATTTATTTAAAAGAAGAAATGAAAGATAAAGAAGTATTAGAGTAAATCATACAATAGTATGATTTTTTTGTTATATGATATAATTAAAATATATATTGGTGGTGATAATATGAGTTTAGAGGATTTATTAGAAAAAGATAGTTTAACAAGTGAAGAAAAAAATAGGCTAATTGAACTTATATGTGAAAAAGAAAAGAAATTTGAAGGTATAACTTTTGGCGTTATAAATATGCCTAAGAAGAAATATAAACTATTTAAAAGAAAAAAAGATAGTGATGTATTAGGTATTCAAGTAACTACTATAAAAGATGGTGTTCCAACTTTTAATGTAGCTATTACAGAAGAAGAAACTCCATTAGTAGTATTTTTAAATACTATTTATCATGAAATAGAACATGTTAAACAAAAAGATAAATTATTAACTGCTAGATATCCATTAAGTATCAATATGATTCTTACTAAAGAATTTTTAGCTAGTCTAAATAAAGTTTATTATAAATCTAATTATAATAAACTTGTAACTGAAATAAATGCAAGATTGATGGGTAGAAAGAAAACTGAATGGTTAATAAAAGATAAAGATTCTAGTAATAGTTTAGGTGTAAGAAATTATATAGATGAAAATTTAAAAAGAGTTTATATATTAGATGACGATATAGGTGAAATTAGTTTAAGTGAAAAAACTGATAAATTTGTATTATCACATGTAGATGAAATAAATAATTACCCTAGTTTAGCATTTGAATATAATAAAAATGGTAAAAGAAAAAGTATTAAAGAATTATATATGGTAGAACCATATTACCTAAAAGGTAAAAATGATATGTTAGTTAATTTAATAGTAGAAGCTTTTAATGAATTATATTTTATAAATGTAATATTAGGTGATTATGATTATAATAGTTTAAGTGATGATGAATTAAGAAGAGTATTAACTAGTTTAGAATATAAATTAAAGCAAATAGAAATTAGAAGAAAAGCTAATACTAATTTATATAATTGTAAATATTATAGTACTAAAGAATTTTCAAGAAATGATAGTATATTTTCGGAATATGTTACTAAAATAAATAAGGTAATAGCTGAAATTAATATGGCTTTATCTAGTAGAACAAAAGAAATTAAACAAAATAAGTAATAACTTTACACTACTAGACAAGTTAATTTTAAATAAAGTACATAATTATGTTATACTAAATGTGGTGATAATATGAAAAGACATTTTTGTGCCTCTATATTTGTTATAGATCCAGAAACTAAGAAAATACTTTTAGTTTTACATAAAAAATGGAATAGATGGACTCAACCAGGTGGTCATATAGAAGATAATGAAACTCCTGAAGAAACAGCTTTAAGAGAAGTTTATGAAGAAACAGGTGTTAAAGTTAAACTTGTTGGAGAAAGATTTCCAAGAGAAGATGATTTTATTAAGCCATTAGGTATTCAAAGAAATTCTAATAAAATGGGTGATTTACATATAGATATTATTTATTATGGTGTACCTGTTAATAAAATAGAAACTCATGTACTTAATACAGAAAATAAAGCTGTTAAATGGTTTAGTAGAGAAGAGTTAGATAAAATAGATGTATTTCCTGATATAAAAATAACAATGGATTATATTTTAAAACATTATTATGGAGGTTAGTATGGATACATATGGATGGATAAATTACTTACTAACTATGATGTCAATAGTTATACCTGTATTTGCAACTTTATATGGAGTACAAGGTAGAATTAAAAATGAAAATAAAGAAAAGCATAAACCATATATAATATTAAATAGTATTAAATCTCTTACTAAGTTAGATGAATATAGATATCATTTAGCTGCTGTAGGTAGAAATTATAGAGAAAAATATCCTAACTATAATATAAATAAAATAGATAATACTGATATTATAGATGTAGAATTTGTACTTAAAAATATTGGTTATGGAGTAGCTAGTAATTTAAGATTCTTTGATTTATTAACTGGAGAAATGATATATGGTGCTCAATCAAGTAATAAAGAAGGTAATCAAAAATTATTTACTACATTAGATGTAGCTAGTAGTGAAGAAAAGAAAGTACAATGCAAAATTATTAGTTATGTAGAAAATAATAAAGAAATAGTAACTGAAGATCATATTAGACTTCTTTGTGTATACAAAGATCTAAATGATAATCAATATGATGTTATTATAAGTATAAACATAAAAGAAAATGGATATTATGATTTCTTTGCGTATCAACCTACTAGTAGAACTTATAATAAATGGATTAAAGAAAATAAAAAAGCTTATAAAAAAATATTACACGAATATATGAAATAAAAAAAGTTATTTTGATAATAACTTTTTTTTCGTTTCTTTTTTAAGTTCTCTAAGTATCTTTTTTCTACCTTTCTTAGAAAAAATGAATACAAGTATAATAATTATAGCTCCTATAATAATTAAATATATACTATAATCATCTTTACTATCACTCCACATACCAACTTTATTTTTTTTAGCTGTACTTTCTACCTTTTTAATTTCATCTAAATATTTATAATCTCCATAAATATATTTAATTTCTGCAAGACCTTCTTCTAATAGTTTTTCTTGTAGTAAAGTATCATCTACAAATACCCATACTAAATGTCTATCATATTTATCAAATTTATCACTATTACTATCATATTCTATTTCTATTTTTTTTGCATTTGTAAGCATATTACAAGTATAATTACTTGCTTCTTTTCCGTAAGCTTCTATTTTATTAGTAGATTCAGGTGTATTAATTGCTAAAAATCTAGTTTTAATTCTTTCATTATCAAGATTAAACCAAGCAGTATCACCATCTACACATTTATCTAAAGTAACTTCTAATTTTTTTGCATATGTATTTATAGTAAAAGTAAAAAATAATGTAAGAATAAATAATATTTTTTTCATGGTATCACCTATTTAATTATACTATATATTTTTTAAATTAAAAGCAAATTATTATGATATAATATTTTTGGTGATTTTATGGAATTATTAAGTCCTGCTGGTAATTTAGAAAGTCTTATAATGGCTATAAATAATGGTGCTGATGCTGTTTATTTAGCTGGTAAAAGTTTTGGAGCCAGAGCATATGCTAATAACTTTACTAATGAAGAACTTTTAGAAGCTATTAGATTAGGTAAAATATATAATGTAAAAATATATGTAACTATGAATACTTTAGTTAAAGAAAGTGAAGTAGATAGTTTTTTAGCTCAAGTAGAGTTTTTGCATAAAAGTGGTGTAGACGCTATTATAATGCAAGACTTTGGTATGATAGCATTATGTAGGAGTAAGTACCCTAATTTAGAAATACATGCATCTACACAAGCTAATAGTGCGAGTTTAGAAGCAATAGATTTATTATATAAAATGGGAGTTAAAAGAGTAGTATTGCCTAGAGAAATGTCTATAGAAGATATAAAAAAAATAAAGACTCCAATAGAATTAGAAGTATTTATCCATGGAGCATTATGTGTGTCATATTCTGGAAGATGCCTTATGAGTTATATGTTAGGTGGTAGAAGTGCTAATCGTGGTGCATGTGCGGGATGCTGTAGATTACCATATAAATTATATGATGATAAACTAATAGATAGTGGATATTTATTATCTATGAAAGAATTAAATTTAAGTGAAAAAATAAAAGATTTAGATGCGCTTGGCGTAGCTAGTCTAAAAATAGAAGGAAGAATGAAAAGCCCTTCTTATGTAGGATTTATTACTGATTATTATAGAAAAATAATAAATAATCAAAAATATGATATTGATTCATTAAAAATATTATTTAATAGAGAGTTTACTTTAGGTAGACTATATAATTCTAAAGATCTTATAAATAAAACAAGTCCAAATCATATAGGATTAAAAATTGGTAAAGTTATAGATATAACTAAAAATAAAATAAAAATAAAATTAGATAAAACTATATATCAAGAAGATGGAATTAGATTTTTAGAGAGTAATAAAGGTATGGTAGCAAACTTTATTTATAATGAAAAAGGAAAACTTATAAATAGTAGTAAAGATATAATTTATTTAGATAATAAAATAAATTTAAAAACATTTGATACAGTATGTAAAACAACTAGTAAAGTATTGGATAATGAAATAAAAAATAAAAATATTAAGAAAATGGGTGTAAACTTTTACTTAAAAGCTCATATAAATGATAATTTAGAACTTATAGTTAGTGATGAATTTGGTAATAAAATAACATTAAAAGGTAATATAGTCGAAAAATCTATTACATCACCTATTAGTAAAGAAAAAATTGTAAATTTATTATCAAGAATAAATGATACTCCATTCAAAATTAATAATATTGATATAGAAATGGATGAAAATATCTTTATAAGTGTTAAAGAAATAAATGAGTTAAGAAGAAATATAATAGATAAATTAATAGAAGAAAAAACGAAAGTAAAAGATATCATTATAAATGATGTAGAGTTAGAAAAAACTGATAATTTATCTGTTAATGATATAGTTTTATGTAACTCTAAAGAAGATATTATAAAAAATAAAGGTAAATTAATATGTACGGATAATATAGAATTATATAAAGAATTTAAAGATATATATTATAATATTCCATTAAATTTATTAAATATAAAATTAGAAGATAAATGTGTATTAAGTGAAATAACAAGTATAGATAAAAAGAAAGATGTTATATCATCTTATCATAATAATGTAACTAATTCATATACCGCTTATTATTTATATAAGTTAGGTTATAAAGCTATTACTTTATCTATAGAATTAGATGAACAAGAGATAGATTTAATAAAAGAAAAAGTAAAGATACCCTATTTAATATATAAGTCTAATATTGAAGTAATGACTATTAAAGATAATATATTAAATTTAGAAAATAACAAAAAATATAAATTAGTTTCAGGAAATAATAAGTTTAATGTATACTATGATGGTAGACTAACACATGTATTAACACAAGAAAGTATTTACAAATAATACTTTTTTTGTTATAATTCATTAGTTAGAAAAGAAGTGTTATTATGAAAAAAATTAAAAATATTGCTATTATCGCTCATGTCGATCATGGTAAAACTACATTAGTAGATAAAATGCTACAATCTTCTGAAACTATAAGAAATCATAATTTATCAATGGACTCTAATGCCTTAGAAAAAGAAAGAGGTATTACTATACTTGCAAAAACTACTTCATTACATTATAAAGGATATCAAATTAATATAATGGATACACCAGGACATGCCGATTTTGGTGGAGAAGTAGAAAGAATCATGAATATGGTTGATGGTGTATTATTAGTAGTAGACGCTTATGAAGGCACTATGCCTCAAACTAGATTTGTATTAAAGAAAGCTTTAGAGGCTAAAGTAACTCCTATTGTTGTTGTAAATAAAATTGATAAAGAATCAGCTAGACCACAAGAAGTAATTGATGAAGTAATTGATTTATTTATTGAATTAGGAGCAGATATTGAACAATTAGATTTCCCAATAGTTTATGCATCTGCTATAAATGGTACATCAGGTTTAACTCCACAAAATCAAGAAAATAGTATGAATAACATATTAGATATGATTATTGATAATGTACCAGATCCAAAAGTAGAAGAAGGATATTTCCAATTTCAACCAGCTTTATTAGATTATAATGATTATGTAGGTAGAATTGGTATAGGAACTATTAAAAGAGGAAAAGTAAAAGTAAATGATATGGTATCTTGTTTAAGACTTGATGGTAGTATTAAACAATTTAGAGTACAAAAATTATTTGGTTATGTAGGATATAGCAAAGTAGAACTTGAAGAAGCAGAAGCAGGAGATATAGTAGCAATCGCTGGACTTTCAGATATTTCAGTAGGTGAAACTATATGTACTGTAGGTCATGAAGAAGCATTACCACATTTAAGAATAGATGAACCAACATTAAGAATGACATTCGGTGTTAATACTAGTCCATTCTGTGGTAAAGAAGGTAAATTATTAACAGCTAGAAAAATAGAAGAAAGATTATTTAAAGAAACAGAAAGAGATGTATCATTAAAAGTAACTCAAAATGATTCAGAATCTTGGATAGTATGTGGTAGAGGAGAATTACATTTATCTATTTTAATCGAAAATATGAGAAGAGAAGGTTTTGAATTACAAGTGTCAAAACCAGAAGTTATAGTAAAAGAAATAGATGGCGTTAAATGTGAACCATATGAAGAATTACAACTTGATGTAACAGATGAATATGTTGGTGGTGTAATAGAAGCATTAGGTTCTAGAGGAGCTAACCTAATCAATATGAATAGTAATAATGGTCAAATAAGATTATTATATAGTATTCCATCTAGAAGCTTAATTGGATTTGCAACTGAATTTATGAATATTACTAAAGGTTATGGAATTATGAATCATAGCTTTAAAGAATATCTTCCATACGAAAATAATATTACTGTAGAAAGAAAAGAAGGGGTATTAGTTTCTATGGAAAATGGTAAAACAACTGCATATGCATTAGGATTATTAGAAGATAGAGGAACCATGTTTGTAGGACCTGGTGTAGATGTATATGAAGGAGAAATAGTTGGAGAATGTTCTAGAGATAATGATTTAGCTGTTAACCCAGTAAAAGGTAAACAATTAACTAATACAAGAGCTGCTGGTTCAGATCATACAGTAGTCTTAAAAAGACCAAGACCAATTAGTCTAGAATATGCTCTTGATTATATAAATTTTGATGAACTTGTAGAAGTTACACCAAATAGTATAAGATTAAGAAAAAAGATATTAAATGCAAACGATAGAAAAAAAGCTATGTTAAGATCATAGCTTTTTTATTATTCATCAAAGAAATTTTTAATACTTGTATCTAATAATTTAGCAATTTGTTCTAAGGTATCTATTGCTATAGTTTGATATGTGACTGATTCTAATTTTGATATAAAACTTTCACTAACATATAACTTTTCAGCTAGTTCACGTTGTGTCCAACCTTTTAACTTCCGATACTTTTTAATGTTTTTACCAATTGTATTATATATATTAGTCACAATATCACCTAAATTAATTTTATAATAAAATACCAATATTAAATATAGACTAATAGTCTAGGTTATGTTACAATAAAAATATGTATAATACTAATAAACTAATAAAAATGCGAAAAGAAAATAAAATTACATTAAAAGAGATGGCTAAAGTTTTAAATACTAGTGTAGCTTATTATCATATGTTAGAAACAAGAAAAAGAAAATTACATTATGATGAAGCGATTAAAATATCTAAATATTTTAATATGCACCCTGATGATTTATTCTTGAAGTAAATAAGTTATAAGATTTTTATAACTTATTTTTTCATTTATCATTAATTTAGGGTACATACTTATTTCGGTAAATCCTGGCAAAGTATTTATTTCATTTAAATATATTTTATCATTTTCTTCATTGTAGAAAAAATCAATTCTACATAAATTTTTACAATCTAAGAAATCAAATACTCGTCTAGAATATTCTTGAATTATTTTTTTAATATTTTTAGGGATATTTGCAGGTACTATAGTATTTGATTTTTTAATATATTTAGCTTCATAATCATATAATTCATTTTCACTTTTAATTTCACCAATATCAGATACTATAAGTTTCTTATATTTTAATATTGCACATTCTAATTCTCTAGCTTTAATATATTTTTCTATTAGTACCTTATTATCATATTTAAATGCTTCCATTACTTTTTCTTTTAATTCATTTTTATTATTTACTTTACTAATACCTACTGATGAACCACCATTAGCTGGTTTAACTATAACAGGATAAGAAAATGGCATTTTTTTAATATCTTTTAGATTTCTAATAGTATAGGAAGGAACTGTAGGTATATTTAAATAATTAAATATTATTTTAGCTATTTCCTTATCCATACCTATTGCACTAGATAATACTCCAGATCCAACATACTTAATATCAAACATATCAAGTAATCCAGCTAATTTTCCATCTTCTCCACCATAACCATGAATTATGGGAAATACTATATCAAATTCTTTTAAAAATGATATGATATTATCAATTTTACTATTATTTAAACACCAGTTATTATTTTTATCTACATAAACTGGTGTTATTTCAAATAAGTTTGTATCATAATTATCTAATATACTTTTAGCGGAAGACAAGGAAACATCATGTTCAGTTGACATTCCACCATAAAGTAATAATACTTTTTTCATATTCACCTCTAATAAATTATATTCAATTTATTGATTATTTTTAATGAATATGATATATTTATAAAGGTTTAAAAATTATCACTTCCTTTAGGAACTATAACTTTAAATCAATCTAATGAAGGAGGGATAATATGGAAAAACAAGATAAGAAGATTATTTGTAAAGACTGCGGTAAAGAATTCATTTTCACTGTTGGTGAACAAGAATTTTATCAAGAAAAAGGTTTTACTAATGAACCTGTTAGATGTAAAGAATGCCGTGAAGCTAAAAAAGCTCGTATGAATGAAAAACAAAAGTAATTACTTTTGTTTTATTTTTGTAATAAATTCATCATTATCTCTTGTTATAGAAAATATAAAGTTATATTTATTTTCAAAAGTTATTTTAATATCTTTATTAGTTCTTATATTTATAGAGTTATTATCTATATTATCAATGCTATATAAAAGTTCATCATTACTGTTATCATATATATTTAAATTATATATTGTATCTTTTAATTCCAAATTATAATTATTATCAGTATTATCAAGTTTAATATTTAAAGAATCACTTTTAGTGTAGGTAGTATTATATGTAATAGTAAAGAAATTAGTATTAGTATATTCTAGATATTTACTATCTAAGATTGATAATAAGTCCTTATTTTCTTTATAGTATATATCATTATCATAAACTGTATATATTTTATTTTTAGTAATATAAAAAGTATTTATATTATATTTATCTACAATTGTTATAGTACTATTGTTATCATCAATTTTATTAGTTTTACTATATTTCCCATTAACATTATCAATTATATTTTTATAATCATAATCTAAAAATGCTACATTTTTATAATTTATATTTTGTATATTATCTATATTTATATTTTTTGTACACCCTACAGTAAATAATAATAATAGCATCATAATATATTTCATAAAGTCACCAATATTATTATGTAAAAAAAATAAAAAAAAATACTATTTAGTATTATTTTCTAAATAGTAATTTCTTAGTTCTTTAAATCTTTGATAATGAACAATTTCTCTTTGTCTTAAAAATGCTAGTGGTGCTATTACTTCTGGATCAGTAGTTAAATCCATTAAATGTTCATAAGTAGCTCTAGCTCTTTGTTCAGCTGCCATATCACTTTCTAAATCAGCTATAAAATCTCCACTAGCTTCTATATAAGAAGTAGTAAAAGGTACTCCATTAGCATCTGTTATGAAAAGAGCATGATCGTGTTGTGCAAAATTTGCACCTAATCCAGCTTCTTTTAATTCTTCTATAGTTGCACCTTTCATAAGTTGATATATCATAGCGGCGATCATTTCCCAGTGACCTAATTCTTCAGTACCAATATCAGTAAGAAGTGTTTTCCCCTTATCATCTGGCATAGTATATCTTTGATTTAGATATCTAGTAGCAGCAGCAAGTTCTGAATCAGGACCACCATATTGACTTAGTAAATATTTAGCTAATTTCAAATCCTTTTTGTTTATGTTAACAGGATATTGTAATTTTTTTTCATATGCCCACATATTAACCTCCTATCTATCCCATGGGAGTTTACCATCCCACGCCCAAGGATATTTATTTAATGATTCACTATCTAATGTTAAAGGCCCATATTTATTTTCGTAATCTCTAACAATTTGCTTTTTTTGCATTAAATATCTATTATATAAATCAATCATAGTTTTATCATTAGGGTAAACATCTAAATATAAATTTAAGTCTTTTAATGCAAATGAATAAGCGTCAATATTAGTAAGCATATCAGCCTGTTCATTTAATGGCTCAATTTCAAAAGGTGCATTTATTTTATATGTGTTATATAAATCAGGAAACATATTACCTCTTATATAACCTTGATATGGGTTATATATATTTATATTCTTCATATTTTGATTATATGGCTGATTATAATTATTATTTACATAATTATAATAGTCACTAGTTAAGTTTGTAGTATCAAACATATTTTGATTATAATAATTATTATTCATTGACTTACCTCCTAACATAATTTATGTAATTAGGTGTTATGTGTATAGGTGTTTTAATTATTAAAAAAAAGTATTGCCAAAACAATAAAAAACTGATATTATATATATGTCTATATGACATGGCGACATTGGTGAAGGGGTTAACACGGCGGATTGTGGTTCCGTTATGCAAGGGTTCGATTCCCTTATGTCGCCCCATTAGATAATAAAAAGACTACTCAGTAGTCTTTTTTTCGTATATTTTAATATATTTCTTTGCTCTTATTTTAGCGTTTTCATATTCATTAGGAAATGCTAATATTAAATCTTGTAATCCACTTACTATATCAGCTATTTCTCTTTTACTTATTCCATCAAATTGTTCTGTTAATATTTGATACAATACTTCTTCAACATCTTCTCTTAAAACTTTATCAACACTTTTGCCTGTTATTCTTTTTACAATTTTTGCTAGTACTCCTTGATATGGTTCCCATTTTCTCATTTCTTCAATAGGATCTTTAAGAGGTTTACAACCGTTTTTCTTAGGTATAAGGTTTACGCCTCCACCAGGTCTATCTTCTAAACTATATGAGCATCCAGTATCAGTAAGCATTGAACAAGTTTTTTTCATAGAGAATAAGTCTACTATATCTCTATCTTTATTTCTAGCTCGTAAATATAAGAATGGTGTAAGTATAACTTTACCATTTATAACACTTTTTTTAAATGCTGAAACAATTGATATTTTACCAGGTAAAAGAGCTTTTAATATTTCATCTTTTGTAATTCTTTCAAAATCACTAACAAAGTAGTCACAACCACTTTTCTTACAGCACATACCTTTACAAGAAGAACATAACTCTTTATTTTCATATTCCATATAATCACCTACGAGTTATGTATTTTAGCATGTTTAATTAAAAAAATCAAATTTCATTTGTATAGTGAGTTTCTATATGCTCATTTACTATAATTGATGTAGTAGTAAGTAACATACTAGCTATGGAAGTTGCATTTACTAAGCTATTTATTACCACAGATGTAGGATCTAGTACACTAGTATCATCTACACTTTCATACATGTCATTAATAATATTGTATATTTTTTGGAAATTGTTACTTTTTATGTAATCTTTTATTTTATTTTCATCTAATCCGGCATTATATAGTATTTGATCTAAAATAGCTGAAAGAGAGTTTTTAAATATTTTATTTTTACATTTGTTACTTATTTGATATAAAATAAGTCCACTACCAGGAATAATACCATTTTTAGCTTCTCTTATAGCACATAAGGCATCATCATAACGCATTTTCATCTCTTTTCTTTCAGTATCTGTATTTGCACTAATATGTATTTTTATAAGAGATGATGTAAACATTGCTAATTTTTGACTTATATAGTATTCATCAAATCCACTTTTTGTTATTTCTTTTATTCTATTTTTTATATCATTATCATATGTAAACATTATATTTGTATTTTCATTATTTATTTTTATAGTGTTTATAGTACCAATATCGTTTATTGTAATAATATCATTAGTTATATTTGCTTTTGTTATAGCTTTTAAATCTTCATATAGTTGATATCTTCTTATGCCATATTCGGGATTTTTAAGTAGACATATTTTTATATCACTATCTAAATATAAATTAATTGTTTCATTTATAAAATTTTCACTGTAATCATTTGCTACTATAATTAGTGATCTATCATTATTTATTGTATAGTTTAATATATTAGCGATTTCTTCGGTACTACATATATCATTATCAAAAAGTATAATGTAAGAATTATTATATGATAGTTCTTTATTATATTTGAAGAAATATGGACTTGCGATTATGGTATCAAATGTATAACCATTTATTTCTTCTATATAAGTTTCAGTGTCTTCTATAATTTCTATTTCATTACTTTTTAAATAAGACTTAGTAACATTTTCTCCTATTTTATTATTACCACCTGATATAGTTGCTATTTTAAGTAAATCATCATTAGAAGGTTTCTTATTATATTTATTTATTTCTAATATTATATCTTCTAAATCTTCATAAAGCTCTTTTTTTAGTATCATAGGATTTTTTCCACATTTTATTTCTTTTAGTCCTTCATTAAATATTTTTTCTAAAAGTACTAATGTGGAAGTAGTACCATCACCAACATCATTATTAGTTTTTATACTAGCTTCTTTAGTAATAGTTAGTATAGCGTTTATTACTTCATCGTCACTACAAATATTATTAGCAATTGTGACACCATCATTTGTAATATATGGTGATAAGTTTGATTCATCAATTATAACATTACATCCTTTAGGCCCTAATGTAGTTTTAACAGTACTACAAATTAAGCTTGTTGCTTTTGTCATATTGTCATATAATTCATTTCCACTAATTACTTTCTTCATTTATATCCCTCACTTCTAAAATGTATTTCCAATATTTTTTAGGCATAAAGTTCATTCTACATCTATTATTTTTTCTTTCTTCTATACCAATAGTATTATAAAAAGTTTTCCACATGGTTTCCATTTCTATTTCGGTATTACTCAAGTTTTCCACATTTAAGGGGATTTTTTCCACATTCACTATTTGTATAGCTTTTTTATCATATAACGCATATATATTTCTATTAACATCTTTAATAATCCAACATTCTTCTTTAAGTCTATTTTTAAAATGAATAGAGAGTATTGGTAATATATTATTGGTTGGATTTATTTCTGAATAAAGTATTTTACTATTAAGTTCTTTAAATCTAACAAATCCTTTAAACTTATGATTTTCACCTTTTACATATTTGATAATTCTATTTGCTTCAGTAACACAATTTAAATTTCTTCTTTTTAATATAGTATCTTTATATCTTAATGCATTTAAATAAAAGTAATACATTATATTTTCTTTATTTTTTTCATTAGATAAATAAAGGTAAAATAGTACATTAAAGTTAATTATGCCTATATCATTTATGATTACTGCCTCTATATTTAGAGTATTTATATCTAAAAATATCTCTCTTTCTAATAAATTAGGTGTGTATAAGTCATTTTTAATATTTATATTTTTTATATTAAATGTGGATAAATATTTTATTAAACTTAGTAAACTACTAAAAGTATCTTTATATGTATATAATTTATTCATTAAAATAATGTAAGTTGTGTATTATTAGTTTCTATTTTAGTAGTTTTATCTTCTAATAATAAGTTTTCCACAATAAAACTTTTTTTAAAATATTTATGACTTATATAGTATTTATTATTACATGTTATAAAATATATAGCTCGTTTAAGAACAACACCCATTTTCTTTAAGTCTTTAAAATCCAAATTAAAGTATTTTCTAGATGATATTATTCTTTTAGCGCTTAAAACTCCTATTCCTGGTATTTTAAGTAGGTCATTATATGAGCATGTATTTATTTCTTTTGGAAACTCATCTAAATGTTTTACTGCCCAATCACATTTTGGATCTAAAAGTATATTAAAATTTGGATTATTTTTATCAAGTAAGTTTTCCACAGTAAAATTATAATATCTAAGCAAGAAGTCTGCTTGATAAAGTCTATGTTCTCTTTTTAATGGTGGAACTATAAGTGCTGGTAAATTTTTATCTTTATTAACTGGTATATAAGCTGAATAAAATACTCTTTTTAAATTATAAGTATTATATAAGTTTTCACTTTTACTAATTATATCCAAATCGCTTTCATTTGTGGCGCCTATAATCATTTGTGTGCTTTGACCAGCTCTAACAAAACTTTTATTTTTATTAGTATTTACATATTTCATAATTTTACTTACTTTATTTAAATCTTTATTTGGTGCTAGTAATTTTAATCCATTATCAGTTGGTAATTCTATATTGGCACTTAACCTATCAACTAAGTATCCTAATTTTTTTAAGAGTGCCTCACTACAACCTGGTATTGCTTTAGCATGTATATACCCACTAAATTTGTATTTTCTTCTAAGTAGTGTTATCGTTTCTATCATTTTTTCCATTGTATAATCAGGACTTTTAATAATACCAGAACTTAAAAATAATCCCTCTATATAATTTCTTTTATAGAAATTCATAGTAATATTACATATTTCATAAGGAGTAAATATAGTTCTTACATTATTATTTGATCTTCTATTTATACAATATTTGCAATCATATATACAAATATTAGTCATAAGAATTTTTAAAAGAGAAATACATCTACCATCACTAGAGAATGAATGGCATATACCAGATATATTAGCATTTCCATAGCTTCCTTTTCTATTGCTACCGCTTGATGAACAAGAAGCATCATATTTAGCGCTATCTGCAAGTATTTTTAATTTTTCTTTTATGTCCATATTACCACCTATTTAAGTATACAATATATTTTGTTTAAAAGCAAACAAATGTTTGTATATTTTTGTAAAAAAATATGATATAATTAAATAGGTGATAGTATGAATAAAGAAGAAGCTTTAAAATTGTTAAATGAAGAAGGTAGTTTAGCTCCTGATAATAGATGGATTAGCCATAGTATATGTGTTGGAGATACTGCAAGTGTTATTGCAGAAAAATTAAATTTAGATAAAGAAAAAGCTAGAGTATTAGGTTATATTCATGATATTGGTAAAAGATTTGGTAGTTTTCCACTTCATGATTTAAATGGATTTAATTATATTAAAGAGTTAGGATATAGTGATGAATATGCCAATATTTGTTTAACTCATTCATACTTAAATAATGATTATTTATGCACAGCTGGAAGTCTTCCAGAAGATATACCATTTAGAACACAATTTATTAAAAATCATGAGTATACTATTTATGAAAAAATTATAAATTTGTGTGATTTGATGTGTACGAATGTAGTAAATACAGTAGATAAAAGACTTATTGATATTATTTTAAGAAGAGGGGTAACAGAAAGTACACAGTATCATATTAAAGAAGTATATAAATTAAAAGAGTATATAGATTCACTACTTGGATATAATGTATATGATTTATTTAGTGAAATAAAAGATAATTTATAGGAGGGTTATGAAGAAGTTAGATATTGTTTATCAAGATAAAGATATAATTGTAGTAAATAAAGATGCTCATTTACTTACAATAGGTACAGAAAAAGAACGAGATAATACTTTATATCATAAAGTTCTTATGTATGAAAAAACGAAAAGAAAAAGTAACAAAATTTTTATTGTTCATAGATTAGATAAGGAAACTAGTGGTTTAGTATTATTTGCCAAAAGAGAAGAAATAAAAGATATCTTACAAAATAATTGGGATATATATGCTATTGAAAGAAAATATGTAGCTGTAGTAGAAGGAAAATTAAAGAAAAAAGAAGATACTTTAAAAAATCACTTAATGGAAAATAGCATTCATCATGTATATGTAAGTGATAATGGTAAATTAGCAATAACTAAATATAAAGTTTTAAAAGAAAGTAAAAGTTATAGTTTACTTGACATAGTAATAACTACTGGTAGAAAAAATCAAATAAGAGCTCAATTAAGTAATATAGGTTCACCTATTATAGGCGATAAAAAGTATAATGCTAAAACTAATCCTTTAAGAAGACTAGGACTTCATGCCAATAAATTGGTTATAAGACATCCAATTACTAATGAAGTTATGACATTTGAAAGTAAAGTTCCATCTGAATTTATGAGGATGTTTCATGTATAATAAGTTAGTAAGAGATAATATTCCTGATATTATTAAAAAAAATGGAGCTACTCCAATAGTTAGAATATTAGATGATGAGGAATATTTTAAAGAACTTAATAGGAAATTAAAAGAAGAATTAAATGAATATTTAGATGGAAATGATATAGAAGAACTAGCAGATTTATATGAAGTTATGTTAGCTATATTAGATTATAAAAAAATGTCTTTAATAGAATTTGATATTATAAGGAAAATGAAGGTAGAAAAAAGAGGGGCTTTTAAAAATAAAATTTATTTAGAAAGTGTTATTGACAACAAATAATTTATGATATAAAATTAAGATACATCTTATAAAGAGTGATGGAGGGACTAGCCCTATGAAATCACACCAACCTATTTAGTTAGGTGGTAATGCTAGAGTCTATAAGATAACACACTCATGGTTATCTTTGAGTGTGTTTTTTCTTTATAGGATGATTTATTTCATTTGTAAGGAGGATTTATGAAGTTATATAGTAATGAAATAGTATTTAGGGGACACCCAGATAAAGTATGTGATCAAATAAGTGATGCCATTTTAGAGGTGTGTTTAAAGTCTGATGAAAATTCAAGATGTGGTATAGAAGTATGTGGTGGTAAAGGTAAAATATTTGTAACTGGAGAAGTCACAACAAAAGCAAGTATCAACGTAGAAAAAATAGTTAAGGCTGTACTTGATTCTGTTGGATATGATACTAATTATGAAATAATAAATAATTTAGGAGTTCAAAGTACTGATATAGCTCTTGGTACTAATGAAGAAGTAAATGGTGCTGGTGATAATGGTATGATGTTTGGCTATGCTACTAATGATACCGAATATTATTTACCAGTTTCTATGGTAATACTACAATTATTTAGTGAAGCATATGCTAATTTAGTTAAAGAAGATAATAGATTTTTACCTGATGGTAAAGCTGAAATAACTGGTTTATATGATAATGATAAGTTAATTAAAATAACTAATTTTACAATTTGTTATCAAAATACTGAGTTAGAAAGAGAAGAAACTGATAAAATTATTATTAAATTAGCAAAAGAAATATGTAATAAGTATAATGTATCTGTAGATGAATTTATAACTAATCCAACAGGTAGATTTAATATAGGGGGATTTAGTGGTGATGCAGGATTAACTGGTAGAAAAATAGTAGTAGATAGTTATCATTCTTTTGCTAAAGTTGGTGGTGGAGCCTTTTCAGGAAAAGATCCATCAAAAGTAGATAGAAGTGCTGCTTATTATGCAAGATATGTAGCTAAAAATGTAGTAGCTGCTGGTATAACTGATAAAATAGAAATACAAGTATCATACTTAATAGGTGTTAAAAATCCTATATCTATAAGTATAAATACATTTAATACAAATAAAATATCTGAAGAAAAAATACTAGGTATAATAAATAAAGTATTTGATTTTAGTGTTAAAAATATAATTAGTGAGTTAGATCTAAAACATTTAGATTATACTAAAACTACTTGTTTTGGACATTTTGGTAAAAATAATTTAAGTTATGAAAAATTAAATAAAGTAGATTTAATAAAAAGTATGATATAATATAATTGGTGATGATATGAAAAAATTATATTTAGTACTTTTATGTGGAATGTTATTATTATCAGGTTGTAATAATAAAGATGATAATGAAGAAAATAAAAATACTCCACCTAAGAAGGATGATACTTTAGAGGTTACTAAAGATGCTGCAATTATTAGTGCTAAAGCAGTACTTACAGCGGCTAAGACTCAATATGAAACAAATATATTAAATAAAACATATGAAGCATATGGTAGAGTTGGCGATTTACCTATTGATAAAGTTTATGTAGGTATGTGGAATTATGATGAAGAATTGGAAGATATAGTAATTAGAGATGTTGAGATAGACGGCTATGTATGCTCTGGTTCTTTAACTACAGTAGATTGTACTAAAAAATAGTTTACAAAACACATGTAAAGTTTTTTAATTTAGTATTGCAAAAATATATAAATATATTATACTTAAATTAGAGTACTCATGTGTTTTGTATTATAAAGGGGTTGGCTTTTATAACTAACTAGTACAAAACACATAAAAAGAGAAATATCTCTTTTTTTATTGCATAAAATAATATATAGTGTTATTATTAATATAGTAAGCGAGTGATTGATATGGGAATAAGAAGATTACATTGCGATTTAGTTATTAGTTTATAAGACTACTTTTTTGTAGTCTTTTTTTTAGGAGGAAAAATGGGGAAAATAGAATTAAATGAAACACTTATCTTTTATATAGGTACATTAAAAAATGAAGGAATAATTACTACTTGGAGTGAAGGAGCTAAAATATATTTTGATATAGAGAAAAAAGAGATAACACCTAGTTTATTATCATCGAGATTTAAATCAATTAATTTTACAACATCAGTAAATCCACAATTATTTTTTGAATATTGTAAGTACACACCAAAATTAAAGAAAAAAGAAGAAATACATGAAGAAGTTATTGATAGTGATACACCACTAACTAGAACATTATCAATTCCTAAAAGTGATTATAAGGATATATTTAATGTTGATTTAACAGATAGTCCTGAAGAAATAAGAAGAAAAGTACTTGAAAAAATAAATAATGAAGCATTTCTACTTAATTATTTAGGATTTGATCCTAGTAATTTTGAAGTAAAAAAAGTAGTAATGGGTGGTTGGAATACCCCTGTTAAAACTAAAAATAGTGATGGCACAGATCAATTAAATAAAGTATTAAATGATAAATTTACTGTAGTAATAGGAAGAAGAAAAAATCCAATTCTATTTTATAGTAAAGAAGAATGTGATAAATTTTTAAGTGATTTTTTAAAACAAAGAAAGTTAACTCCTTTTGATTTATTTAATAAAGAAGAAATGACTCCTTTAGATTTAGATAAAGATTTATTAATGGTATCCCCTGGTCTTGAACTTCATTTAGGTAAATTAGCATCTATAGTAGATAGTGAAGATTATTCTACAAAACAAGCTATGTATAGAATAAAAAAAGTAGTAGAAGAAATAGTAGATTATCAAAGAAGAATAAAAGCATCTAACTTAATACTAGGTGTTGGTAATGATTTCTTTAATAGTGATACTGTAGATGATAAAACTACTGCAGGTACTCCTCAAAATAATGATACAAGATTTAAAGAAGTTTATTTATGGGGTAAAGTTGGATATATTAGAATGATTGAAACTTTAAAGCGAGAATTTGATAAAGTAATACTTAAAGGTAATCCAGGTAATCATGATGAAAAATCAAGCTTTAGTTTGTTTACAAATTTATATGATTTATATAATTTAACAGATGATCCTAAAGTTGAAGTTAGTTTTGGTTATCAAGATTTAAGATATACTACTTGTTATTCTTTTGGTGATAATCTAATAGTATTTAGTCATGGTAAGAATCCAGAAGGCAAAAATCTTTCTGATAAAGTTATTGCAGAAGCAGTAAAATATCAATATCCTAATGAATATAATAAAGCTAAAAATGTATATGTATTTGTAGGACATTTACATCAAGATAGTGAAACTAAATTTGATAAAGTAACAGTACTTAGAACAGCTTCATTAACAGGTATTGATTCATGGCATTATGGTAATTGTTATTTGGGACAAAGACAAGGTCATTCAGTATATTTAATAGATAAAAAAAGAGGTTATGTAGGTAAAAGAAATATTACTTTAATCGAAGAAGAAAAAGAAGGAAAAATAGATGGTATACCAAGAACTCATGTAGATGATGTATATAGTGAAATGACTAGTGCACTTGATTTAAATAGTGCCAGCGTAGTAAAAGGTATGCATAAAAAAAGAGTTAAAGAAATAGATAGAGAATTAAAAACTATAGATGATAAATATGATGCTTTAATAGATGAAATATTTGAAGTATTAAAAATAAGTGGTAATCTTAATAAAGAAACTATAGATGAATTAAAAATTAGATTAGGTTATGACAAAGAAACATCTAGATTAATATCTGAAAGAGTTAAAATAAAAATGCTAGAAAAGAAAAGTTAATTCTCTAGCTTTTTTATGATATAATTAATTAGGTGATAACGTGAAAAAAGGAACAATAATATTAGGAATAATATTTATATTTATAGTAGGATTAACTATTTATGTAGCGGTAGATAAATATGGTAATAAAAAAGAAAAAGTAGAAGAAGAAAGAAAAGTAAATATAGGAACTATAAATATAAAAGTAGATGACGATGAAAAAGTTAAAAAGTCACTAGCAACTACTTATAATATTGAAGTATTAAATAATATTGAAAGTTTTATAAAAGAAGAAGTAGAAGAAGAAAAAGAATTTAATAATAATGATATTGTTAAAAGTAATGATTGTAAAGGTAAATCGATTTATAAAAAATTAGATAATGGAGTATATACTATTTCTATAGATAGTACATGTAAAGATGATTCTGGAGTTTATTTTAAATTAAAGGTTATAGGTAATTTAAATGGCAATGGTAATTTATATAAACTAGAAGAAGTGGACGATGGATATATTGGTGCATCATATATTAGTAATGGTACTAAAACATCTTCTATTTTAAAATTTAATAAAGATTTGGATTTAGAATGGTCATATGATATTTCATACGCTGATTTTGGATTAGAAAAAGATAAAGGGATAGATGTAACTAATATTGTTAAGAATAATGATGATATTTATGTAATCGGTTATTTAAATGATGATGCAGCAACTGTTTTTACTCTTAAACTAAATAATGGAATTAAAGTATGGCAAAAAAAGGTAAGTGCTGATATGATAGTATCAAATGCCTTTATAATAGATAATAAATTAGTAATAATAGATGGTAAAGAAATAAATGTAATAGATGATGAAGTAGAAACAATTGAATTAGATGTTGCCGATAACAAATTAAATGGATTTAAAGCGGGAAAACTAGTATATTATAATAATAATTACTATGTATATAATATAAAGGGAGTAGCCTCTTTTGCTATATTTAATACATCCGGATTAGCTGATAAATTATATACTAATAATTTAGAAAATGATGCTTATTTAAATACATTAAATATTTATGATAATAAATTATTCTTTAATTATGAAAATGGTAAGATAATAGTAGTAGATATATTTGGTAGATATATAGATACTCTTAATTATGATGGTAAAGTAAATTTATATACTAATTCTAATAATTTTTCTGTAGTAACTACTAATAATAAATCTTATAAATTAGATAAATACGATTATAAGTTAAAAAAAACTAGTAGTTATGATATACTAATGGTGAGTGATAAGAAAAATATATTAGATACTAATGATAAAGTATATGAATATCTTACAAATAATAGTTATATTGTTTTCTTTGAATTTGACAAAAATTAAAAATAATATATAATAACTACCCGAGAAGGGAAAGTTATGATAGAAAAAATATTATTTGATAAAGACTTAATAGAAAAAGTAATAGGTAGAAAAAATATAAATATATTATTCTTAAAATATAATCCTAAAGAAAGAAAAGCTTTTTATAGAACTGATATGAATGATACATATAAAATGATTAGTTATGATAAAGTTATTAATATATAGGTGATAAAATGAAAAATGATAAAGAAGAAGCTATTAAATTAATAAAAAAGAAGTTAAATAAAGAAAGTTATTTAACTTATAATGAAATAGCTGAAATATGTGGTTACCATCCAAAATATATATTTAAACTAAAAAAACAAATAGAAAATAATACTATTAGTTTGGTTCATGGAAATAAAGATAGGAAACCCATAAACGCTTTATCAGAAGAAGAAAAAGACAAAATAAGAAAATTATATTCAAAATCAACTGTTAGTATTAGAAAATTTTGTAAATTTTATAACACTAGAAGTTATTCATGTATATATAATGCAATAAAGAAAGATGAAAAATAAACTTATGGTTTATTTTTTTGTTTAAGAGAGGTAAATATGTATAAAAAAGTTTATATAGAAATAACTAACAATTGTAATTTATCATGTGATTTTTGTCCACATAATAAAAGAAAAAATGAATTTATAACATTGGATAATTTTAATTTAATATTAGATAAGTTAGAAAATTATACTAAATATTTATATTTACATGTGTTAGGTGAACCTTTATTGCACCCTAATATAAATGAAATAATTGATGTAGCTTCTAAAAGATATAAAATAAATATAACTACAAATGGCTATTTAATAGATAAGATTAAAAATAATAAAAACATAAGACAAATAAATATATCACTACATAGCTATAGTGGTAATATTCCTTTAGAAAAATATATATCTAATATTTTAGATAGTATAGATATATTATCTAAATACACTTATATTTCATTAAGATTTTGGACTGAAAACAAATATAGTAAAGATATACTCAAATATATAAATAAGTATTTTAATACAAATATAGAAGAATTAAAAAAATGTAAGATAAAAGAAAATATCTTTTTGGATATAGATGAAGAATTTATTTGGCCTGATGTAAATAACAATATATACAATGAAGGAACTTGTTACGCATTAAGAGATCATATAGGTATATTAGTAGACGGTTCTATAGTACCCTGTTGTCTAGATAGTAATGGAATAATTACTTTAGGTAATATCTATAAAGATAATATTAGTGATGTTATAAATAGTAAACGATATACTGATATGTTAAATGGCTTTAAAAATAATAAAAAATGTGAAAAATTGTGCAAACATTGTAATTTTAATAAAATAAAAAAATAATACATGATATAATTGATATGGTGATAATATGTTGTATTTAGAAATATTGTATGCCATTTTATGTAAAAGGACTATATCTATAGTAGCTATTTTAGTAGCAACTATATGTGACATACTTATGAGTTTAATAAATAAAAAATGGATAAAAAATATAATATATAGCTTATTTACAATAATATTTATAGGCTATTATATGTATTTTAGTATGTTTGAATGTAATTTAACAATATCAAATATATTTAATAATGTTAAAGCAGTAAAATTTACTTCAGTAGTAATTGGTAAATTAAGTTTAAAATTATTATTATTTTTTATACCACTTATTTTAGTTAATATTAACTTCAAAAAAATAAAGATAAGTATAAAAATAAAATTAATAATAGTAGTATTACTATACTTAATATCAATGATAATTATATTAGCAGATAATAAATCTTTATATAGTAAATATAATTTATATTTTAAAATTCAAAATAATGATGAAAATGTTAAAGAATTTGGTCTTATTACAAGTTTGAAATTAGATTTATTTAAAACAATATTTAAATTTAAAGATCACGATATATATAATTTAAATAGCATATGTGATAATGATGAGATATGTGAAATAAGTGAATATTTATCTAGCAAAGATAATCACTCTAATAATGCTTATACTGGTATATTTAAAGGTAAGAATTTAATAGTTATATTAGCAGAATCATTTTATCCAATAGGAGTATCAAAAGAAACTACCCCAACACTTTATGAAATGATAAATAGTGGATTTAATTTTACAAATTATTATACACCATTATATCCAGTATCTACTGCAGATAGTCAGTATGTACTTGATACTTCACTACTTCCTGCAAATAACACTACTAGTATGAAAGATAGTGTAAATAACTACTTTATATATTCGTATCCACATGTATTAAATTATAAAAGTTTTTCTTATCATAATTATGAATATAATTATTATGATAGAGATAAATACATGAAAAATATGGGATATCAAACTTATTTAGCTTGCGGAAATGGTTTAGAAAAACGAATTGATTGTTCAAGACAAAGCGATTATGATATGATTTCATCTACAGTTAGTGATTATATAGATTTAGATAACTTTTTAGTATATTACACAACTATGAGTGGACATGCTAATTATGATGACACTAGATATTCAATTAAGAAAAATAAATATTTAGTAGAAGATTTACCATATAGTGAAATAGTAAAAAATTATATGGCATCACAAATAGAACTAGATAAAGCACTAGAATATTTGATAAATGCTTTAAAAGAAAAAAATAAATTAGAAGATACTGTAATAGTATTAGCGGGTGATCACCCACCATATACACTAAGTGAAAGTGAATTAAAAGAAAGAAAAAAAATAAATGATTATTTTGATAGATATCATACTAATTTAATAATCTATAATAGTGAAATAAAAAATACTGTAGTAGATAAATATTGCAGTACTATAGATGTACTTCCAACAGTATTAAATTTGTTTGGTATAACTTATGACAATAAATTACTTATGGGAAAAGATATTTTTAGTGATGATATAAGTACAATAGTATTTCAAACAGGAAGTTTTATTTACAATGGTAATAAGTATAACGCTAATTATGAAAAAGTAACTAGTGGTCTACTTAGTAAAACAGAAGTAGAAGAAATAAGAGATAGTATATTTAAAGAATATAGATATTCAAGATTAATATTAGAAAAGGATTACTATAGTAAGTTAAAATAATATTTACAAACAAAATAAAAAGTATTATACTTATACAATAAGGAAGTGAAGTATATGGCTAATACAAATTATAATGCTTCTCACATTTGCGTGAGGGTATATTTAATAACCATCTATTAGTCATGTATATAAAACATAAAAACTAGGAAATTCCTGGATTTTTGTGTTTTTTTTGTTTTCTTATAAATAGAAGGAGGGAATATGAAAAAGAAAGGATTTACATTAATAGAGCTCTTAGCCGTAATAGTGATACTAGCAGTAATAGCACTAATTGCAACTCCTGCAGTATTAAATATTATAGAAGACTCTAAAAAAGCAGCAGCAGAAGCAAGTGCAAGAAATATAGTGAGTGCAGCAAAATCATATTATATGCAAAATTTAATGGATAACATAAGCATAGGAACAATAGACTTATCCAAAAAGACTTTAGCATATGATGGTGAACAAGCTACTAAAGGATCTATAAGCTATGATAAGAATGGTAATGCATATGGAAAAATGTATGTATCAGGTTACTGTGTAGAAATTAAAAGCGATGGAACAGTAAGTAGTGACAAAGTAAAAGAAAGTGAATGTAGTATAGAAAATGATTCAACAACTACTGATAATCCAGTAGCTTCAGATGCTTTTAATGGTATTGCTGTTAATAAAGTTATATCAGGAAACTCAAATATTGGCGCATATGTAGCAAGGCCAGATGCTTATCTTAACAAAACTGTTGGAGAAGTAGTAAAAAATCGCAATAAAGAAAATTCTACAATGAACTTACAAGATATGTTAACTAACTTGTCTGTTGATACAACAGAAAATATTAAAAATACTAGTGGCGAAGTTATTAATTTAAATAATTATGAAATATTTACTAGTTTTTATGATATCGCTATCTTAGAAAATAATACATTATCTTTTGAAACAAGTTCAGAAATAGAACTTATTATAGAATCAGAAGGTATTAAAAATCTAACAAAAGAAGATTTAATAGTTATACAAGTAGATTCTGAAACTGGAAAAGTATATTTTGTTTCTTTAAGTGATTATGACGAAAAAAATGGATATGCAACTGTAACATTACCAATCCTTGGCCCTACGATGTTTGCAATGAAGGTATAGTTAAATTTTGACAAACTCCTATTTTGGTGTTATTATATATAACACAAATGGGGGTTTTAATATGGAAAAAAATTATAGAGATGTTTTAACTTCACCTGAAGTTATGCAAATTGGTTTTAGATTATCTAAATTTGAAAGAGGAGAAGTTTCTTATCAAATATTTGAAACATTAATGAAAGATGCTGGAATTAGTGTAACACCTATTTTTGTAGATATAGATACAAAAAAGATGTCACTTGTTAAATGCCATGAATTAAAAAATAGAATTTTAAGTGGTAAAGTATTACCAAGTGATGTAGATCATTATGTAATGTCTAATTCTAGATATGCTGGTGTTTCTGTTAAATATGATAAGATAATGGTTTCTGTTCTTGCTTCTTATGGTGATGAAGTAGCTAAAAAAGAATTAGCTGTTATGAAAGCTAAAGAATTAGTAAAAAGAAAAGTAGAAAGATAATTCTACTTTTTTTGTCGAATAAATTTTCTTCTAATAAAGAAAGTAGTTTATATACTTTATTAGGAGGCAATATGGGACTTGATTTCAAAGAGGTAGAAATTAGTAGAAATAAATATGGAAATAATAGTATAACAACTAGCAAAAAGAATAGTTTTTTAAGTTTATTATTAGAATCTTTTGGAGATCCTATAATTAGAATTCTTTTAATAGCTCTTGCAATTAAATTAGTATTCTTTATGAAAAATTTTGATTGGTATGAAACTATTGGTATAGTAATAGCTATATTTTTAGCATCTTTTATATCTACTATATCTGAATATGGTAGTGAAAAAGCTTTTATAAAGTTGCAAGAAGAATCTTCTAAATTAAAAGCAAAAGTATATAGAGATAATAAATTAGTAACTGTAAATATAGATGATATTGTAGTAGGTGATATTGTTTTATTAGAGTCTGGTGATATGATACCTGCCGATGGAATTTTAATTGAAGGAACTATTGAAGTAAATGAATCATCTATAAATGGTGAAACTAAAGAAGCTGTTAAAACTATTTATGAAAACACTTTATATAGAGGAACTACTGTATATAGTAAAAGAGGTAAAATGAAAGTTACTAGTGTTGGTAATAATACTTTTTATGGTAAGTTATCATTAGAACTACAAGAAAAGAAAATAGATAGTCCTTTAAAAATAAGATTACGTAAGTTAGCATCTATTATTAGCAAATTAGGATATATAGCCTCATTTTTAGTTAGTTTTTCTTATTTATTTAAAGTTATAGTAATTGATAATGGTTATAATATAAATAATATTATAAATACTATAACTAACTTTAGATTAATGTTTGGCTATATTTTATATGCACTAACTCTTACTGTAACTGTTATAGTAGTAGCTGTACCAGAAGGACTTCCTATGATGATTACTTTAGTATTATCATCAAATATGAAGCGTATGCTTAAAAATAATGTTTTAGTAAGAAAATTAGTAGGTATAGAAACTTCTGGAAATATAAATATTTTATTTACTGATAAAACAGGGACTCTTACAAATGGTAAATTAGAAGTAATTGATGTAATAGATGGAGATTTAAATCACTATTACAATAAGAATGAAATAAAAAATAGAAAGTATTATGACATATTAAAACTTAGTATGGTTGGTAACAATGATAGTTTTATTGAAAATAATGTAATTACTGGTAGTAATATTACTGATAGAGCTTTACTAGGTTTTTTTATGGAAGAAGTAAAAATAAATAAAAATAAAGTGGTACCTTTTGATAGCAAAAATAAGTATTCAATTACTTATACTGATAATATAAATTTAATTAAAGGGGCACCAGAAAAAATATTACCTTATGTAACTAATTATTATGATAATTTAGGTAATATAAAGAAAATATATAGTAAAAGTAAAATTAATAGTTTAATTGATAGTTATACTAAAAGAGGTATTAGAGTAATATTAGTAGGTACTTTTTCTGCTACTACAAGAAGTATAACTTTAGTAGGTATTATTCTTATAAAAGATGAAATAAGAAAAAATATTAAAGAAAGCATTCAATTAGTTAAATCTTCTGGCATACAAACTGTTATGATTACAGGAGATAATAAAGATACTGCTTATAATATTGCTAATGAAATAGGTTTAATTGAAAAAGATAGTTTAGTTTTAACTAGTGATGAGTTAGATAAGATGACTGATGAAGAAGTAAAACAAAAATTAAGTAAAATAAGAGTAGTTGCTAGAGCTTTACCTATTGATAAAAGTAGATTAGTTAGATTATCTCAAGAAATGGATTTAGTAGTAGGTATGACTGGAGATGGAGTAAACGATGCTCCTGCTTTAAAAAAAGCTGATATAGGATTTGCTATGGGAAGTGGGACTGAAGTTGCTAAGGAAGCTGCTGATATTGTTATATTAGATGATAATTTTAAATCTATTACATCTGCTATTTTGTATGGTAGAACAATATTTAAAAGTATTAGAAAATTTATAATATTTCAGCTTACTGTAAATTTGTGTGCTGTATCTTTATCAATAATAGGACCATTCATAGGAGTTGGAGTACCAGTTACAGTTATTCAAATGTTATGGATAAATATGGTAATGGATACTCTTGCTGGACTTGCTTTTTCTTATGAACCAGCTCTTACTGAGTATATGCATGAAAAGCCTAAAAATAAAAATGAACATATAATAAATAGTTATATGCTAAATGAAATATTATTTACTGGTATATATTCATCTTTATTATGTATATTCTTTTTAAAGAGTAAATTTATAAATAGTTTATTTAGACCTAGTCCAAATAATATATACTTAATGACTGCTTTTTTTGGTTTATTTATATTTATATCTATATTTAATAGTTTTAATGCTCGTACTAATAGACTTAATATATTATCTAATTTAATAAAAAATAGAGTATTTATATTTATAATAAGTTTAATACTTGTTATACAACTTTTACTTATATATTATGGTGGTACTATATTTAGAACTTCTGGTCTTACTTTAAAAGAATTATTTATTATGATTCTTATATCTAGTACTGTAATTCCTGTAGATTTTATAAGAAAATATATATTAAAGAAGAAAGGTATAAATACTGGTGTATGAAAAAGAACGCTATTTAGCGTTCTTTATTATGTCTCTAGCGGCTACTAAACCAGTTGCAGCGGCTGTAACTATATTTCCTGCTTTGCCAGCTCCATCACCTACAAAATATATATCATAATCTTCTAATTTGAAATTATTATTAGTAGTTATTTCATTACTAAAGAATTTAATTTCAGGACCATATAAAAGTGTTTCATCATTATTTACACCAGGAATAATTTTATCTAATTTTTCAAGCCCTTCTATTATATTAGTAATTATTCTATGAGGTAATACTAAAGCTAAATCACCTGCTACACAATCTTTTAGTGTAGGTTCTATAAATCCTTTATTTATTCTTTTCCATTCACTTCTTCTGCCTTTTTTCAAATCTCTAAGTGTTTGAATTATAGGTTTAGAATCTCCAAGAACATTAGCGATATGAGCTATAGATTCTCCATATTCTCTAGTGTTAGTAACAGGATGAGTAAGTCCAACTTTACTTATAAAAGCAAAATTAGAATTATCCGATTTAATGTCTTTTAGCGAATGTCCATTTACACAAATATATCCATAGTAGTTTTCTTTTGCAACAAATCCACCAGGATTAGTACAAAATGTTCTTATTTCATCTGAATATGTATCAGTCTTAATAAATATTGTAGGATCATATATTACATTAGTTATATCTTCTAATATTTCTTTTCTAACTTCTACCCTAACACCGATTTCTATACTTTGTGATACATAAGAAATATTATATTTGTCTGCTAGACTTTGTATCCATTTAGCGCCGGTTCTACCAGGTGCTACTATAACTTTTTTAGCTTTTATAATTTCTTTATTAGTTATTATTTCATGTTCATCTTTTTTAATACTTTTAATATCAAGTACATCTAAGTTTTCTTTTAAAGTTACACCTTTGTTTTCTAAATAATCACTAAATTCTTTAATATAGTGAGGTAACTTATCACTACCTAAGTGTTTTTGACGAATAAGTAAAAGTCTAGCTCCTGTTTTAGCTACTTCTTTTTTTATTTCATTTGCTTCATCAATATTTGATGGATATACTTCGGCATCCATATGAAATTTATTAAATATAACTTCAGTATCGTCAATTAGTTTATTAGCTTCTGTTATACTCATATATTTAAATAAATCAGATTTACCAAGTTTAGGAATAAAATTTAATTTGCCATCAGAAAAAGTTCCAGCTCCGCCATAACCTGATAAAATTGCACATGGATTACAATTTAAACATTTGCCACCATTTTTAGTCATAGGGCATACTCTATTTTCTGCTTTTTTACCTTTGTCTATTAATATTACTTTTAATTTGGGATTATTTTCTATAAGTTCATAACAAGCAAATAATCCAGCAGGACCAGCTCCTACTACCGCTACATCATACATATCATCACCAATAATATTTTACCATATAAATAAATACAATGTATAGAGGTGAATATGTTTAAATTAATACTATATGGTTTTATAATTGGCATAGGTAAAATACTACCAGGAGTAAGTGGAGCTGTACTTGCAATTAGCTTAGGAGTATACGAAGAAAGTATTAGAGCTTTAAATAATTTATTTAACAAAAAAAGTATACAATATTTGACATTATTAAGTATTGGAATGGGTATTTCTATAGTTTTTTTTAGTAATGTTGTGCTATATTTTGTAAATAACTATTATTTTTGGACTATGTTACTTTTTATAGGACTAATTATTGGCGGATTAAAAGAAATATTAGTAGAAATTAAATCAAAAATTACTATAAAAAACATCTTACTTAGTATTATTCCCATACTTTTAATGATATTAATTAATAATGTAAATATAAAAATAACTAATTATAGTTTTATAACGCTTATTATGCTAGGTGGTATAGAACTAATAAGCATGATAGTACCAGGAGTAAGTGGAACTAGTATCCATTTAATGTTAGGTAGTTATAATTACATAATGACGATGTTTAGTAAATTATTAATAATAGATCTAGTGCCTTTTTTATTAGGTATGGCAATATTTCTTTTTTTGCTAACAAAGTTAATAAAGTATTTACTCGATAATTATAAAATAGACTTTTATTTTGTTATATTAGGTTTTTCATTATCATCTATTTTAGTTTTATTAAAAATGATTATAAGTACTTATTTAATACATGAATACATTATAGGAATAATCTTGTTTATTACTGGTATATATTTTGGTTATAAATTAAATAAATAGAATTTAAAAATATTTGATAGTATGTTATAATTATTTTTGTGAAAAGGAAGATTATATGAAAAAAGGATTTACATTAATAGAGCTATTAGCGGTTATAGTAATATTAGCAGTAATAGCACTAATTGCAACCCCTGCAGTATTAAATATTATAGAAGACTCAAAGAAAAGTGCAGCAGAAGCAAGTGCAAGAAATATAGTAGACACTGCAAAAAAACATTATATGCAAAATAAAATGGATAATAAGCCAAATTCTAATGTTGATTTAAGCACTAACACATTAAAATATGATGGAGAACAAGCTAAAAAAGGATTACTTAGTTATGATACTAACGGTAATGCAAGTGGTAAAATGTATATATCAGGATACTGCATTGAAGTATCATCTAATGGAACTATTACAAGCACTAAAACAGATGAAAGTGAATGCACTATAGAAACACCAGTAATAGAAGATAATCCAGTACTTACAGATGGTAGAGCAGGCTTTATCATAGAAAATATTTTAGTTGGAAATAGTAATATTAAAGTATATATATCTAATCCTAAAAGATATTCTAGTACTTTAGTAAGTAAGGCTGTAGAAAGATTTAATAGTGATGATGAAATAGTTACATTTGAAGAATTACTTAATGCTTTAAATAAAAACACAACTAATTTAGTAACTACTACAGGAGTAAAAGTAAATGTAGAAGATTATGATGCTTTAACACCTATTTATGATATAGCTATAAAAGAAGGCAATACTTTATCATTTACTCATGATAAAAATATAACTTTAACATTTACATGTGAAGCCGCTAAAGTAGAAGAAATGAATAATTTATTAGTTATGCTAATAAATCCTAATACTGAAGAAGTATCATTAATTGAATTAACTGAGTTTGATAGTGAGTATGGGTATATGACACTTGACTTACCAAGTTTAGGATTAGTAACAGTATTATCTAAAATATAGAAGGATAGTTAAACTATCCTTTTTATTATATTAATTTTGTGTTATAATCGTTATTATGATATGGAGGATAAAAATGGCTAAGAAAAAGAAAAGAAGATTAAATTATAAAAGAGTTTTTACAGCATTAGTAGTATTATTTTTAATAATATACTTATTTATAGGACTAATAAAATTAATATTTAAAAGTAATTTAAAAATAAATATAAGTGAAGAATACTTTATTTCTAATGAAAGTGGTGTAGACATTAGTTTTAAAGCTACTTATAAGAAGAAAGATGTAACTAGTAATGTAGAAGTAACTGATATTAGTTATAAAAGTGGCAAATATGAAGTAACTTTTACTTATAGGGAAGGTAAAAAAAGTGTTAGTACTAAAAAATTAGTTAGAATAAAAGATAGTATAAAACCAACTATTATATTAAAAGGTGGCACTGTAGTACTTAAGAAAAACGAAAAATATAATGAACCGGGTTATACAGCATCAGATAATTTAGATAAAGATATTACTAAAAATGTAAAAATTACTAATAATATAGATAGTACTAAAGAAGGTACATATGAAGTATCATATACTGTAAGAGATAATAGTGGTAATGAAGCTAAAGAAACTAGAGTAGTAAAAGTAGTTACCAATAGTCCTACTGAACAATCTTTAACTGATTTTAGTTTAGATGGATATTTTACTAAAGCTATATTAAAAGAAACAAGTGATATGGGAGAAAATTATGCGAATAGTTTCGTATTTGCTGGAGATTCTACTTTCATATATTATAAAAGTTATTATCCAGTAGCTTTATGGAAGAAAAATGGAGCTACTTCAGAACAAATGTTAACGGCTAAAATAGATGTAAATTATCAAGAAACCGGTAAAACATTAGTAGAAATGGTAAAAGAAAAGAAGCCAAAAAAAATAATTATCGCTCTTGGTGAAAATTCTGTTGCAACAGAAGAAAAAGATTTCTTTATATCTAACTATAGAGAATTAATAAAAGAAATAAAAGAATCTAGTCCAAATACAGTAGTAGTTATTCAATCAATACTTCCAGTACCAAAAGCTACTAGTTTAAAAGGTAATTTAACTAATGAAAAAATAAACAAATATAACTACTATTTAGCTGAAATGTGCGAAGAAGAAAATGTATATTTCTTAAATGTGGCTGAATCATTAAAAAATAGCGAAGGACATTTAAAAAGTGGATATGAAAAAAGTGGTGATATAAATCACATTGGTAAGGAAGGCTCAAAAGTAATACATAATTATATTCGTACTCATGGTATAAAATAAAATATATAAGAATAAACTTTAGTGAGGTGAAATATGGATAAACTTCCTAAAGTATTTGCTAATAAGAATATAAGGAATGCTAATAATAATTCTGTATATTATTCTAAATTAGATGAAAAAAATAAAAGACCTAGTCTAATAGGTAAAAGTGTTAGAGATAAAATAGATGCTATTTTTAATGCTAAAAACTATATATATAAAGCTGATGTAGAAATAACTTTAGAAGATAAAACTATAACAAAAAGAATTATTGGTAGAGGTCCTGACTATATTCTTACTATGCAAAATGAAAGAATTAATATAAATGATATTATAGATATAAATTATGCCAAATAAAAAAACTTCACAATGTGAAGTTTTTATATGCATTCTACGTAAGTATCATTTAAGCATCTAATTGCACATAAGCAATTTAAATTCATTGTAAAAAATGAGTTTGTAGCTTCATAAGGATAAGCTGATGTTTGATCTGTATTTTCTTGTAATACTCTAAATGTTGCACAATTTCCATCTATTTTTTCAATTCTGCATACACTGGAGCAAGTAGCACCATCACAAGTTAATGCTGTTTTAGTGGTTGGCATAGAAAATGGTGTTCCGTTTCCTGCAGTCGTATATAGAATTATAGGTCTTGTATTACAACCTAAACTAGTAGTTCCACAACCTAAGAAACCTCTATCACAAGTATCTAGGCAAGTGTCACCACAGCAACTAGCGTTTTGTTGTAAAAGACATATAACAGCTAAAATTTCAGATATGCATGAAGTATTATTTGTCTCATTATTATTACACATATATAATCCACCCCTTCATTTATTTTCATTAATAGGATATTCACTTACTTAAAAAGGGTGTGAATAAAAAACCTATTATTACTAATTTATATGATATATAAATCAAATCTTGACTTATAAAAAATAAATAAATATAATTAATATAGTAGAAAGTAGGAAAAATATGAATAAAAAGGGATTTACGTTAGTAGAGTTACTCGCTGTAATAGTAATATTATCAATAATATTAGTAATTGCTGTCCCATCAGTAAATAGATATATAAAACAATCAAAAGAAAAAGCATATAAAGTTCAAATAAGTGAATTATTAGATGCTGTAGAATCATATGCCAACATGAATAATGAAATATTGCCAGAAAACGATGATGAAATAATAAAAATAACATTAGGTCAATTAAAGATAGAAGGTATTGTAAAAAATGATACAAAAAATCCTTATAATGATAAATACTTTGATGATGCATTAACTTTTATTATAAAGAAAAAAGGTAATAGATATACATATGAAATAGATGAGGATACTATAAAGGTAAGAGAAACTACTAATAATAGTCCTTCAATAAAATTGACAGGAAATACAGTAGTTTATTATAGTATAAATTCTTCTTATCAAGAAGAAGGCTCTAGTGCCTATGACTATAATGGAAAAGTAATAAGTGATGTTAATGTTGATTCATCATCACTAGATATGAGTGTAAAAGGTGTATATTATATTAAATATACAGCAACTGATTCATATGGAACTACTACAACAATATATAGAAATGTAGTAGTAAGAGATGGTGCAGTATCTAATTTAGTAAGTGGTCGAGTATACTATTATAACCCAGTTACAAATGCTAAATGTACTAGTGCTGAAGCAGTAAGCACAACAGGCACTAAAACAGGTTGTATGAAATGGTATAGTATATTAGATAATGGAACTAGTGAAAAAATGACTTTATTATTAGATCATAATACGACAGCAACAGTTGCATGGGCATCTAGTGGTACTAATGAAGATGGCCCACAAGAAGTATTAACACAATTAAATAGTGATATAGCTTCTTGGAATAGTGCTATTAAAAGTACAGCTAGACTAATAGAAGCAAGTGAAATAGCTACAATAACTGATAATCCTAGTTGGACAGCTGGTGCAGATTATTATTATTTGCATAATAATAGTACAACAGAATATACAGGAAGTGTTGGAACAAACAAATATGCATGGCTATTTGATAATACAAGCTCTTGTACAACATATGGATGTAATGTAGCTGATTCTAGTACTTTTGGATATTGGACAAACACTGCATATACTAGATTTAATGATTATGCTTGGATAATTGATTCTGATGGAGTATTACGTTATTATCAAGTTGTCCGTTCAAATTACGGTGTGCGCCCAGTTATCACTGTATCAAGAAGTATATTAAGATAGAATATTCTATCTTTTTTATTTCTTGACTTATAAAAGATAAATAAATATAATTAATGTAGAAAGTAGGAATAATATGAAAAAGAAAGGTTTCACATTAGTAGAATTATTAGCAGTAATAATTATATTATCACTAGTACTAGTAATTGCAGTACCATCAGTAAATAAATATATAAAGCAATCAAAAGAAAAAGCATATGATGCACAAATAAGTACAATAATAGAAGCAGCACAGGCTTATGCAAGCACAAATCTTGAGTTACTTCCAAATAGAGAAAATATATCTGTTAAAATAACATTAGGTCAATTAAAAAGTGCAGGGTTAATAAAAGAAGAAGTAAAAAATCCTAATGATGATAAATACTTTGATGATGCACTTACAATTAAAATAAAGAAAAATAAAGAAAATTATATATATGAAGTAGTAGAAAACACTATTACTACTAGAGATGGAGAAGAAGCTCCTAAGATAACTTTAAATGGATCACCAATGGTTATTTATAATTTAAATGATACATATAATGATTTAGGTGCCTCAGCAACTGATTCTGATGGAAAAGCTTTAACAAATATAGTTATAAATAAAAGTAATTTAGTTATGAGTACTGAAGGAATATATCAAGTAAAGTATACAGTAACAGATACAAAAGGAATAAGCTCAACAGTATATAGAAATGTATATGTAATAAAAGATAAATATGCAAATGGAACAACTATATATTTTAATCCTAACAGTAATAGTGTTTGTTCTAAAGAAGAAGCTAGTATAAATACAAGTAAAAGTAATGGGTGTATGAAATGGTATAGTTTTTTAGATGATGGAAGTCTTTATATAAAGTTAATACTAGACCATAATACGACAGATGAAGTTGCGTGGGCATCAAAAGAAGATTATATTGAAGCTGGTGGAACAGAAGCGGAGTATGGGAGTTATGGAAATAATAGTAAAGGCCCAATTACAGCATTAAAACAACTAAAAAGCGATACAAAAGCTTGGAAAAGTAGTTTAAACCCTAGACTAATAGAAGCAAGTGAAATAGCTACTATAACAGGATATCCAAATTGGAATAATAACGGGTATTATTTTCATGATAATACACAAACAGAATATAAAGGAGCAGCAGGAACAAACAAATATGCATGGCTATTTGATAATACATATAAATGTACAACATATGGATGTAATGTAGCAGATTCTAGTACTTATGGATACTGGACAAATACTGCATATTCCGGCAGTTCTGGCTTCGCTTGGTTCGTGTCCAACGAGGGCTCCTTCTACAGCACCGACGTGGCTGATTCAGACTTCCTCGGTGTTCGCCCAGTTATTACCGTATTAAAAAGTAAATTAAGATAGAATATTCTATCTTTTTTTATTTCTTGACTTATAAAAGATAAATAAATATAATTAATGTAGAAAGTAGGAATAATATGAAAAAGAAAGGTTTTACATTAGTAGAATTACTAGCAGTAATAGTTATATTGTCGCTAATACTAGTAATTGCAGTACCATCAGTAAATAAATATATAAAGCAATCAAAAGAAAAAGCTTATAATACACAAATAAGTACAATAATAGAAGCAGTTCAGGCTTATGCAAGTGCTAATTCAGGCTTACTTCCAAGAAAAGAAGAATTTGTTGTTAAAATAACATTAGGTCAATTAAAAAGTTCAGGACTAATAAAAAAAGAAGTAAAAAATCCTAATGATGATAAATATTTTGATGATGCTCTTACAATTGAAATAAAGAAAAAAGGTGAAACTTATACTTATGATATAGTAGAAAGTACTATTACTACTAGAGATGGAGAAAAGTCTCCTATAATAAATTTTAATGGATCACCAATGGTTACTTATAATTTAAATGCTACTTATACTGAACTTGGTGCCTCTGCAACTGATTCTGATGGTAATGCCATATCAAATATAGTTATAGATAAAAGTAATTTAGTGATGAGTGCTGAAGGAATATATCAAGTAAAATATACAGCTACAGATACAAAAGGAATAAGCTCGACAGTATATAGAAATGTATATGTATCAAATAATAAATATGCAAATGGAACAGCTATATATTTTAATCCAAATAGTAATAGTGTTTGTTCTAAAGAAGAAGCTACATCAAATACTAGTAAAAGTAATGGATGTATGAAATGGTATGCATTTAATGATGAAGGAAATAATACAGTTAATTTACTACTAGATCATAATACAACAGCAAAAGTTGCATGGGCATCAAGTGGAAAAAATGCCAATGGTCCAGTTGAAGTAAAAACACAATTAGAAAATGATATAGCTTCTTGGAATGGTGCTGTTAAAAGTACAGCTAGACTAATAGAAGCAAGTGAAATAGCAAAAATAACAGGATATCCAAATTGGAATAATAACCGTTATTACTTCCATACAAATTCAAATACAGAATACAAAGGAGCAGCAGGAACAAACAGATATGCATGGCTATTTGATAATACAAGAGAATGTACAACATATGGATGTAATGTAGCTGATTCTAGTGCCGGTGCATACTGGACAAATACTGCATATTCCGGCAATTTTAACACCGCTTTTACCGTTTACTACATTGGCATCTTGAGCCACGACAACAACGTGGCTAATGCAAGCGGCCCCGGTGTGCGCCCAGTTATAGAAGTAAGTAGAGATAAATTAAGATAGATTATTCTATCTTTTTTTGTAAAATAGTGTCTAAATAATAAAAAAATAATAATATCGTGTTATAATTATAATGGAGAGTACTATGATAAAAAAATTAAAAAATATTTTTAAAGATTCAATTACATCTGTTTTACCAATAATACTAATTGTAGTGATGCTTAGTTTTTTTATAGATTTTACTAGATCTACATTACTTTCTTTTAGTATTTCTATGGTGCTTATTATAGTTGGCATTAGTTTATTTACTTTTGGCTCTGAAGTTTCTATGGAACTTATTGGTGAAAAGGTTGGTAATATTTTAGTTAAAAAGAGTAGATTATTTATATCTTGTATACTTATTTTTATAATTGGTATTGTAATAACTGTTGCTGAACCTGATTTAAAGGTTTTAGCGGAACAAATGACATCTATACCTAATATTATTCTTATATTATCTGTAGGTATAGGTGTTGGTATGTTTTTAGTTTTTGCTGTGCTTAAGACCAAATATAATATTAATTTAACTAAAGTGCTTATTTTTGCTTATATAATTATATTCTTAATACTATTTATTACACCAAATGAATTTATTCCATTAGCGTTTGATTCTGGTGGAGTTACAACTGGTCCTATTAGTGTACCTTTTATTGTTGCTCTTGGTGTAGGTCTTGCTAGTGTTAATGTAAGTAAGAAAGAAAAAGAAAGTAGTTTTGGCTTAGTTGGTTTATGTTCTGTTGGACCTATATTAGTTGTATTATTATTGGGAATTATTTTTAATTTAAATACTTCATATGTACCTAGTGTAGTAAAGCAATATGAAAGTTTATTTGAGGTAATAAATGTATATTCAACTGGTATTTTATCTTATTTTATAGAAGTATTAGAAGCTATTATACCTATATTAGTTGTATACTTATATTTCTTGTTTAAGTATAAAATTACTAATAAAAAAGATACTAGAAAAGTTTTTTTAGGTATGATAATAACTATAATTGGTTTAAGTGTGTTTTTATTAGGTGCTAATATGGGACTTATGCCTGTAGGTTCTTTTATTGGTAATAGTATTTCTAAAACTGCTTATAAGTGGATGCTTATACCCCTTGGATTTGTAATTGGTTTTGTTACTGTTAAAGCGGAACCGGCTGTTAAAGTATTAACTAGTCAAATAGAAGAAATTACTGAAGGTGCTATAAAGAAAAATATGATAAGTATCTTCTTATCTATTGGAGTAAGTGCATCTGTTGGATTAGCTATGTTAAGAAGTTTAACTGGTATATCTATTTTATATATAATAGTTCCAGGGTATTTAGTTACTTTATTACTAACTTTATTTACTCCAAGCTTGTTTACATCTATTGCCTTTGATTCTGGTGGAGCTGCATCTGGACCTATGACTGCTACATTCTTACTACCTATTAGTATAGGTGCTAGTGTAGGAGTTTGTGGTAATCCCTTAACTGATGCTTTTGGATTAGTTGCACTTGTTGCTATGACTCCACTTATTATGATTCAAATATTAGGATTAGTATATAAAGTTAAAGAAAAATACAAGGATAAACATAGATATCATACAGAAATTGTTGAATATGATTGGAGTGATACTTATGCTAACTAGAATTAAGTTACTTACTATCGTAACTGAAATGGGTAGTGAAGATAAGTTTATAAATGTGCTTAAAGGTTTTGAAATAAATTCATTTACTTTAACTAGAGCTTTAGGTACAGCTTCACCTAGTTTAATGGATTATTTTGGATTAAATGAAGTAAAAAAACAGATAGTAATGTGTATTATTCCTGAATATTTAGAGTATGATATATGTACTGTATTAAAAGAATTATTAAAGTATCCAGGTGCTGGAGTTGCTTATAGTATTCCTATAACTGCTTCTAATAAATTCTTACAAGATAAATTTAAAAATAATAAGGAGGTTATTCATATGGATAAATCTAACAAATCACTTATATTTACTATTGTGACTGAAGGATATTTTGAAGAAGTTATGAATGCTGCAAAAAAATCTGGTGCAACAGGGGGAACTCTAATTAGAGGCCGTGGCCTTCAAGCTAAAGAAGCGACTAAAATACTAGGTATTAGTATTGATCCAGAAAAAGAAATTGTTATGATTATTGTAGATAATGATATAAAGATTAAAGTAATGGAAGCAATCAATAAAAAAGTAGGATTAAATACTGATGGAAAAGGAATATGCTTTTCTATACCGGTAGATGCTGCTATAGGTTTTAAAAATTAACATATTTTATACATAAATTTCACATAATTAAGTTTTAAAATTATTGCATAAGATTAATTGGTGATCTTATGAAAAAATTATTTGCTTTAGTATTGCTCATACTAAATATATCTATTATTAGTTATGTGAAAGGAGAAAATTTAGATTTAATAGGTAAAGTAATATATATTGATCCAGGGCATGGTGGAATAGATCCTGGTGCAACTTATAAAGATATATATGAAAAAGATATTAATTTATCTATAGCCTTAAAGTTAAAAAAAGAATTAGAAAATAATGGGGCGATTGTTTATTTAACTAGATATGATGATATAGATTTATCTATTAGTACTAATAATCACAAAAAGAGTGATTTAAATAATCGTGTGCGAGCTATAAATAATTCAAATGCTGATTTATTTATTTCTATTCATTTAAATTCATATGGTACTTCTTGGCATGGAGTACAAATATTTTATGATGATAATAATTCTACTAATGAAGTTTTAGCTTCTATAATGGATAAAAACATTAAAAATTTAAATGGCAATAGAACTTATAAAAAGAAAAATAATTTATATTTGCTAAAAAATATAAAAATACCAGGAATACTTGTAGAGGTTGGGTTTTTATCTAATGAAAATGAAAGATATTTGCTTACAAATAGTAAATATCAAGAAAAAGTTAGTAAAAGCTTATGTAATGGTATAAAAGAATATTTAAAATAATGATATAATAAGAGTGGTGATAATATGAAGAGCAAAATATTTAAGACAATTAATGAACAAATTGATATTTTAGAGTCAAGAGGGTTAATCGTAGAAGATTATGATAGAGCAAAAGAAATTTTACTTCGTGAAAATTATTTTTTCTTAAATGGATATAGACATTTATTTATGCAAAATACTAGAGAAGATAAATATATAGATGGTACTACTTTTGATGAACTTTATGGAGTTTTTACTTTTGATAGAAGAATAAGAAATATATTTTTTAAAAACATTTTAGTTATTGAAAACAATATTAAGTCTATTATGAGTTATCAACTTTCTAAAAAGTATGGGTTTAAAGATAGAGATTATTTAAATCCTAAGAATTTTAATCAAGATCCATTAAAGAGTAGACAAGTAAAAGATGTATTAAATAAAATGAAAAGACAAATAAGAGTTAATGGAACTAAACATTCAGCTACTTTGCACTATATAAATAATTACGGTTATATACCTTTATGGATCTTAGTAAAAGTACTTTCTTTAGGTATTGTATCTGAATTTTATAGCATATTAACAATAGAAGATCAAACTGAAATAGCTGCTTATTTTGGTGTCTCAGTTGATACTATGAAAATATATTTAAGTATACTTGCAAACTATAGAAATTTATGTGCTCATGAAGATATGTTATATTCTAATAGAACTCAAAAGTCTATTCCTGATAATAAAATTCATGAAATATTAAAGATAAATAAAATAGATGATGAGTATATATATGGTAAAAATGATTTATTCTCAGTTATTATAATGTTAAAGGAATTATTAACTAAATCAGATTTTAATGATTTTTTTAATGAGTTTAATTACGAAATGAAGATACTTGAAAGTAAAATACTTACTTTATCTAAAGAAACTTTACTTATGAAATTAGGTTTCCCTAATAACTTCGAAGATATAAAAGAAATATAGGAGGCTTTATGAGACAAAAGATAGTATATATTGTTACTGTCTTAGTAACTTTATTTATAGGTTTTTTCGGTGGCGCTTTCATATATAAAAATTATTTGAAAGGTGAAAACACTGAAATAGTAAAAAAGGAAGAAGTAAAAACAGTTTCTGTTACTGAAAATGATACTATACAACCTGGTATTGAAAAAATATATGATGCTGTATATTATATAGCTTCATATAAAAATAAAACTTTATCATCAAGCGGAACAGGTTTTGTATATAAAAAAGATTCTAAATATGGTTATATTATAACTAATCATCATGTAATAAATGGTGCAACTAGTGTTATGGTAACTAGTACATCAGGTGCTACTTTAGAAGCTAAAGTTTTAGGTAGTGATGAATATGCTGATATAGCTGTTTTAGCAATAGATGTTGATGGTGTAGAAGGTGTTGCAAGTATTGGAGATAGTACTTCTCTTAAACTTGGTGATACATTATTTACAGTAGGATCACCACTTGGCATAGAATATATTGGTACTGTTACAAAAGGTATTTTATCAGGTACTGCAAGAGAAGTTTCTGTTAAATCAAATAATACCAGTGTTATTATGGAAGTAATTCAAACTGATGCAGCTATTTCTCCAGGAAATAGTGGAGGACCTTTATGTAATATAAATGGAGAGGTAATTGGTGTTAATTCTCTAAAAATAGTGGATGAAAATGTAGAAGGTATGGGTTTTGCTATTCCTATTGAAATAGTTATGGGATTAACTGATAGGCTTGAAAAGGGAGAAGCTATAGTAAGACCATACTTAGGCGTAACTATGACTGAAATTACTGATGAATGGAATTTATATAGAGAAGGCATAAAAATAGATGATGAAGTAGAAAATGGAGTGGTTATAACATCAGTAGAAGATGGTAGCCCAGCAGATATTGCAGGACTTAAAAAAGGAGATGTTATAGCATCTGTTGATAATGTTAAAGTAAAAAGTAGTGCTCATTTTAGATATTTATTATATAAATACGATGTAGGAGACACTATTACTGTTAAATGTTATAGAGATTCTAAATTTAAAGAAATTAAAATTAAATTAACAAAAAGTTTAAATGAAGCATAAATAGTGCTTCTTTTTTGTATACTTATGGTATAATAAAATGGGTGATTTTATGAAACAGATAAGAGCTATGTTTATAATATTGGTTATTATTATAGCAGGAATATTTGGGTATTCGTTTTATAGTAGAGAAAAACTAAAAAAAGAAAAAATATATAATGAAAATGAAAGATTAGCTAAAAAAGCAGAAATACAAAATTGTTATAGTAAATATGTTAAAACTAATGATTTGGTTAATTTATATGACGCTAATGGTAATATAATAGGTAAAGTAAATGATGAATTAGAATTAGATGAAACTGAAATAGATGAAAACACTAAATATTTTAAAATTAAAAATAAGGATTGGTATATAGATTATAAAGATATAAAGAAAATAGATAGTCTTACTGAAGTTGATGACTGGTATAAAAATTATGTTGTATTTAACGTAAATGCAGTTACTAAAGATACTACGAATTTATATATTGATGGAAAGTTAACATATAGTATAAATGAAGGAGTTAGTTTACCGATTATTATTCTTGATGATGATAAGTATTATGTTGAATATAATAATAAACTAATGTATATCTTAAAAGATGATGCTACTATAGTCGATAAAATCAATACTGAAGCTAAGACAAGAACGTGGATTAGAACTTTAGTTTATCATGCGATTTATGATCCTAAAACAGAAGTATGTACAAATATCATTTGTCATACTGAAAGCCAGTTCTCATCTCATATGGGTTATCTAAGTGAAAACGGATATTTTACTTTAAAAATGAATGATTTAGAATTATTTTTAACTGGTAAAATTAGAATTCCAGAAAAAAGTGCCGTTATAACTATTGATGATGGATATTTAGGACTTAGAGCAATTCCAATTCTTGAAAAGTATAAAGTTCATGCAACTATGTTTTTAATTACAAATACATATAAACCAGAAAATTTTAAAAGTGATTATTTAGAATTACACTCACATAGCCATGGTATGCATGTTACTGGTGTTTGTCCTGGTGGTCAAGGCGGCGGAATTAAGTGCTTGCCTAGTGCAACTATTCAAGAAGATTTAAAGAAAAGTAGCGAAATTTTAGGCGGCTCTAAAGTATTCTGCTATCCATTTTATGAATATAATGATTATTCAAAACAAGAATTAATTAAAGCTGGATATAGGATGGCATTTATAGGGGCTGCAGGTGTAAAAGGTGTTGCATACCAAAAGCGAACGGATTTATACAGAATACCAAGATATACAATAGCTTCTACAACAACATTTGCTGAATTTGTAAATTATGTAAAATAAGAAGATAAAATCTTCTTTTTTCTTGATAAATTATAATAAAAATGGTATATTATACTTGAGGGAATGGTGATTTTATGTTTAAAAACGATTCGTATGAATACGAAAGTGAAGAATTAGACGAAGAAAAAGAAGAGAATAGAAAGAAAATAGTAAAGGGAATCTTTTTTGGTATACTAGTAATTGTTGCAGTTATTATTATATTACTTTTACTAAAAGGTTGTGGAAAATCTAATGTAGATAGATACGATGATTTAGTAAAAGCTGCTAAAGAATACTATAAGAATTATGCAGATAAGTTACCTGAATCTTATGGTGATCAAGTAACTGTTACTTTAAAAGATTTAAAGAGTGAAAATTTACTTAAGTATCCAGATTCATTTAGTGATTGTGCTGATGCAAGTACTTATGTAAAAGTTAGTAAATTAGAAAGTGGAAATTATCAATATACACCAGTTTTAAATTGTACTAGCGAAGAAACTACTTTTGGCGGATGTGTTACAGGCAAAGAATCAGATTTAGAAGTTGATTCATCAAATGTAGAATTTAGTTTCATAGCTTCTAGATTAGAAAAAGGAACTAAAGTATATTATCCTAACAAAGAAACTGATATTAACAAAGTTAAGGAATATTATAAAACTGCTCCAAATAGTGAATATAATTTAACAGATGACAAAGGATCTACTGGTTACAAATATTATAAAGAAGTAGCTGGTGGAACTTCATACTGGAATAATGGCGCTTATAGTGCAACTGCACCAAGTGGTTATCCAAATAAAGGAAATTCTAAAAATATTACTTATTATAGAAAACAAGTAGTAGCAAAATGGAGATTTGTATGTAAAGATTCTAGACTACCAGGACAAAATGTTTTATCTACAGTATATTGTCCAAATAGAACTACAGGTTCATTCTTAGAAGTAGATACTTCACAAGGAACAAATGGTATAGTGGCAACTTGTGATGGGCACACAGTAGTACAAGACGGAACAGTATGTGAAAACTGGAGTAATTGGACTACAACAGTATGTAAAGAATCAGAAAAGAATAGCGCAGATTATAGATTTAATGGCATTAGATGTCAAAGTAAAACAGTAACTGCATATCAATGGTATAAGAATACTAAATCATATAGATCATATTATCCATCAAATAAAACAAGTGCTAGTGATGAAAATACATATTATTTATCTGCACCAGCAAGTGGATATATTAAAGATGAATCTACTAAAGCTACAGTATATAGATTCTATAAGTTAGAAAAAGACGACAAAATGCCTTCTACTTCAAGTGAATGGGTTAAAGTAAATAAAGAAGCATTAAAGAAAAATGAAATGTTAAAAAGTTTAGAAGAACTTGAATATGATGTTAAATCTTTAAAAGATATTGAAGATAATGAAGAATTAAAGGTTGAAGTAATATTCAAATACTGTAATAGAAAATAAAGAGGAGGTAAAGAATGGAAAGAGAAGAAATATTAAAAAGTCTAAGAGATTTAAAAAGTCAATTACCTATTGACGGATTAGATGAAGTAACTATTAGTGAACAAGCTAAAAGATTTGATCAAGCAAGAAGAGTTACTGAACGTGCTGAAAGAAGAATTAGCGAATTAGAAGAAAAATTAAAAAATGATGAAAATTATAGAACTGGTAGAGTTGCTTTATATGACAATAGTGTTGAACAAAATAAAGTAGACTTAGAAGATATGATTGCTAGAAGTGATAGACTTGCAGCTGATATTATTGGTATCGATAGAAGATTAGAACAAGAAAGAAAAAATAGAGAATTAGCTGAACAATATAATGATCAAGCTTTACTTACTACTTTAGATTCTAATATTCAAAGATTAGAAAGAAGAGCTGCTAAAAGAAATAGCGACTTAGAAGAATTAAATGCTAACATACATGAACTTGAAGAAGCAATAAAAGAACAAGAAGAAGCTACTACAGGTAGTGCAACAGTTGATATTGAAGCATTAAAAGATGCTGATAGAGCTGAAATAACTAGATTAAATACTGAAATTAAGAATGCTAGTACTGAATCTATGTTAGCTGAATATAATTTTGCAACTTCATTAAATGATTTAATTACTGATGTTGAAAGAGGTAACATTAGTGAAGAAGTTGTAATGGCTAAGTTAGAAGAATATAGAGATAGATTACCTAAACAATTCTTACTTAGAGATGCAGCAGCTAGAAGTGAAGAAAGAATACAACTAGAAGATGCATTAGCTAAATATGAACCCAGATTAGCTGAATTAGAAGAAAAATTATCAAATGAAGATAATTATCGTGGTGTTTTAGGTGCTAGATTAACTGAAATAAAAGAATCTAAACAAAATGACTTAGATAGTTATACTGATGAAATTAAAGCTAATGGAGCTAGAATTGCAGAAATTAATAATGAAGTTCGTAAGTTAGAAGCTGCAAATATATCAGCTCAAAGAATAATTGAACAAAGACAAAAAGAAATGGATGGTCTACCTAGTCAAAACCATCCAATGAGAAAACACCTAAGAGCTGAAATTGAAAGAAAAAATCAAGAAATTACTAGAAATATGACTACAATGCATACTTTAAGAAGTGAAAAAGGCATGTTAAGTGGTAATATTGATAGATTAAGAGAATTAACAAAACCATTAAAAACAGAAATAGAAAAAATAAATAAAGAAATAGCTGAAGATGCTAAGAAAATAAATAAATCACAACAAAGATTAGATAGAATTGAAAGAGATGAATTAGTTGCAGGTATAGCAGCTACTAAATCAAGATTAGCATTTATTGAATTCAATGTTTCTGAAACTATAGATCATATAGTTGGTGATTTAGATGCTTCTATAAAAGCTAAAAAAGAAGCAGAAAAGAAAGAAGCTGAAGAAAAAGCTAAAGAAGAAACTCCAGTGACACCAGTTGCTCCAGTAGTAGAACCTGAAGAAAAAGATAAAACAGCAGTTCCATTTGTACTTGGTACAGGTGCAACACCATTAAATGGTGTTGTTAACCAAGATAAAGATGGAAGAAACTTTATAGTAATTTTTGGACCAGATGGTAAAGAATTACTTAAGGTTGAAATTCCTAAAAATATTCTTGTTCCAGCTGCTGAAGAAACTAAAGAAGAAGAAAAGGAAGAAAAAACTACAGTAGTACCAGTTGCTCCAGTAGTAGAACCTGAAAAAGATAAAGGTAAAACAGTAGTTCCAGTTGTTGCTTTTGAACCAGCATCTAACGAATTAAAAAATGACGCTGAAAAGAAAGGCGTAATAGTTGCTTTAAAAGACCTTGGTAAAAAAATGAGAGAAAAAGGTAAAGAAGCATTAGAATGGGTTAAAAAACATAAGAAACAAATTGCTGCTGGAGGATTAGTAGTAGCAGGGCTTTTAGTAGGATTAAAAGGTTGTGATGCAAATACTAGAAATATAAGTGATGCTCCAACTACTGGCATAGTAGATGAAGTAGAAATGCCTACATTTAACTTTGATGATTTAGAAGAAGAAAAAAATAATACTAATACTGAAACACCAACAAAGACAGATAAAACAACTCCTGATAAGACTCCAACTACACCTTCTACACCATCAAATACTGATCCAACACCTGTAACTCCAGACCCAACTCCAGTTACACCGGATCCAACGCCTGTAACTCCGGACCCAACTCCAGTTACACCAGATCCAACACCTGTAACTCCGGATCCAACTCCAGTTACACCAGATCCAACTCCAGTTACACCAGATCCAACTCCAGTTACACCGGATCCAACGCCTGTAACTCCGGACCCAACTCCAGTTACACCAGATCCAACACCTGTAACTCCGGATCCAACTCCAGTTACACCAGATTTAAGTGAAATTATATTAAATCCAGGTGAATCTATAATAAATGGTAGTGGAGAATATGTATATAATGATAATGGTAATATAGATGCAAATTATGGAGATTCTATAATTGATGCAGAAAAAAATGGAAATCAAGTAAATGTTACAGTTGATAAAAATAATCCAAATGGAAATCCAAGTTCAAGTGAAAATAAATTAGATAGTGGAATTTCAGAAGATGATGTTAAAGATTTCTATGAATCATTAGGAATTTCATATGATGACGTAAATAAAACTCCTGAAGAATCAAAAGATTCAAAAGTTAATGAAAATGATGAACTTATAAAAGAAGAATTTGTTCCAGTTGGGCATGCTGGCAGTGAACCTATTTATGAATTGCCAGTAGAACCACCAGCACCTGTAGAAGTACAATCAGAAAATAGTATGGATAGTAGTATTTCATTAGATGATGCTAATAACTTCTATGCAGCATTAGGATTAACTCCTCCAGAAGAAGTAAATGAAAATACTACTGGTGGAAGAACTAGATAGGAGAGTTTATGGAAAATAGAATTAATCAAGTAATGACACTAGGCAATGGTGAAAAATATTTAATATTAAGACAAGCTATATATGAAGATGAAAATTATTATGTATGTGTAAAAACAACTGATGATGCAAAAGAAGTAACAGATTCATACGAACTATTACATGAATTCTTAAATGATGGTGTAAAAGTTGTAGAAGCAGTTACAGACTTAGATTTAGCACAAACCATATTTGAATATGTAGGACTTATGGAAGACTAATTGGTCTTCCTTTTTTGTTTAAAATATGCTATATTTGTTATAGTAGAGAGTAAGGGATATTATGAAGAAAGTAAAAGGTAATTATAAAAGTAAGAAAGGATTTACACTAATAGAGTTACTCGCAGTAATAGTAATACTAGCAATAATTGCAGCAATAGCGGTACCTGCTGTATTAAATATTGTAGAAGACTCAAAAAGAGAAGCTTTTAAAGCTTCTGTACAAAGTGTAATGAGAAGTGTAAATAATTATGATTTTTTAAATGGTGATGAGAAAGATAGTTATTATTCATTAACAGAAGGTAAAATTAATGTTTTAGAACTTAAAGGTGTAACAGTAGAAAATGAAACGGTAAGTATGGATAAAGCTTTGAATGATACTACAGGATATATTCGTAAGACTAATAGATTACTAGTGTCAGCAGTATTTTATAATGATAAATATTGTAATTATTATAGTATAGAAGAAGATAAATTTTTAATAGAAGAGTTTACTACTAGTGCTAGTTGTGTTAGTAAGTCAAGTGCCAATTTTAATGATTTATTATTACGTGAAATTATAGTTGCTGAAGGAGCACTAACAGAAACTCATGGCATATTACAAAAAATGAATGAATTATCAGTTAAAGCTGCAAATGATACTAATACAAGTTCTGATATAGCTTCTATTATGGATGAACTAATAGAGCTACAAGATGGAATAGATAGAATATATAATGAAACATCTTTTCAAAATGAAAAAGTTTTACAAGAAGATAATATGTTTAATGAAATAGTAGATTTATTAAAATATACTATTAATTCAGAAGGATTAGATGTAAAGCAAAGAACAACTCCTGATTTTAAAGATTATATGAAAAGAATAGAATCTGCTATAAATAAAGTAAGTGAACAAAGAAGTATATTTGGAGCATATCAAAATTCATTAGAATATAGTAAATCTTTAGAATCATGTGCAGATGAGGCTTGTAAAAGAGCTTTATATACTAAAGTATTATCTAGAGCTCAAGAGTTACATGTACAAGCTTTAATGGCTACTAATACTGAAATAGATAAAAAAGCACTTATTATAGAAGCAAATACTTTATTTAAAAGAAATTTAGATGAAATAGCTAATTCAGTAAATGATTCTAGTTTGAAATTTAGTGCAACAGGCTTAACTATTATTGATATAAATAATATAACTGATGATAAAATAACTGCTAATAAGGTTATATTAGATAAATTAGTAGGCAAAGAATTAAACCCTGATGATATGGATTCATATAAACGAAATCTAATTAGTGCGATAAAGATAATGGAAAGAGCACTAACAGAAACTCATAGTATATTACAAAGAATGAATGAATTATCAGTTAAAGCTGCTAATGGTAATAGTAATTCTGATATAAATTCTATCATGGAGGAAATGGTAGCTTTACAAGATGAAATAGATAGAATATATAATGAAACTACTTTTAATAGTATCCAAGTATTAAAAATAGGTAATTCGATTGATAAAGAATTAGGACTTCTAAAATATACATTTACATCATCAGCTCTTGGGGTAAGAACAAATGGTACACCAAACTTTGTAACTTATATAGATACTATAAATTCTGCTATAAATAAAGTAAATGAACAAAGAAGTATACTTGGTGATAAACAAGGTAAATTAGAAAAAGAATTAAGTGAATAAATGATTATTTATCATTTATTCTTTTTAGTTCAACTAAAATTTCATCTACTATTTTCTTTAAATTATCTAAGTCTTCTTTATTAGCTTTTTCTTTATTTTTAGTATAATGGTTATCGCTATCACTTTTAATATTACTACCTGTATTATTTGAGTATCTAGCGTTTATAAGTTGCTGTTGTGCGGCTGTTGTAAGTAAAAATTGACCTAATAATATTAACCAGTTACCTATTGAATTTAATTCATTTGCATTATAATCATTTTCATATACATAAGCACTTATAACTGCTAATAAAGAAAAATACTCGGGATTTATATTTGGCGGAAATTCTTTCATAATAAAATTTATGTGTAATAAAATATTAAAATACTTTAACTTATTATATATTTACTTTTTTTTTTAGACTATTTATGATAAAATAATATATGTTAAAAGAGTATTAGAAATGGTGATAATATGGGCAAAATTATAGCGTTAGTTAATCAAAAAGGCGGTGTAGGTAAGACTACTACTAGTATAAATTTATCAGCATCATTAGGTGTTTTAGGTAAAAAAGCCCTTTTAATAGACCTAGATCCTCAAGGTAATAGCACTACAGGACTTGGCGTATCTAAAAAAGATTATAATAAAAGCGTATATGAATTATTAACTAATAAAGCTAATTTAAAAGAAGTTATTATTAAAACAAAGTTTAAAAATTTATATATAATACCTGCTACTGTTAACTTAGCTGGTATAGATGTTGAATTTATTCAAATGGGCAGTGTGGATAATACTTTTAATAGAAGTATGCAACTAAAAAAACATATTGAAGCAGCTAAAGAAGTATTTGATTACATAATAATTGATTGTCCACCTAGTTTAGGTATTTTAACTACTAATGCATTAACTGCAGCAGATTCAGTATTAATACCTATTCAATGTGAATTTTTTGCACTAGAAGGTGTTATGCAACTTATAAATACTATTATGTTTGCACAAAAGAACTTAAATCCTACTTTAAGTATAGAAGGTGTTTTACTAACTATGTTAGATAGTAGAACATTACTAGGACTTGAAGTAGCTGAAGATGTAAGAAGTTATTTTAAGGAAAAAGTATATGATACTATAATTCCTAGATTAGTTAGATTATCAGAAGCACCATCACATGGTAAACCAATTATTGCTTATGATCCAAGAAATAAAGGTACTGATGCATATCTTAATTTAGCAAAGGAGGTTATTTTAAGAAATGGAAAATAGAAAAAGAGCTTTAGGTATGGGGTTAGAACAATTATTCAATAATGAAAATTTAGATTTAGAGGGTATCGAAAAAAAGATTTATGAATCTACTCCTAAAGAAGAAATAGTAGAAATTGATGTATCTGAATTAAGACCTAATCCTTATCAACCTAGAAAAGAATTTGATCCTGAAAAGTTAACTGAACTTGCAGTATCAATTAAAGAACATGGTATTATTCAACCTATTATTGTTAAAAAGAGTGTTAAAGGTTATGAAATTATTGCTGGTGAAAGAAGATATAGAGCTTCTAAATTAGCTGGTTTAGATAAAGTTCCTGCAATAGTAAGACCATTTACTGATGAACAAATGGCAGAAATTTCATTACTAGAAAATATTCAAAGAGAAAATTTAAATCCAATTGAAGAAGCTTTAGCTTATAAACAATTATTAGAAAAGAGTCATATGACTCATGAAAATTTAAGTACTAAAGTTGGTAAAAGTAGAAGTTATATAACTAATGTAATTGGTTTGCTTAGATTACCTAGTGAAGTTCAAGAATTAGTTTCTAAAGGTAAAATAAGTATGGGGCATGCTAGAGCATTAAGTAAGCTTGAAAGTGATGAAGAAATTATTAGGTTAGCTCATAAAATAGATGAAGAAAATATTACAGTACGTGATGTAGAAGATATTTCTTCAAAAGAAGAAAAGAAAGTTAAAATTACTAAAAAAGTTGATAATAATGATTATAAGTATGTAGAAGATTTATTAAGAGATAAACTTGATACTAAAATTAAAATAAAAGATAAAAAAATTGAAATATCTTTTACTAATGTTGCAGATTTAAATAGAATTTTAGAAATATTAAATGTAAAGGAGTAATATATGAAACATATATTAAGTATAATTCTCGATAAGAGATTTTATGCCCCTATTATTATATTTATAGTAACTACTATTTTATATAAGATAATAAAGAAAATAATTTTAAACGTATTTAGTCGTAAATCTAAAATTATGGATGAAAAAAAGCATAATACATTAAGACAATTAACTACTAATATAGTTAAGTATTTCTTATATATAATTGCTTTACTTATGATTTTAGAGGTATATAATGTTGATACTAAATCACTAATTGCTTCACTTGGAGTATTTAGTTTAGTAGTTGGACTTGCAGTTCAAGATACTTTAAAAGATTTTATATCTGGTATAACTATAATACTTGAAAATCAATTTGAAGTTGGTGATAATGTTACTATTAGTGGTTTTAGAGGCGATGTTATTTATATGGGACTTAAAACTACTAAAATAAAATCATATGAAGGTGAAGTATTTATGATAGCTAATAGAAATATTACTGAAGTAGTAAATCATACAGTATCAAATGATTTAGCTATTATAGATATTCCTATAGCTTATGAAGAAGATTTAGATAAATTAGAAAAAGTTTTAAATAATCTATTTAGTAGATTATCTAAAACTATGAAAGATTTAAAAGGCGATATAACAATACTTGGAATAAACTCATATGATGCTTCTAGCCTAGCTTATAGAGTTACAGTTACAACTAAACCAGGAGCACATTTTGCAGTTCAAAGAACTTTAAGAAAAGAAATATTTGAAGAATTAAAGAAACATGATATTTCGATTCCATATGATCAATTGGTGGTAAGAAATGGATAAGATGTATCAAGTTGGAAGTATTGTTATTATGAAAAAAGCTCATCCTTGTGGTACTAATGAATGGGAAGTAACAAGAGTAGGTGCTGATATTAAGATTAAATGTCTTAATTGTGGAAGAGCTATAATGATGAGTAGAATAGAATTTAATAAGAAACTAAAAAAAGTAGTTAAGTTTTAGGAGGATATATGGCTAAAAAATCAATTAAAGAGAGACTATCAGTAGGGCCTGTTATAACTATTATAGTATTAATACTTATAACTATGATTGCAAGCACAGTCTTATCTATGATGGAAGTTGGTGTTTCAAAGTCTGTTATAAACAATAATACTTTAGAATCATCACCTATTATAACTGTTAATAATGCGCTTAGTTTTAATGGTATTATTTCTATAATTAAGAATTCTATTACTAATTTAGAATTATTAAGACCATTATTTTTACTTATAATGTCTCTTATGGCTATTGGTATAGGAGAAGCTAGTGGATTATTCCAAGTAATGTTTAAAAAAGTAAAAAAAATAAATATTGATTTTCTTATCTTTTTAACATTATTAGTAGGTGTTGTATCATCTATTATAGGAGAATATAGTTATATAATACTTATTCCTTTAGTGGCTGTTATATATGAACAAGCTGGTAAAAAACCATTACTGGGTATATATACAATATTCTTAGGTATTACACTTGGTTATGGTGCAGGATTATTCTATAATATGGATGATATAACTATGGGAATAAGTACAAGTGCAGCAGCAACAGCAACAGTTGATTCTACATATGTATTTAATCCATTATCAAATTTATATATAATGATTACTGCTACAATACTTTTATGTATTGTTGGTACTAGTGCTATAAAGAAATTTTTATACCCTAAGATAGGTAAAAATGAAATAATAACAGAAGAAAAGAAAGAATCTGGAAAAGGTTTATTTTATAGTTTAATTGCTTTTTTACTTATTTTAGTAGCTGTTATATATGAAATTGTTCCAGGAGCCTATAAATCTGGATTATTATTAGGGCCTGGTAACACTTATATTGAAAAACTATTAGGTAGTGAATCACCATTTAATTATGGCATATTATTTATATTTTTAATTACACTTATGATTTGTAGTTTTATATATGGTTTTGTTTCTAAAAACTTTAAGGATACAAATGATTATAGTGTAGGATTATCAGTTAATTTTGAAGAATTAGGTTATTTATTTGTATTATTATTCTTTACAGCTCAATTATTAGGCTTATTAAATTGGACTAATATACCAGAAGTAATAAGTTCTGGTCTTGTAAATTTAGTTAGTAGACTTGATGTACCAGCATTTATATTAGTAGTTGTTATGTTCTTTGCAATTATAATAATGAGTATATTTATACCTGGTACTACAGAAAAATGGACACTTATATCACCTATAATGGTACCATTATTTATGAAAGCTAGTACTAGTCCCGATTATGCACAAATGGTATTTAAAGCTGCAGATTCTATAGGAAAATGTATTACACCATTATTTGTATATTTTATAATTTTATTAGCATTCCTAGAAAAATATAATACAAATGAAAAAAAGAAAATTACAATATTTGGTACATTAAAATTAATGATGCCAGTTATAGTTATTATGGCTTGTACTTGGTTAGTAATTATATTAGGTTGGTATGTAGCTAATTTACCACTTGGACCTAGTACACATGTAATTTTATAGGGGGGGGATAAAATGGCTTTAACAGCAGGAATTGTAGGACTTCCAAATGTAGGAAAGTCCACATTATTTAATGCAATTACAAAGAAAAATATATTAGCTGCAAATTATCCATTTGCAACTATTGATCCAAATGTAGGAATGGTTATTGTGCCAGATAAAAGAATGGAATTTTTAGAAAACTTATATGTTCCAGAAAGAGTTATCCCTACGTCATTTGAATTCACAGATATAGCAGGACTTGTAAAAGGAGCTAGTAAAGGTGAAGGACTTGGAAATAAATTTTTATCACATATAAGAGAAGTAGATGCTATAGTAGAAGTTGTTAGATGTTTTGATGATAATAACATTATTCACGTTGAATCTAGTGTTGATCCTATACGTGATATAGAAATAATAAATATAGAGCTTATACTTGCAGATTTAGAAGTTGTAGAAACGAGACTTTCTAAAATTGGTAAAAAAGCTTCTATGAGTAAAGATAAAGAAACTATTAAAGAAGTTGAGCTTTTAAATAAGATAAGAGAAGCGCTAATACAAAATAAACCGATAAGAAGTCTAGATTTTACTAGTGAAGAATTAGCTATGATAAAAGCTTTTAATTTCTTAACTTTAAAACCAATTATATATATGGCAAATGTAGAAGAAAGTGATTTACTTACAGATACAAATGATTATGTAGAAAAAGTTCGTAATTATGCCAAAGAAGAAAATAGTAAAGTTATAACTGTTTGTGCTAAAATAGAATCAGAATTAAGTGAATTATCTGATGAAGATAAAAAAACATTCTTAGAAGATTTAGGCATTAAAGAAAGTGGCCTTGATAAATTAATTAAAGCTACTTATGATTTACTTGGACTTGCAACATATTTTACTGTAGGATCTGATGAAGTAAAAGCTTGGACATTTACTAAAGGTATGAAAGCTCCAGAATGTGCTGGTATTATTCATAGTGATTTTGAAAGAGGATTTATAAGAGCAGAAGTAATGAGCTATGAAGCTTTAGAAAAATGTGGTAATGAAGCTAATGTAAGAGCAAATGGTCTTATGAGACTTGAAGGAAAAGATTACATTATGCAAGATGGGGATATTTGTCATTTCAGATTTAATGTGTAAATTTATTTTCACATTTTTTCTTTAGAGGAGGATTTATGTATATACTCTTAGATTGTACTAAGTTAGAAGATTTGAAACTAATATTTAACATAATTAAATATACTAAGTATGTAGTATTATTTATTTGTGCTTTAATACCATTTATATTTTTAATAAAAATCATATATAATCTTATTACTGGTATTAGAAGTAGTAAAACAAAGAAATCTTTTTTTAAATCATTTTTGCTTTCACTAGTTATTGTATCAGTAATGTATTTAATTATATATTCATTTAAAGGCTTAGATGAATATAAATCAAATATTAATTATTGCCTTAAATACGCTAATTTAGAAAATATAAATATTTTAGAAAAGAATAAAAAAGAAGTAGAAGAAAATAAAAACGTAGTAGAAGAAGAATACTTAAAACTAGAAAATAGTATTAAAGAATATAATAAAAAAGAAATATCAAAGATAAATTCTGAAAATAAAAATAATAATGAAACAAGAACATCTACTATAATAACTAAATTTAATGATAATAAATGGGGAAATCTAGAATATAAAAATGGTATATTTTATATATTAGGATCAGCAAAAGATATGAATAGAAGAGATAATAATTATGGTCTTAATCCAATATTTTATGATAGATTAAGTAAAATGATAACTGATTCTGAAAATAAAATAAAAATAAGTATTGGTTATAGAAGTTATGATAAGTTTTTAGAAGTATGGAATAGTAGTGATGATGACTGTAATACTAAATGTGATTATATTATAAATCCGGATAGTGAATTATATAGTTATGGAATAAGTGCTAATCTATATTTTGCCGATGAAAAGACTAAAGAGTGGGCACACAATAATGCTTATAAGTATGGCCTATACTTTAAAAGCGATGATAGAATTGAACCTGCTAAAGTAGTTTATAAAAGCTATCCTACATGTAAGAAATTATGTGAGGTGGAAAAATGAAAAAATTATACTTAATAATACTATTACTATTAATAACAGGTTGTACTGCTAATATAGAAATAGAATTTTCAAGAGATGAAGTAAAAGAAACATTACTAATAACTGGTACAAAAGAGTATTTGAAGGATAAAGATTTAACTAGTGAATTTGCTAACTTTGAAAAAGGTTTTGAAAATTATAGTAAAAATTTAATATATACTTCTAATAGTGCTATTTCAAAAGAATATACTTATACTAATGACTATGATAATTATGAACTAATGACTTTTTTAACTAAGTGTTATGATAATGTAAGTGTTGTAAGAAGACAAGAAATAGTAGTTAGTACAACAGAAGAATTTAAGTGCTTTGATATGTATCCTGATTTAGAAGAAGTAAAAATAAGAATTAAGTCAATGTATAAAGCTAAAAATAATAATTCTGATAAAAGAGAAGGAAAATATTATGTATGGGTTATAAATAAAGATAATTATATGGATAAACCTATAAATATTACTTTTTCTAACGAATATGATAAAGTATCTGCTAGTTCATATACTATATATATAATATTAGGAATAGCAGTAGTTATATTATTTATAGTACTTAAAAAGATAAGAAAAGCAAATAGTATATAAATGCTTTACAAAATAATTTAAGTTTGCTATAATCATTACGAGTATTAAATTACTCCTTGCCTAAACAGGCCAAAAGTCCATAAGGAGGTGTAGAAATGAAAAATTATGAAATTATGTTTATAGTTAGACCTACAGTAGGTGAAGACGATCTTAAAAAAGTTACTGAAAGTTTTAAGAATGTAATTACTACAAATGGTGGAAAAGTAAACGAATTTACTGAAATGGGACAAAGAGAATTAGCTTATGAAATTAAAGATTTCAAAAGTGGATATTATTTTGTTCTAGAAGTAAGTGCTGATGATGACAAAGCAATTAAAGAATTTGATAGATTAGCATTAATCAGTTCAGACATCGTAAGACATTTAATTACAAAGAAAGAAGACTAAGAGGTATAAAATGAATAGAGTTTGTTTACTAGGAAGACTTACTGCTAAACCTGAATTAAGATACACAAGTACTAATATTCCAACAACTAGATTTTCAATAGCAGTAAATAGAAATTTTACTAATAGTCAAGGTCAAAGAGAAGCTGACTTTATAAATATTGTAGCTTGGAGAAAACAAGCAGAACTTATATGTCAATATTTTGATAAAGGAAGTCTTATTGCTCTTGAAGGAAGAATACAAACTGGAAGTTACGATGATAAAGATGGAAATAGAAGATCAAGTTTTGATGTAGTTGTAGATACAATTCATTTTGTTGGAGGAAAGAAAGACTCTAGTCCTAGTACAAGTAGTAGTGCTCCTACTCCATATGATTATGCAGATACACCACATAATGATGTAGATGTTAATGATGATCCATTCGCTGAATTTGGTGATAGCGTTTCTATCGATGACAACTTCCTAGATTAATAAGGAGGAAAACATGGCAGAATTTTATAGAAAAAAGAAAAAAATATGTCAAATGTGTGCAGGAAAAAGCGTTGATTACAAAGATGCTGATATTATAAAAAAATATGTAAGTGGTGATAAAGGTAAAATCTTACCAAGAAGAATCACTGGTGCATGTGCAAAACATCAAAGACATATTGCTCAAGAAGTTAAAAAAGCTAGATTTATGGCAATTTTACCATTCACTAAATAGTGAGTGGTTTTTTATTTTTAGTTATGATATAATTAAGATGTGATAATATGAGAAGAAGACCTTTAATGAATAGTATTGTTATGACTATTAATTTAATAATAGTCTTTATAATATGTTTTGTTGTTTTTACTTTAATTGGCGGATTTGTAAGTAATAAAGTATTTGCTTTTTTAGCTAAAAATATGTCTAATACAAGTAGTAGTTATTATTACATTTATTTTGGTACAAAAAGTATTATAAATTACTTAATAGTATTTTTTTCCACAATTTATGGTGTAAAATATACTTTTAAATATTTTGTTTGTTATAAAGATGATGGGGAAAAAGTATTTAAGTATTCACTTGTAGGACTTATTTTGTTATTAGTGTATAACTATTACTCAATGTTTAATAAGATGGTTAGTAGTTTAAAAACATTTGATGATGAAAAGATATTTGTAAATACTGAAGCTCTCAAGAATTTATGGTCTAATTTACAATCTAATATAAAAATAATATTTTTAATAGTAAATTTCATTTTGGCGGCAACTATATTAATATATAGTATAAAAAGTAAAGATAAATTTATTGATAAATGTGACTTTAGAATAGGAGGTTAATTTGAATATATTACAAATAATATGTAACACATCTAGTAGTTTAAGAGTTATTTATATTATAAAAACAATTTTGATGGTTATACTAGTTTTTATACCAATAATAACAGTTATTTCTTCTTCAATAACTTTACTTAAACAAATTATATCAAAAGAGGTTTCGAGAGAATACACTATGCTATTTATAAAAAAAATAATAGCATGTGTAATGGTATTTTTGATAATTCCAATACATAATGTTGTAATGGAGTCAATTGGAGAAAAAAAATTAGAAAATAATAGTTGTTGGATTAATGCTACAAATGAAAATATTAAAGCATTAAGAGAAAAAGAGATTTTAGAAGCAGAAGCAAAGAGAAAATTAAGAGAAGAAATGGAACTTCAAAAGAAACTAGAAGAAAAAATAAAAAGAGAAGAAGCAAAAATAAAAGAAGAGAAAGAAAATAAAAATAACAATAATAACAATAATAAAAATAACAACAATAACAATAGTAACAATAATAACAATAATGATAAAGAACCTGGTTATAGTGGTGGAACATCATATGGGAAAGGATGTACTAATTTTGTTAGTTCTAATACATATAATGAAAGAATAGCTAAAAGTGCAATAGCAAATGCAAAAACTAAGATTGGAACGCCATATAAAAAGATGGATTGCTCTGATTTTGTTAGTTGGGTTTACAAAAATTATGTTCCAGATTTAACAGCTGCAAGATTAGCAAAAAACACAAGAAATAAATGTGTAAAACAATCAGATATCAAACCAGGCGATGTTTTCTTTACAAGTAGGTATAATAAAAGTGGTAAATGTACAAATTGTGTTGGTACTACTCACGGAGATAGATGCGACAGATATAATTGTATATTGCATGTAGGAATCGTTTTATCTGTATCCAATGGAAGAATAACTTCTATTATTCATTCAGCTAATGGTGGAGTTCAAATAAAAAATAGCCCGTCATATAAATTTTCACCTTCTAATGGTAATCCATGGTATATTATGGTAACTAGACCATACGCATAGGAGTATATATGAAAAAATATTTAATCTTAATATGTGCTATATTCATAACTGGATGTAGTGCTGAATATAATCTAATTATTAAAGATAACAGTTATAAAGATTCTTTGCTTTTATATGGAAATCAAAATTTATTGAAAGAACAACTTGAAGAAGAAGATAATAACATTGATGTTATGATAGCTACTATTAGGCAAGAAAAGCCAAACTATAAAGAAAAAATTATAGAAAAAAGCATAGATGTAACTGGATATGAATATACATCTAGTGGAAAAATTAAAAATTTAGAATCAAATTCAATTGTTAATTTATTTTATGATGAAGTAAGTATAAAAGAGGAAAATAATATAATAACTATAAAAACTTCTGATGCAATTAGAAATGGTGATTATGGAACCAAATTGGATGATGTAGTTATTAATATAAAAACAAATAGAAAATTAATAGAGACTAATGCTCATAGTAAAAAACAAAACACATATACATGGCGTTTTGAAAGTGGTGATTTAGATGAAGGCGTTGATCATACAATATATATAAAATTAGGCGAAAAGCAAAAAGTATCAATTAAAACTTATATGCTCATTGGTGGATCATCATTTTTAGTAATAATACTATATGTATTAATAAAAAGAAAAATATCGAATTCATTTTAAATAATATATTCTTCTTTACAACTTAATAGAAAAGATATATACTTAATATAGTAAGGAAGTAAATGTATGGCTAATACAAAAAATAATACTTCTTATATTTCTTGGGCGATATTATTTACTAACTAAATAGTAATTAGTCATATATATAAAACATAAAACCTAGGAAATTCCTAGTTTTTTTGTTTTTTTGTTTTCTTATAAATAGAGGAGGATATATGAAAAAGAAAGGGTTTACACTAATAGAGTTACTAGCCGTAATAGTGATACTAGCAGTAATAGCACTAATAGCAACTCCAGCAGTATTAAATATTATAGAAGACTCTAAAAAAGCAGCGGCAGAAGCAAGCGCAAGAAATGTAGTGAGTGCAGCAAAAGCATATTATTTGCAAAATATAATGGATAATATAAACACAGATAAAATTGATTTATCGAATAGCCCATTTACTTATGATGGTGATAAGGCTAGCAAAGGATATTTAAAGTATGATAAAGAAGGTAATGCATATGGAAAAATGTACATTTCGGGTTATTGCATAGAAATAAGTGCTAACGGTACTATAAACAGTAATAAAGAAAGTGAAAAGAATTGCACATTTGAAGAAGTGAAAGAAGACGGAAAAGAAGAAACACCCGATAATTATATTGAATTAAATAAAGATGTTACAGATTTAACTAATACAACTTGGCTTTTAGATGATACAGGATACAAATTTAGTACTGTTTCTACTTATAATGATGGTTTTACTTCACAAGCTAATAAACTAATAGATTTATCAGATGCTAACTTGACATTTACTTCTAATGGCAAAAAGTATATAGGTATTACATCACTTTATTTGCCGTTTGATGCCCCATTACCAATGGATTTACAAATTAGTGCCTTTGGTATTACTGCCGGATTTACTTCAGGAGCTTTTGACAAAATAGATTTTCCTTTTGGTAGTACCATAAAAGCTAATAAAGGTGTTATATTATATGCAATAGATAAAGAAAATGGGTTTTATGTCCCTTATTATGAAGAAAATAATTGGTATAATAGTAAATATAAAATATTAACTATTACTGGCGGCGACGATGTTAAAAATGCAGTTGTAATTAAATGGTTTAAAAATCATGGAAAAAGAATAGAATTAAAATGAACATAAAAGTTCATTTTTTTTCTAAAAACACTTGATTTTCTTATAATAATTAGATATAATTTTGTATGTGTAGCGTGCGTGGATGTGTGAGGTTGCTGATACACCAGGTTGAGTTGTTACAAAAATCAAACTATAAATCAGGTTTTTACACGGAGCAAGTCTATACTTGATATAGGCGAAAGGAGGATACCAAATGTCTAAGAGCAAAGTTCGTATTAAATTAAAAGCATTTGAACACAAGAGTCTTGATACTGCTTGCGCTAAAATTGTTGAAACAGTTAAAAGAACTGGCGGTGAAGTAAGTGGACCAATTCCATTACCAACTGAAGTTGAAAAAATTACAATTTTAAGAGCTGTTCACAAATATAAAGATTCTCGTGAACAATTTGAAAAAAGAACACACAAAAGACTAATTGATATCACAAACCCTACAAAGGAAACAGTTGAGGCTTTAACTCACCTTGACATTCCAAGTGGTGTTGATATTCAAATTAAATTATAATAGGAGGAAAATATGAAAAAAGGAATCTTAGGTCGTAAAATTGGAATGACTCAAGTATTCAGAACTAATGGTGAAGTAGTTCCTGTAACTGTTATCGAAGTTGAACCAAATGTTGTTACACAAATCAAAACTAAAGATAACGATGGTTATGAAGCTATTCAATTAGGTTTTAGTACAAAGAGAGAAAAGTTAGCGACTAAAGCTTCTGTTGGTATTACTAACAAAGCTAAGACTACACCTAAGCGCTTCTTCAAAGAAATTAGGGATGTAGATATTAACGAATATTCTTTAGGACAAGAAATCAAAGCTGATATTTTTGCTGAAGGAGAAATCGTTGATGTAACTGGAACTACTAAAGGTAAAGGGTTCCAAGGTGTTATTAAAAGACATGGTCAAAGTAGAGGACCTATGGGACATGGATCTCATTATCATAGAAGACCAGGTTCAATGGGAACTATGAGACCAATGCGTGTTTTCAAAGGTAAAAAATTACCAGGACACATGGGAACATTAACAGTAACTATTCAAAATCTTGAAATCGTTTCTGTAGATGTTGAAAATAATGTAATTTTAGTAAAAGGAAATGTTCCAGGAGCTAAAAATTCATTAGTAATTATTAAAACTGCAACTAAAAACGAAGGAAAAGTTAATGAACGCCCAGCATTAATATCTTATGAAGAAACACCTATAGTTGAAAATGCAGAAGTAGTTGAAACTGAAACTACTGAAGTTACTGAATAAGGAGGACAAATATGAAGAAAATTGCTGTCTTAAATATTAAAGGTGAAAAAGTAAAAGATATTAACTTAAATGAAAATGTTTGGGGAATTGAACCAAATGATGCAGTTTTATATGATGCTATAGTATTAGCACAAAACAATCAAAGACAAGGTACTTCATCAACAAAAACTAGAAGTGAAGTTTCTGGTGGAGGAAGAAAACCTTGGAGACAAAAAGGTACAGGTAGAGCAAGACAAGGTAGTACAAGAGCTCCACACTGGCCAGGTGGAGGAGTAGTATTTGGACCACATCCAAGATCATACTCTAAGAAAATGAATAAGAAAGAAAGAAGATTAGCTCTTCTATCTGCATTATCATATAAATTTATCAATAGTGAATTAGTTGTTATTGATGACTTAAAATTTGAAACTAACAAATATAAAGAATCAGCTAATATGTTTAAAGCATTAAATGCTTCAAAAAATATCTTAGTTGTTACAGATGAATTAGATGAAAATGTTATTTTATCAACAAGAAATAATGATGAAGTTATTTTATTACAAGATAATGAAATCAATGTATTAGATTTAGTTTCAGCTGATAAATTAATAATTACAGAAAAAGCTGTTAAAAATATTGAGGAGGTGCTTAGTTAATGAATAACTATAGAGATATTATTAAAGCACCAATCATTACAGAAAAAAGTAGTGACTTAGCACAAAAAGAAAACACTTATGTATTTAGTGTTTCAGTTAAAGCTAATAAAACAGAAATTAAAGAAGCTATTGAAAAGTTATTTAATGTTAAAGTAGAAAGTGTAAATACAGTTAATGTAAGACCAAGAAAAAAGAGAGTTGGTAAATACACTGGATATACTAACAAAGTTAAAAAAGCATACGTAAAATTACAAGAAGGAAGTTCTATTGAACTTAACTAAAGTGGGGTGAAATTATGGCAATAAAGAATTATAAACCTACAACTAACGCTAGACGTGGCATGTCAACTTTAATAAATGACGAAATAACTAAAACAACTCCAGAAAAAAGTTTATTAGTTACTGCTAAAAAAAGTGGCGGAAGAAATAATCAAGGAAAAATAACTTTAAGGCATCGTGGTGGTGGAGCTAAAAGAAAATACCGTGTTATTGATTTCTTAAGAAATAAAGATAATATCGAAGGTGTTGTAGCTTCAATCGAATACGATCCAAATAGAACAGCAAACATAGCTTTAATTAATTATGTTGATGGTGAAAAAAGATACATTATTGCACCTAAAGGTTTAAAAGTTAATGATAGAATCGTTAGCGGAAATAATGTTGATATTAAAGTTGGTAATACATTACCACTTGAACAAATTCCTGAAGGAACAATGGTTCACAATGTTGAACTTAAAGCTGGTAAGGGAGCACAAATGGCAAGAACTGCTGGTGCTTCAGTACAAATTTTAGGTAAAGAAGGAAAATATGTTTTACTTCGCTTAACTAGTGGTGAAGTTCGTAAAGTATTAGGAACTTGTAGAGCTACTATCGGTGAAGTAGGAAATGCAGATCATGAATTAGTAAATGTTGGTAAAGCAGGAAGAAAAAGACATATGGGTATCAAACCAACAGTTCGTGGTTCTGTTATGAACCCTAATGACCACCCACATGGTGGTGGAGAAGGTCGTGCTCCAATTGGACGTAAAGGACCAGTTACTCCATGGGGTAAACCAGCATTAGGATATAAGACACGTAACAAGAAAAAAGCTTCAAATAGTTTAATTGTACGTCGTCGTAAAAAATAGTGAAAGGATGGTTTAAATGGCAAGAAGTTTAAAAAAAGGACCTTTTGTAGATGGCCATTTAATGGCTAAAATTTCAAAAGTTAACGAATCAGGTAAAAAAGAAGTAATTAAAACTTGGTCTCGCCGTTCAACTATTTATCCTGAATTTATCGGACACACATTCGCTGTTCATAATGGAAAAGAATTTATTCCAGTTTATGTAACAGAAGATATGGTTGGACATAAGTTAGGTGAATTTGTTCCAACTCGTAAGTTTGGTGGACATGGCGAAAACAAAGTTGGTAAGTAATAAACGAAGGGAGGACTAAAATGGAAGCAAAAGCGATTGCAAAGACAGTAAGAATTGCACCTCGTAAAGCTCGTTTAGTTATAGATTTAATTCGTAACAAAGATGTTAAAGAAGCTTTAGATATATTAGAAAACCTAAATAAAGAAGGAGCAAGAATTATAAAAAAAGTTCTTGTATCTGCTACTGCAAATGCAGAAAACAATTTAGGTTTAGATAAAAATAAATTATATGTAAAAGAAGCCTTTGTAGATGAAGGCGCTACTATGAAGAGAGCTAGAATGGGTTCTCGTGGACATGTAGATCCAATTATGAAAAGAACAAGTCATATAACAGTAGTAGTAAGTGAAAGAAATTAATGAAGGAGGTAAACTGATGGGTCAAAAAGTTAGTCCAATAGGAATGAGAATTGGAATTAATAAAACTTGGGAATCTAAGTGGTTTGCAGATAATAAGAATTTTTCTAAATATTTAGACAACGATAATAAAATTCGTAAATATTTAGCAGGAAAAGTAAAAGACGCAGCAGTTTCAAGTATTCTTATCGATAGAACAGACGCTAAGACAGAAATAACAATTAATACAGCTAAACCTGGTGTTATTATGGGTCACGGTGGAGAAGAAATCGAAAAGATTAAAAAGGAATTAACTAAATTAGTAAAAGAAAATATTCAAATTTCTATTATGGAAGTTAAGAATCCAGATCTTGTAGCTGCATTAGTTGCAGAAAATATCGCACATCAAATTGAAAATCGTGTATCATTTAGAATCGCTCAAAAAAGAGCAATTAGAAATACAATGAAAGCAGGAGCAAAAGGAATTAAAACTGCAGTATCAGGCCGTTTAGGTGGAGCTGATATGGCTAGAACAGAAGGTTATACTGAAGGTAATATTCCACTTCATACTTTAAGAGCTGATGTTGATTATGCTCATAAAGAAGCTGATACTACTTATGGTAAAATCGGTGTAAAAGTATGGATTTATAAAGGAGAAATCCTTCCTGAAAAGAAAACTGAGGGAGGTAGTAAAAATGGCAGTCATACCAAAAAGAACTAAATATCGTAGACCTCACCGTTTAAAATATGATGGTGTAAGTAGAGGTAATACAAGCTTACATTTCGGTGAATATGGCCTAATGGCTCAAGAAGGTGCTTGGATAACTCAACAACAAATCGAAGCAGCTCGTGTAGCTATGACTCGTTATATGAAAAGAGGAGGAAAAGTTTGGATAAACATTTTCCCACACTTATCATTAACTAAAATTCCTTTAGAAACTCGTATGGGTAAAGGTAAAGGGCAACCAGAAGCATGGGTTGCAGTAGTTAAAAAAGGTAAAATTATGTTTGAAATCGCTGGTGTTGATGAAGCAGTAGCAAGAGAAGCTTTAAGATTAGCTATGCATAAATTACCTATAAAGTGCAAATTTGTTAAAAAAGAAAGTGGTGATGTAGCATGACAAACAAAGAAATAAGAGATTTGACAAGCGAAGAACTACTTAAAAAGATCGAAGAATCTAAAGAAGAATTATTTAATTTAAGATTTAATCAAGCTACAGGAAATCTTGAAAAACCATCAAGATTGAGAGAACTAAGAAAACAAGTTGCTCGTATGAAAACAGTTCTTAGAGAAAGAGAATTAAATAAATAGGAGGAATTATGAAAGAAAGACATGAATTAGTTGGTAAAGTTGTAAGTGACAAAAGAGATAAAACTATTACTGTTTTAGTTGAAACTTACAAAAAAGATAGCTTGTATAAAAAAAGAATTAAATCTTCTAAAAAATATAGTGTTCATGATGAAAAGAATGAAGCTAAAGTTGGCGATACAGTTCGTATCGTTGAAACAAGACCATTATCAAAAACTAAATATTTTAGATTAGTTGAGATAGTAGAAAAAGCAGTTATTCTATAACTGTTAGTAAAAGGAGGAAAAACGTATGATTCAACAAGAAACTCGTTTAAAAGTTGCTGATAACTCTGGAGCTCGTGAACTACTTGTTATTAGAGTTCTAGGTGGAAGCAAAGTTAAGACTGGTAATATTGGTGATATAGTTGTTGGAACTGTAAAAAAGGCAACTCCTAATGGAACGGTTGAAAAAGGAAAAGTTGTTAAAGCTGTAATAGTTAGAAGTAAATTCGGTCTAAGAAGAGAAGATGGAAGCTACATCAAATTCGATGATAATGCTTGTGTAATTATCAAAGATGATAAGAGCCCTATTGGAACTCGTGTGTTTGGACCAGTTGCAAGAGAATTAAGAGATAAAGATTTTATGAAGATTGTTTCTCTTGCTAAAGAAGTATTATAGGAGGAAATTATGAAATTAAAAACTGGAGATAAAGTAGTTGTTATCGCTGGTAAAGATAAAGGTAAAGAAGGTTTAATTACTAAAACATTATCTAAAGATAATAAGGTAATTGTTGAAGGCGTAAATATCGTTAAAAAACATAATAAACCTAATGGTGCCGATGGTGGAACTATTACTGAAATGGAAGCTCCTATACACGCTTCTAATGTAATGATAATAGATCCTAAAACTAAGAAACCTACCAGAATAGGACATTCTACTGATAAAAAAGGTAAAAAAATTAGAATTGCAAAAAAATCAAATGAAAGTATTGATTAATTGGAAGGAGGACATTAAATGAACCGCCTAAAAGAAAAATATGTAAACGAAATCGTACCTAGTTTAATTGAAAAATATAATTATAAAAATAAAATGGAAACTCCAAAATTAGATAAAATTGTTATCAATATTGGATGTGGTGATGCTACAAGTAATGCAAAATTCATAGAAGCTGCTATGAAAGACTTAGAAGCTATCACAGATCAAAAACCAGTTGCTACTAAATCTAAGAAAGCAATCGCTGGATTTAAATTAAGAGAAGGTCAAGCAATCGGATGTAAAGTAACTTTAAGAGGTGAAAAAATGTATAACTTCTTAGATAAATTAATTAGTATTACATTACCTCGTGTTAGAGACTTTAGAGGAATTTCTAATAAAGCTTTTGATGGAAGAGGAAACTACACTTTAGGGTTAACTGAACAATTAATTTTTTCAGAAATAGTATATGATGACGTTGTTAAAGTACGCGGTATGGATATAGTTTTTGTAACTACAGCAAAGACAAATGAAGAAGCGTACGACTTATTAAAAGGCTTCGGTATGCCATTTAAGAAGTAGCTAAGGAGGAAATTATGGCTAAAAAAAGTATGATTAATAAAGCTAATCGTAAACAAAAATTTAAAGTCCGTGAATATACTCGCTGCAACAGATGTGGTAGACCTCACGCAGTATTACAAAAATATGGAATATGTCGTATTTGTTTTAGAGAATTAGCTTACAAAGGACAAATACCAGGTGTTAGAAAATCTAGCTGGTAATTGAAGGGAGGATAATTATGGTTGTAACAGATCCAATTGCAGATATGCTTACAAGAATTCGTAATGCAAATGCAATGAGATATAAAGAAGTTGAAGTACCCGCTTCAAGAATAAAATTAGAAATTGCAAGAATTTTAAAAGAAGAAGGATATATTTCTGACGTTAAAATTAAAAAAGATAAAGTACAAGATGTTATGGTTTTAAATTTAAAATATGGTGAAAAGAAAGAAAGAGTTATTACTGGTTTAAAGAGAATTAGTAAACCAGGACTTAGAGTTTATGCTAAAGTAGAAGAACTACCTAGAGTATTAAATGGTTTAGGAATCGCTATTATATCTACATCTAAAGGTATAATGACTGATAAAGAAGCTAGAAAAGAATCTTTAGGTGGAGAAGTATTAGCATACATTTGGTAATATGAGTAGAATAGGTAATAGAATAATTACTATTCCACAAGGAGTAACTGTAAAAGTAGAAGGTACTACAGTTACTGTAAGTGGACCTAAAGGAACTCTTTCAACTGAAATTAACCAAAATATAACTGTAACAATTAAAGATAATGAATTAACATTAACTAGAAGTAATGATGAATTCAAAAACTTCCATGGAACTGCAAATGCTAACATCACAAATATGATTACTGGTGTTACAGAAGGTTTCACAAAAGGATTAGAATCAATTGGTGTAGGTTATCGTTTCAATTTAAAAGGTAACACATTAGTTGTAACTGCTGGATATTCTCATCCAGTTGAAGTTGTTATTCCAGATGGAATTAAAGCAGAATGCCCAAGTAATACTGAATTAGTACTTACAAGTGCTGATAAACAATTATTAGGTGAATTTGCTGCAAATGTAAGAAAAATAAGACAACCAGAACCATATAAAGGAAAAGGTATTCGTTATAAGGATGAAGTTGTAAGAAGAAAAGAAGGAAAGAAAGCTTCTAAATAATTAGAGTAAAGGAGATTATACTTATGATAAACAAAGTATCTCGTAATGAAATGCGTAAAGTTAGACATGATCGTGTAAAAGCTAAATTAGTTGGTAACGAACCAAGATTAAATGTTTTCAGATCAAATAGTAATATCTTTGCACAAATCATTGATGATGAAAAGAAAGTAACTTTAGTTAGTGCTTCTTCAATCGACAAAGAGTTAAAACTTGAAAATGGAGGCAATGTAGAAGCTGCTAAAAAAGTTGGAGAATTATTAGCTAAAAGAGCTAAAAAAGCAAAAATTTCAAAAGTAAAATTTGATAGAGGTGGATATCTTTATCATGGACGTGTAAAAGCATTAGCTGATGCTGCACGTGAAAACGGATTAGAATTCTAAGGAGGAAATTATGGAAAAAAGAAAAAGAGAACCAAGACCAAAATTATATGAAGAAGAAGTTGTTCATATTGGTCGTGTTACAAAAGTAACATCAGGTGGTCGTCATTTCCGTTTCTCTGCTACAGTAGTTGTAGGTGACCGTAATGGTAAAGTAGGATTAGGTATTGGTAAAGCTAATGAAGTACCTGATGCTATTAAAAAAGCTAGTCAAGATGCAACTAAACATGTAGTAAAAGTTTCTATCGTTGATGGAACTATTCCACACGAAGCAATCGGTGTTAGAGGTGCTAGTAAAGTTATGTTAAAACCTGCTTCAGAAGGTACAGGAGTTAAAGCTGGTGGACCAGTTAGAGCAGTATTAGAACTTGCTGGTGTTAAAAACATCTTATCTAAATCACTTGGATCAAATACAAAAATTAATATGGCATTCGCTACTTTAGAAGCATTAAAATCACAAAGAACTGCAGAAGAAATAGCTAAATTAAGAGGAAAGAAAGTAGAGGAAATATTATAATGAAACTACATACATTAGCACCTAATGAAGGCGCTACTAAAGAAAGAAAAAGACTTGGTAGAGGTGTAGGATCTGGAACTGGTAAAACTAGTGGTAAAGGTCATAAAGGACAAAACGCTAGAAGTGGTGGAGGAGTAAGACCTGGATTTGAAGGTGGACAACTTCCATTATTCAGAAGATTACCAAAGAGAGGTTTCTCTAATGCTCCTTTTAAAGTTAGATATGCTACTATTAATTTAAGTGATTTAAATAGATTTGAAGATGGTGCATTAGTTACACCAGAAATCTTAAAAGAAATTGGATTAGTTAAAAATCAATTAGATGGAATAAAAGTTTTAGGAAATGGAACTTTAGAAAAGAAAGTAAACGTAAAAGCACACAAATTCTCAAGTGTTGCTAAAGAACAAATAGAAAAAATGGGTGGAAAAGCTGAGGTGATTTAATGTTTGCAACTGTAAAGCAAATATTTAGTCCAAAAAATAAGGACTTGCAAAAAAGAATTGCCTTTACCTTTTTCGTTCTATTCATATTTATGTTAGGTACAACAGTAGTTGTTCCAGTCATAGATAAAGAAAATTTATTAGGTAATATAAAAGGTTTTGATCTATTTAATATAATAGGTGGTGGAGCATTAGAAAAATTTTCTATATTCGCTTTAGGGGTTTCACCTTATATTACAGCATCTATTATTATTCAGTTATTACAAATGGATATAGTTCCATATTTATCTGATTTAAAAGATCAAGGTCAAGTTGGTAGAGATAAGATAAATAAAATTACAAGAGTAACAGGTATTATCCTTGCTTTTGTACAAGGTTATTTATTTGCAATATATCAAATTAAAGGTTTAAGTGCTATTCAATATATGGAAATTGCTACTATATTTACTGCAGGTACTGCAGCAGTATTATGGATGGGAGACCAAATTACTCAAAAGGGTATAGGAAATGGTATTTCACTTATAATTATGGCTGGTATAGTTGCAAGTATGCCAAATATGTTTAGTATAGCTTGGACAAACTTAATTAAAATTGGTGGAACATCTGGTTCTGCTATGGGTATATTATCATTTATAGCTTATATATTAGTATATATATTTGTAATAGTTGGTATTATTTATACTCAACTTGCAGAAAGAAGAATTCCTATTCAATATGCAAATAAATCAGTAAGTACTTATCAATCAAACAATAGTTATTTACCTTTTAAATTAAATTCTGCCGGAGTAATGCCAGTAATATTTGCATCTGGGCTTATTTCACTACCATCTATGATGGCTTCACTTATGGGATCTAAATATGTTGGATTCCAAACATTCGTAAATAAGTGGTTATCAACTAGTAGTTATACAGGATTTATCTTATATATGATATTTATAATAATATTTGCTTATTTCTATACATTTAAAGTAGCTATTAAAACTGATGATATGGCTAAAAATTTAAATAGAAATGGCGGATTTATTCCAGGTATTAGACCAGGAAAAGAAACAGAAGAATATGTTTCTAAAGTACTTAAAAGAGTTACTTTTGTAGGAGCACTTACACTATGTGTTATTGCTGGGTTACCAGTAATATTTGGTGTAATAACTAAATTACCATCAGCTGTATCATTAGGTGGTACAGGTATGTTAATCGTAGTTGGTGTAGCACTTGAAACATATAAACAAATTGAAAGCACTATTTTGAGTAGAAACTATGAAACAAGAAATAGAAGAAGGAGAAAAATATAAATGAAGAGTTTGATATTTATTGCTCCTCCAGCTGCTGGAAAAGGAACACAATCTGAAATAATATCAAAAAAATATAATATTCCTAGTATCTCTACTGGAGATTTACTAAGAGATGCAAGAAACCAAGATAACGAAATTGGTAGAATTATCAGAGAAAAACAAGATAAAGGTTTACTCGTAGATGACGAAATAGTATTAAATCTATTAAAAAATAGATTAAATGAAAGTGATTGTGCAAATGGCTATATATTAGATGGTTTTCCAAGAAATACTAGTCAAGCAATTGCTTATGAAAAAATATTAAATGAATTAAATAAAGAGTTAGGTATTGTTATTTTATTAGAAGCTCCAAAAGAACTTTTAATGAAAAGAATTACAGGAAGGATAAGTTGTCCTAAATGTAAAGCAGTATACAATTCCTTATCTGATCATATGAAACCGGTAAAAGAAGGTATTTGTAATAATTGTGGCACATCTTTAGTAAGAAGAAGTGATGATAACGAAGAAACATTTAATCAAAGATTTCAAACTTATATAGATAAAACTGAACCACTTATAAATTACTATAAAGAAAAAGGTAATCTATATAAAGTAGATAGTACTGATAAAGACATAGCTACTATAATGATTGAAGGTTTATTAAATGATTAGTATAAAAAATGAAAAAGAAATTAAATACTTAGAAATTGCTGGTGAAATAGTGGGTAATACTCACAAACATTTACAAAAATTTATAAAACCGGGAATTACTACAAATGAATTAGATCAAATAGCCTTAGAATTCATTTTAAAAAGTAAAGCAACTCCATCATTTAAAAATTATGAAGGATATCCAAAAAGTATATGTACTTCAATAAATGATGAAGTAGTTCACGGAATCCCTTCTGATAGAGTTCTAGAAGAAGGCGATATTATCTCAATTGATATTGGAGCTTGTTATAGAGGATATCATGGGGATTCTGCTTGGACATATAAAGTAGGTAAAGTAAGTGCTGAAAAAGAATACTTAATGGAACATACTGAAAAAGCTTTATTTGAGGGATTAAAAGCTATTAAAGATGGTGCTCATGTAGGTGACATTGGTTACAATGTAGAAGTATACGCTAAAGCACATAATTTAGGTGTAGTAGAAGAACTTGTAGGTCATGGTGTAGGTAAACACTTACATGAAGATCCTGATGTACCAAATTATGGTAAAAAGGGAACTGGACCTATGTTAAAAGAAGGTATGGTAATAGCAGTAGAACCAATGCTTAATTTAGGTACAAGACATGTTTGTATTTTAGATGATGATTGGACTATTGTTACAGAAGATGGAAAGCCTTCTGCACATTTTGAACATACTGTATTAGTATTAAAAGATGGTTACCAAATTTTGACGAAGAGGTGATAAAATGGCAAACAAAGATACAATCGAAGTAGAAGGTAAAGTTGTAGAAGTTTTACCAGGAGGTACTTTTAAAGTAGAACTTGAAAATAAACATACGGTAGTAGCTCACGTTTCTGGTAAAATCCGAATGAATTATATTCGCATTTTACCAGGTGATACCGTAGTAATAGAATTATCACCATATGACCTAACACGTGGGCGAATAACCTATAGAAAATAGTAGGAGGAATGAATATGAAAATAAGAGCTTCAGTGAAAAAAATGTGTCCGAAATGTAAAATTATTAGAAGAAATGGAAAAGTAATAGTTATATGTACTAATCCAAAACATAAACAAAGACAAGGATAATAGGAGGTGTTATAATGGCACGTATTAAAGGTGTAGATGTACCAAATAATAAACATATCGAAATTGCATTAACATCAATTTATGGAATCGGAAGACCACTTGCAAACACAATCTTAAAGGATGCAAAAGTAGAAAAGTCTAAAAAAGCAGGAGATCTTACTGAAGAAGAATTAGGTAGAATAAGAGATGAAGTTAATAAATATTTAACTGAAGGTGATTTACGTCGTGAAGTTAATATGAATATTAAAACTAAGATGGAAATCAATTGCTACCAAGGAACTAGACATAAAAAAGGATTACCTGTAAGAGGACAAAGAACTAATAGAAATGCAAGAACTCGTAAGGGTAAAGGAAAAGTAGTTGCAAATAAGAAAAAATAATCGTAACTAAAAAGGAGGTTATATAAAATGGCTTATAAACCAAGAAAAAGAAAAGTAAAAAAGAATGTGCCAGAAGGTAAAGCATTCATTCATTCAACTTTTAATAATACAATCGTTACTATTTCAGATAATGAAGGTAATGTTATAAGTTGGGCATCAGCTGGAACATTAGGATTTAAAGGAAGTAAAAAATCTACTCCATTTGCTGCTGGTATGTCAGCAGAAGCTGCTGGAAAAGCTGCCGCAGATATGGGAATGAAAAAAGTAGAAGTTTTTGTTAAAGGATTAGGCTCTGGTCGTGAAACTGCAATCAGATCACTTCAAACAGCTGGTCTTGAAATCACTACAATCTCTGATGTAACGCCTATTCCACATAATGGATGTCGTCCACCAAAACGACCAAGAGGATAGAAAAGGAGTGTGGAACAGTGTTAAATTTTGAAAAACCAATATACAAAATAACTGATTACTTAGAAGGAAGTAATTACGGTAAATTTGAATTAGAACCTTTAGAAAGAGGTTTTGGAACAACTATTGGTAATGCACTAAGAAGAACAATGCTTTCAAATATGCCAGGAAGTGCTATAGTAGCTGTTAAAATTGATGGTGTTATGCACGAATTTCAAGCAATGGAAGGCATTGTAGAAGATGTAACAACAATTGTATTAAATTTAAAAAGTGTTGTTATTAAAAAACATGTAAGCGAAGATAAAGTTATAAGATTATCAGTAGATAAAGAAGGAGTAGTTACTGCAAAAGATATCGAATGTGATGCTGATGTAGAAATCGTTAATCCAGACCAAGTAATTGCTACAATTGCTAAAGGTGGAAAATTAGACATGGAAATGCTAGTTTCATCTGGTAGAGGTTATGTTCCTTCAACTGAAAATAAGAAATATGTAGAAGATGCAAAAGTAGGATTTATTCCTATTGATGCGTTATATTCACCTATTGAAAGAGTTAGCTATGAAGTAGAAAATGCTCGTGTAGGACATGATGCTAATTATGATAAATTAATTATGCATGTATATACAAATGGTTCTATGAAACCAGAAGAAGCTATGGCATTATCTGCAAAAATTCTTATTGAACATTTAAATATTATTACTGATTTAAATGATATAGCAGATACTACTGGTATTATGAGTGCTAAACAAGAAGATAGCAAACTTAAGAAGTTAGAAACTCCAATTGATGAATTAGATTTCTCTGTAAGAGCATATAACTGCTTAAAAAGAGCAAGTATTAATACACTTGGAGATTTAACTGAAAAGTCAGAATTAGAAATGATGAAAATCCGTAATTTAGGTAAAAAATCATTAAAAGAAGTTATTGATAAAATAAAAGAAATGGGACTTAAATTCCGTGATGAAGATTAGTTAGGAGGAAATTATGGCTTATAGAAAATTAGGAAGAACTAACAAACATAGAAGAAGTATGCTTGCCAATCTAACTAGAGATGTTATAAATAATGAAAAAATTCAAACTACTGAAACTAGAGCTAAAGAAGTTCGTAAATTTGTTGATAAACTAATTACTTACGGTAAAGATGGTTCTTTAGTAGCAAGAAGAAAAGCATTAGCATTCTTACATAACGATACTGAAACAGTTAAAAAAGTATTTGACGATTTAGCTAAACGTTATGAAAATAGAAATGGTGGCTACACTAGAATTATTAAATTAGATGAACGTAAAGGTGATGACGCTTTAATCGTTTCATTAGAATTAGTAGAAAAAGATGCTGAATAAGCATTTTTTTTGTTATTAGAATGTGTTATAATTAAATCATGATAAGGAGGATAAAATGAAAAAGAAAGGATTTACATTAATAGAGTTACTCGCTGTAATAGTAATACTAGCAGTAATAGCACTAATAGCAACACCAGCAGTATTAAATATTATAGAAGACTCTAAACAAAGTTCAGCAGAAGCAAGTGCAAGAAATATAGTTAGTGCTGCAAAAACACACTATTTACAAAATATAATGGATAATAAGACCAATTCAAATATTGATTTAAGCACTGGCACACTAAAATATGATGGAGAACAAGCCACAAAAGGATTACTTAGTTATGACAAAAGTGGTAATGCATATGGAAAAATGTATATATCAGGTTACTGTGTAGAAATAGCAGCAGATGGAAGCATTACAAGCACTAAAACTACAGAAGATAAATGTACTATAGATACACCACAAGTAGTTACATATGCAAATGGAACTGTTATATATTATGATCCAGAAACTAATACTAAATGTATAAGCAGTGAAGCAGTAAGCACTACAGGAACTAAAACCGGATGTATGAAATGGTATACATTTAATGATGAAGGAAATAATACAGTTAACTTATTACTAGATCATAATACAACTGCAACAGTTGCATGGGCATCAACTGGCACAAATGCTAATGGACCAGTAGAAGTAAAAACACAATTAGAAAGTGATACAAGTTCATGGAATTCTGGTTTAAATCCAAGACTAATAGAAGCAAGCGAAATAGCAACTATAACAGGAAATAGTGGATGGACAGCAGGAGGAAGTTATTATTATTTTTATGATAATACACAAACAGAATATAAAGGAGCAGCAGGAACAAATAAATATGCATGGTTATTTGATAATACATATGATTGTACAAAATTTGGATGTAACGTATCAGATTTTAGTAACCATGGATATTGGACAGACACAGCACATTCCGGTGAACTTAGCGTCGCTTGGTTCGTGGACTCCCATGGTGACTTGACAGAAAACTCCGTGGTGAATACAAACAGCGGTATTCGCCCGGTTATCACTATATCAAAAGATATATTAAAATAAACACTTTTATAAGTGTTTTTTATTTGGTATAATGTATATGGTGATAATAAATGGCTAAAAAAAGGAAAACTAATAAGAAGAGAGTGTTTATATTTATAGTTTTATTTGTACTTATAGTAGTAGGATTAGTATTTCTATTTGATTATTTAAAAAGAAATAGTATAAAAAAAGAAGCTACATCTTTAATTAAAAAGTATGAGAGTGAATATAATGGAACTAATTATATTAAACTTGATAATGCTACTATAGAATTATCTGATAGTGGTAAAGTAGTTTATATGAAATATAAAAGTGGTAAATACTGTTATACTAAAGTAGAAGAAAATGAAAATATTACTAAGAGTGACTGTATTATAAATGTAGCTAATATACTTTCTGATGATAAATGTTTAAAAGAAAATTGTGAAGTTGGTACAGAAGTAGTAGTAAATGTAAATGAAGATGAAAAATATACTTTCTATGTTATAGACAATAGTAATGATAAATTAACTTTATATATGAAAGATACTATTGGTTATAAAGTTAGTTATGATGAAGCTCTTTCTTATTTAAATCTCATAACTGCTAATTGGACTTATATTGATAGAATAAATAGTTATGAATATAAAAATACTGGTATTATGTATAGTAATTTTAAAATAAATAATGGTAAAACTACTATTGATGAAAAAGAAGTATCAGGTACTAGTAGAGCTCGTTTAATAACTAAAGATGAACTAATTAATTTAGGATGTAGTAACTTATATGAAAGTTGTCCTAAATGGTTATATAGCAGTTTAAGTAGTTCTAATACTAATAAAAATCCATATGGAGTGTGGACTATAACTACTTCAAATAGTATTTCTAATTATGTATTTACATTATTCTATACTGGTAATATAGATACTAATGTAAGTACTAATAAATATAGTTATGGCATTCGTCCTGTTATAGAATTAAAAAAGAATTGATTATTTTTCAATTCTTTTTACTTTTGCATTAAAATCTTCTAAATATTCTGCTAGAAATCCTTCTACTACTTTAAAATATAATGGTTTAAATTTACCTAATAAATATATATAGGTTAATCCCTCTTCTTTAGAAACACCATAACTAGTTAGTTCTTCTAATAATCCGTTTAAATCAGATGTAGAATAATATTTAACTAAATCAATTTTAGGGAATGCTTCTCTAAATAATTTAACATATTTCATAAAGTATTCATATGAAGGTATATTATCTCCAACATTAAAATTTTCAATATTTAAAAGTTCAGTAAGTCCTTCTGTAAATTCTCTACCTATATGAAGTTCTCCACCAAACATAAGTAGTCCACTATAACACATACCTTTATCATAATCATATATAGTGGAAGACATATGAAGCATTTCATGCGATATACTAGATGGATAACCAACTCTCATATGATTATCAATCATATCATAGTCTGCATCAACTCTTCTCACAAATTTGCCATATAATCTAGTTACTTTAAGTGACTTTAAGTTTCTATCTAGGCTAGTAGTATCAAAATTATCTATTTGCCTTATTACATTACTGCATCTATTAATTTCATCATCAAATAAAAGTTCTGGTATAGAATCACTTAAAGTAGGATTTCCTTTTCCATATCTCTCTATTTCTGACAAAATAAGTGGGATATCTTTTTTTATCGTTTCACTTAGTTTTTTACATCTCTCACTTAAATAGTTAAATTTTATCATAGTACCCCCTAATAGTTTCTTTTTATTATACAATAAAGATTAAATTTGTCAATAAAAGTTTATTGTATTATTTTAATAGATAGTATATAATTTAGTTAGGGTGGTATTATGAAGGCACTTATAACAGGGGCATCTTCTGGAATAGGGAGAGATATGGCTAGAGTATTAAGTGATATGGGATATGATTTAATATTAGTAGCTAGAAGAAAAGATAAATTAGAAAAATTAAAAAAACAATTAAATACAAATGTAAAAATTATATGTTTAGATGTATCTAGTACATATAATTGTACTAAGTTATATAATAAAGTAAAAGATGAAGATATTGATATTCTTATAAATAACGCAGGATTTGGCAAATTTGGTGAATTTAATGATATCAAGTTAGATGATGAATTGGATATGATTGATGTAAATATTAAAGCAGTTCATATCTTAACTAAGTTATTTTTAAATGACTTTGTAGCTCGTAATAAAGGGTATATATTAAATGTAGCATCTTCAGCTGCATTCCAACCAGGACCTTTAATGGCAACATATTATTCTACAAAAGCATATGTACTTCATTTAACAGAAGCAATATATGAAGAATTAAGAAAAAATAATTCTAATGTCGGAATAAGTGTATTATGTCCTGGACCAGTTAATACTGAATTTAATAAAGTAGCTAAAGTTAGATTTAGTCTAAAATCTCTTGAAAGTAATGATGTAGCAGAATATGCAATTAAAAAAATGTTTAAGAAAAAGCTAATTATTACACCAGGATTCAGTATTAAATGTGCTACTAAAATGTATAGATTTTTGCCAAGAAAGTTAATGACTAAAATTACATATAAAATTCAAAAGAAAAAGAGATAATATCTCTTTTTTGTTGATTTATAAAATAAAAAAGTATAAAATATAAAATTATTAAAGCTCATATGGTATAATATAGAAGTGGTGATATTATGAGTATTATATCAATTAAAGATTTATTATTTAGATATAATGATAATTATATCTTTGATAAATTCAATTTAGAAATAGAGCGTGGATCTTATACTAGTATAGTTGGAACAATAGGTGCAGGTAAAACGACTTTAATTAAGATTTTGCTTGGACTAATTAGAACTAATTCTAATATTACTATAGATGGTATAAATCTATGCAAAGAAAATATAAGAGATATAAGAAAGAAAATAGGTGTAGTATTTGAAAATCCTGAAAATGGTTTTGTTTGTGAAACCGTAATGGATGAAATAGCTTTTTCTTTAGAAAACTTAGAATTAGATCATGATGAAATAGATAGAAGAGTAAAAGAAATAAGTGAATATTTAGATATTACACATTTACTTAATCGTGATCCACATAGATTAAGTGGTGGTGAAAAACAAGTAGTAGCTTTTGCAAGTGTCCTTGTTATTGAACCAGAAATACTTATATTTGATGAAGCTTTTACTATGTTAGATTATAAATATAAAGAAAAAATCTATAAAGTACTTGATAATTGTAATAAAGAAAATAATACAACAATAATAAATGTCACTCATGATTTGGAAGATACTATTTATGGTAAAGATATTATTGTAATGGATAAAGGAAAAATAATAATTAAAGGTAGTAAAGAAGATGTTTTAAGGGAAGAAAAGATATTCAATAAAATAGGTCTTGATTTGCCTTTTATAGTTGAATTAAGTATTAAATTAAATTATTATGGATTACTTGATAAAATATGTTTTAGTAATAGTGAGTTGGTGCAGTCTATATGGAAATAGAATTTAAAAATGTGTCATATGTATATAATTATAAAACACCACTTAGAAAAATTGCTTTAAAAAATATAAATACAATTATATCTGAAAATAAGATAAATGCTTTAGTTGGTAAATGTGGTAGTGGTAAAACTACTTTAATAGAACTTATATTAGCGCTTATTAAACCTACTAGAGGTAAAATTTATGTAGGTCCATATTTAGTAGAAAAGAATATTAAAATTAAAAGAATTAATGATTTAAGATTTGATGTAGGACTAATATTTCAATTTCCGGAAGAACAAATATTTAATTCTACAGTAAGAGAAGAAATTTCTTTTGGCATGAAATATTTTGGATACAAAGTAGATACTATGGAAAAAAGATGTGCTGATGCTTTAAAGATGGTAGGATTAGATTCAAAATATCTAGATATGAATCCATTTAAATTAAGTAGAGGAGAAATGAGAAAAGTATCAATTGCTTCTGTACTCGCTTTTAATCCTAAAGTAATCATATTTGATGAACCTACTGTAGGTCTTGATAGTATAAGCAAAAAAAACTTTATAAAGTTAATTCAAATGTTAAAAAATAAATATGGTAAAACTATTTTACTTGTAACTCATGATACAGAACTTGTATATAAATGTAGTGATTATACATATATATTAAATGATGGAGAAATTGTATTAGAGGGTAATAGTAAGGAAGTACTTACGAATAGTAATTTAAATGAATATGGTCTAGAAAGACCTAAAATAGTAGAAACGATAGATTATATAAATAAAGTAAAAGGACTTAGAATGGGATATAGAGTAGATGTAAATGATTTAATAAAGGATATATATAGAAATGCTAGATAATGTAGTTGTTGGAAGATATTATCCTATTAAGTCTAAAATTCATTTAATGAATCCTATTTGTAAGATTATTTGCTTACTTATATATATACTTTCACTTTTTATGGCTAGTGATATTTATATGACAATTATTCTTACTATATTTACTTTAATACTTATGTATTTAACTAATATACCAAGTAAACTTTATTTTAAAACCGTATTTAGCTTAAAATATTTATTACTATTTATATTAGTAATAAATACAATATGTGGAATTAATATATTAAATACTATTATAATGATTACAAGATTATCTATATTAGTTATATATACTACTATAGTAACATTAACTACACCACCTACTGAAATAACATATGGTCTTGAAAAAACATTTTCATTTTTAAATGTATTTAAAATTCCAGTAAATAAGATGGCATTATCTCTTACTTTAGCAATTAGATTTATTCCTACTATTATTGATGAAGCTAATAAGATATTAAAGAGTCAAGCTAGTAGAGGAATAGATTATTATAATTCTAATTTGAAAGGTAAATATGTAGCAGTTAAAGCCATGTTATTTCCAATGATTAATTTAACTATTAAAAAAGCTGACGACTTAGCAGATGCTATGGAAGTTAGATTATTTAGTATAAATAATAAAAGAACAAATTATAGAATAAATAAATGGAATATGTTTGATAATTATATATTATTTGTGCATATCATATTATTTATTATATGTTTGATAAAGGGAGTTGTATTATGAGATATTTAATGACTTTTAGTTATGATGGATCTAAGTATAGTGGTTATCAAAAACAACCTAAGAAAAAAACTATCCAAAGTGAAATTGAAAAAGTTTTAAAAAAAATAAATAGTGAACAAAAAGTAGATATTCATGCGTCTGGTAGAACAGATGCTGGTGTTCACGCATTAAACCAAAAAGCTCATTTTGATATGGATGCCAAAATGTCTCCAGATAAATTAAAGCACTCTATAAATTGTTTATTACCTAAAGATATTTATATAAAAGATATTAAAGAGGTAAATGATGATTTTCATGCAAGATTTAATGTAAAAGCTAAAGAATATGTATATAAAATAAATATGGGTGAATATAATCCAATTGAAAAAGATTATGTATATCAATATAATAAAAAATTAGATGCTGTAGAAATGGAAAGAGCATTAAAGTATTTAGAAGGTACTCATGACTTTAAATCATTTACAAAAGCAGACGAAGAAAAAAATGATTTTGTAAGAACTATAGTTCAAACAACTTTTATAAGAGATTTAAAGAATGTCAATAGTATACAAATATCATTTTTAGGTACTGGTTTTTTAAGATATATGGTTAGAAATATGGTTGGAACATTAATTGAAATTGGTGAAGGTAAATATAAAAGTGAAGATATAATATCAATTTTGGAAGCTAAAGATAGAAGAAAAGCTGGTATAACTGCTCCACCAGAAGGATTATACTTAAAAGATGTATTTTATTAGTGTAAAATAACAAAAAAGCATATATTTTAATTGACAAATGTGTGCTTTTTTAGTAGAATTATTATTGGTACATTTTATAAATCCCATAAAGAGTGAATCGTGGGAAAATTCACTTAATATGAAGAAAGGGAAAAGAATATGAAAAATACTTATATGCAAAAAAAAGAAGAAGTATCTCGTAAGTGGTACGTAATTGATGCAACTGATGTAGTATTAGGTCGTTTAGCATCAAAAACAGCTCATATTTTAAGAGGTAAACATAAACCTACATATACTCCACATATTGATTGTGGTGACTATGTAATTATCGTTAATGCTTCTAAAGTAGCTTTAACTGGTGACAAATTAGATAAGAAAATCTATTATAATCACAGTGGTTACACAGGTGGTTTAAGAGAAAGAACTGCTAGAGTAATGAAAGAAAGTTATCCTGTAGAAATGGTTGAAAGATCAGTAAAAGGTATGTTACCTAAAGGTAGACTTGGTAGACAAATGTATAAAAAATTATTTGTTTATGCTGGAGAAGAACATCCACATCAAGCTCAACAACCTACTGAACTTAAAATGAATTAAGGAGGAAATTATGGCTAATAAAGTATATATTGGAACTGGTCGTAGAAAATCTTCTATCGCTCAAGTTAAAATGGTTCCTGGTAAAGGAAAAATAACTGTTAATGGAAGAGATGTAAGAGACTTCTTTCCTTATGAAACTAATGTTATGGATTTAATGCAACCACTTGTTGCTACTTCAAATGAAAAGAATTTTGATATTGAAGTTAAAGTAAACGGTGGAGGATTTACAGGACAAACAGGAGCTATTAGATTAGGTATTACAAGAGCATTATTAGAATATGATAGTGCTAATGTAGATAGTGAAAATAGCTATAGAAAAGTACTTAAAGCAGCTGGTTTTATTACTAGAGATTCTCGTAAGAAAGAAAGAAAGAAACCAGGACTTAAAGCAGCTCGTAGAGCACCACAATTTAGTAAGAGATAATATTTGCATAATAAAAGGAATACATTTAGTATTCCTTTTTTATTTATTCATTTAAATATTCTTGTTCAAAAGCTCTTATATTTTCATCACTACCTAATACTACAACATAATCTTCTTCTTTAAATATATGATTAGGATCTGCTATTGTAGTAGTTTCATCATCATTTTCAAGAGCAATGACATTTAATTTGTATTTATCTCTTATTTTAGATTCTTTTAATGTTTTTCCTATTAAATTAGAAGGTATTCTAAATTCAGTAACACTAACATTACCATTTAATTTAATAAAGTCTAAACTTCTAGAATTAGTAAGCATATTACCAATTCTATCTGCCATATCTCTTTCTGGATATATTACTTCAGCACCTATTTTTTCTAGGATTGCACCATGATCATCACTATTTGCTTTAGCTAGTACTCTTTTTACTTTCATATTTATTACATTTAAAGTTGTAAGGACACTTATTGCAGTGTCTTTTGATGTACAAATGATAACTGTATGACAGTTTTGTATACCAGCTTCTTCTAAAACATTTTTATCTAAACTTTTTACTATTAAAGCTTCTTCTACATAATCTTTAATAGCATCTACTTTATTTTCATCTTGATCAATTGCTAAAACTTCCTTTCCTGCTCTAGATAAGTTTTTAGCTAAGTTACTTCCAAATGTTCCAAGACCTATAATTCCATATTCTATATCTTTCTTTTTCATAATTACCTCTATCCTACTATAATATTTTCTTCTGGATATTTAACATTATCCTTCTTTTCTTTTAACCACATAGAAATTAGTGTTAAAGTACCAACTCTACCAATAAACATACATATACATATGATTATTTTAGATATACTTGATAACCTAGGTGTTATTCCTAAAGTATAACCTACAGTACAAAATGCACTTGTAACTTCAAATAATATATCTTTTAATAAGAAATCTTTTTCTATTATAGATATAAATAATGTACTTAAAAATATAATTCCTATTGCTGATATAAATATAACAAAACTTTTATGTACTACACTTGATTTAATAGTTCTTTTATTACTCACACAATTTCTATTAGTATAAATACTTATCATACCTTTTAATAAAGTATAAAAAGTAGTAGTTTTAATCCCACCACCAGTTGAACTAGGTGATGCTCCTACAAACATTAAAAATATAATAATAAGTGTTGTAGAATTACTTATTAAGTTAAAACCATTTATACTAAATCCTGCAGTTCTAGATGATACTGATAAATAAAATGATTCTAAAAGTGAAAAGTTTTCAAGTAAATATATTGTAATAGTACCAAATACTATTAAGAGTAATGATACTTTAATAACTATTTTAGAATGTAATGTAAGTGTTTTTAGTTTTTTCTTATTTAATATATCTTCTATAACTAAAAAGCCTAGTCCACCTAATATAATTAAAATTGAAGATATAATAATTGTATAATTATTTAATAGATTATATTTAGAGATTATATCAAACCCTGCATTATTAAATGCTGATATTGAATGAAATGTTGCAAGGGCTATAGACGTTTTTAAATTATAATCTTTAATAAAATATATACTAAGAAATATTATTCCCAAAAGTTCTATAATAACTGTGATTTTAATTATATTTAATAAGAGTTTAATAGTACCTTTTATTGAATTTAAATTAAAAGATGCTTTAAGTAGTAATCTTTTTTTTAATCCTATTTTTTGCCCTAATATAAGTGCTATTATAAATCCTGTACATATTATACCAAGGCCACCTAGTTGAATAAGTATAGCTATAACTGTTATACCAAATGTATTAAATGTATTTGCAAAATCTATAGTATTTAGTCCTGTAACACATAAGGCACTAGTAGCGGTAAAAAAAGCATCTATAAATTTTACATTACCATCATGACTTATTGGCAAATATAAAAGAGTACTCCCTATTATAATTGCTATTAAAAAAATAAGTATTATAACTTTATATGGTTCGTAATGTTTATCCATATTATCACCATTTACATTATATCATAAAAATATTATAATTAATATGGTGATTTTATGAAGATTAGTACAGATTGGAAAGATTATGAATGCTTAGATGCTGGCAATGGTGAAAAATTAGAAAGATGGGGAAGTGTAATTTTAAGAAGACCAGATCCACAAGCTATGTGGGAAGTAGAAGACTATAGCTTATGGAAAAATGTTGATGGTTTTTATCATAGAACAAATAAAGGTGGAGGTTACTGGGATTTTTATAGCAAATTATCAGATTATTGGACTATAAGTTATAAAAATTTAACATTTAAAGTTAGCCCTACTAATTTTAAGCATACGGGTTTATTTCCAGAACAAGCCGCTAATTGGGATTTTATGATGAATAAAATTAAAAATGCTAATAGAAAAATAAAAGTATTAAATCTTTTTGCCTATACAGGAGCAGCTACAATGGCTTGTGCTAGTGCTGGAGCTGATGTTGTACAAGTAGATGCTTCTAAAGGTATGACTGAATGGGCTAAAGAAAATATGAAATTATGTAATTTGTGCGATCATTATATAAGATTTATTGTAGATGATTGTATGAAGTTTGTAGAAAGAGAATATCGTCGCGGTAACAAGTATGATGCTATAGTAATGGATCCCCCTAGTTATGGACGTGGACCTAATGGTGAAATGTGGAAATTTGAAAAAAATTTATATGAACTTATAAATGCTTGTTTAAAGATATTATCTGATAAACCATTATTCTTTTTAATAAATTCATATACAACTGGTATTTCTAGTGTTGTACTTTTAAATATACTTAAGACCACGATGAATAAATACGATGGTAAAATAGAATCTGGAGATATTGGTTTACCTATTAAAAGAGATGATTTAGTTCTACCCTGTGGTATATATGGTAAGTGGGAATCTAATGATTAAAGTATTATATGAAGATAATCATTTAATAGCGGTTCTAAAACCCATAAATGTCCCAACACAAAAGGATTCTAGTAATGATATTGATATGGTATCTTTAGTAAAAGATTATTTAAAGAAAAAATATAATAAGCCGGGAAATGTATATTTAGGACTTTTACATAGATTAGATAGACCAGTAAGTGGAGTATTACTTTTTGCAAAAACATCTAAAGCAGCAGAAAGAATGACAAAAGAAATAAAAAATCATAATGTAAGAAAGACTTATTATGCGGTAGTAGAAGGAAAAGTAGATAAAAAAGGCACTTTTATAGATAAATTACTTAAAGATGAAAAAACTAATTTTGTAAGAGTATCTGATAAAGGTAAAGAAGCCAAACTTGAATATGAACTTATTGATTATAAGAATAATTATAGTTTAGTTAAAATAAACTTAATAACAGGTAGATCTCATCAAATAAGAGTACAATTTTCTAGTAGAGGATATCCATTATATGGAGATCAAAGATATAATAAAAAAGATAAAAATCAAATAGCATTATTTTCGTCTAGTATAGAGTTTACTCATCCAGTAACTAAAGAACACTTGACAATATCTTACAATCTACCTAATAGATTTCCTTTTACACTATTTAATTATATGGTAAAATAAGACAAGGAGGATATATGAGAAACGTAGGAACAGTAGTTAGGGGGATAAGAACTCCTATTATAAAAGAACATGATGACTTAGCTAGTATAGTAGTTAACTCATTATTAAAAGCAAGCGAAAGTGAAAACTTTTCATTTAGAGATAAGGATGTAGTGGCAATTACAGAAGCAGTAGTAGGTATTTCTGAAGGAAATTATGTAACTGTAGATGATATTGCAGAAGATTTAGTAAATAAATTTCCAAGTAAAAATATTGGTGTAGTATTCCCTATTTTAAGTAGAAATAGATTTTCTATGATATTAAAAGGTATTGCAAGAGGTATGGATAAAATAACTATGCTTCTTAGTTTTCCAGCTGATGAAGTAGGAAATGGAATACTAGATGAAAATAAATTAGACAATAGTAGATTTAATTTAGGTGATATTATTACTGAAAATGAATATGAAGAAGTATTTGGTGATTTTATTCATCCATTTACAGGAATAAATATGGTACATTTTTATAGAGATTTAGTAAAAAAAGAAAATTGCGAAATTGAATTTGTGTTTGCAAATGATCCAAGAGCAATATTAAATTATACTAAGGATGTATTAAATTGTGATATTCATACTAGAGAAAGAACTAAGAAAATATTAAAAGAAAGTGGAGCAGATACTGTATATGGATTATATGAAGTATTGTCTTCACCTATAAATGGTAGTGGATTTAATCCTAATTATGGACTTTTAGGATCAAATAAATCTACAGAAGAAAGACTAAAATTATTCCCTAAAACAGGCAATGAATTAGTTTTAAAAATTCAATCTATGTTAAAAGAACGTACTGGTAAAAATATTGAAGTAATGGTATATGGTGATGGAGCATTTAAAGATCCTGTAGGTAAAATATGGGAACTTGCAGATCCAGTAGTATCACCAGCATATACTAGTGGATTAGCGGGCACACCAAATGAAATTAAGTTAAAATATGTTTCTGATAATAAATTTGCTGATTTAAGAGGAGAAGAGTTAAAAGAAGCTATAAAAGAAGAAATTAGAAATAAAGAAAAAGATTTAAAAGGACAAATGATTACTCAAGGTACTACTCCAAGAAGGATAACTGATTTAATAGGTTCCCTTTGTGATTTAACTAGTGGTAGTGGAGATAAGGGTACACCAGTAGTATTTGTTCAAGGTTATTTCGACAATTTAGCAGATGAATAGAGCATACTCTATTCTTTTTTATTGCCAAAAAAAATATATATGATATACTTAAAATAGGAAGGTGGTTATATGAATAAGAAAAAGAAAGGTTTTACATTAATAGAACTTTTAGCAGTAATAGTTATTTTAGCAGTAATAGCACTAATAGCAACGCCAGCGGTTACTCATATAATAGAAAGCAGTAGAAAAAATAGTGCTGAAGAATATGCTGAAGCTATAACTAAAGTAGCTATAAACTACTATAATTCTTTATTAGTAGAAAACAATGAAGTCCTAGCGCTTGACTTAAAAGACAAAGAAATTGATATGACAGGAGCTAGACCTGATAAAGGTCGTACATATTTTAGTTCCAAAGGATTTATTTCTGCGACAATGTATTATTCTGGATATTGCCTAGAAGTAGATGAAACAGGTAATGCAACAAGTAGAAAAGTGGATGCAAAAGATTGTAAGGTATATGATTCTATGCTTTTACTTAATCCAAATGGAGGTACTGTAGCAGTAGATAGGATTGAATTTGAAAAAGGAAATACACTTGGTGAACTTCCGGAAGCTGAAAGAAAAGGTTATGAATTTTTAGGATGGTTTACTGATAAAGTTGGTGGTAAAGAAATAACTAGTGAAACAGTTATTGAAACTGAAGGTTTTGAAGTTTATGCACACTGGCAAGTAAACACTTATACAGTAACATTAACTTCACCAATAGATATACCAGAAACTATAGGTTGGATAGTAAATGGTAAAACAGCAACTAAAGAAGTTAGTTATGATAGTGCTTATGGAACACTTCCAGTTTTATCAAAAATAGGTAGCACATTTAAAGGTTGGCGTACTGAAAGTGGAGCTATAGTAACTTCAAAAACACTTGTGTCTATCGATAAAAATCATACTTTAGAAGCTATTTTAGATAAAAATGTATATCAAATATCATTTAATCCAAATGGTGGATATATTGATACTGTAGAAAAATCATTAACTTATGAAGAAGTTTATGGTAATCTTCCAACGCCAATAAGAAATGGTTATACATTTACAGGATGGTATGATAGTGATGGTAAAATTATAAAAAGTACTGATATTTTTAAAAAATTAGAACATCAAGAATTAACTGCAAGATGGACCGCTAATACGTATATAATTACACTTGTATATGGAAATGGCATTTCTAATACTACAAGAAAAGTAACATATGATAGCACATATGGAGAATTTCCAGTATTAACAAGAAGTGGTTATACGTTTAATGGTTGGTACTTAGACACTGTAAAAGTAGAAGGTAATTCCAAAGTAAAAATATTAGCAGATGCTACTATAGTAGCTAAATGGACTCCTAATAATTATAAAGTAACATATGTTTATAATAATGGAATGTCAAACACAACACAAAATGTAACATTTGATGGTATATATGAAAATATGCCAAAACCAACAAGAACAGGATATACATTTGCTGGTTGGTATACAAGTTCTAGTAGTGGTAATTTAATAAAAAATGGAACAAAAGTAAGTACTAGTAGTGATCATACATTGTATGCAAGATGGACTGCTAACACTTATACAGTAACACTTGTATATGGAAATGGCACATCAAATACAACTAAGAGTGTAACATATAACAGTACGTATGGTGCATTACCAACTCCAACAAAGACTGGTTATATATTTAATGGTTGGTCTACAAGCGGGGGAACTATTATAAATGCTTCATCAACAGTTAGTATAACAGGAAATCATACTTTAACTGCACAATGGAGTAAAGGAACATATTTAGTATCATTTAATGGTAATGGCGCAACTCCAAGCTTTGCAACTAAAAATGTAACATATGATAATACATATGGAACACTTCCGACAATTTCAAGAACAGGATATACATTTAATGGTTGGTATTTAAATGGGGTAAAAGTAACAAACACTAGTGTTGTTAAAACATCAGCAAATCATACATTAGTAGCTAGATGGACTGCTAATACATATATAATTACACTTGTATATGGAAATGGCGCATCAAATACAACTAAGAGTGTAACATATAATAGTACGTATGGTACATTACCAACTCCAACAAGAAGTGGCTATACATTTAATGGTTGGTATACAAGTTCTAGTGGCGGCAGAAAAATAACATCATCATCAACAGTAACTATTACAAGTAATCAAACGTTATACGCACAATGGATAGTAAGTTATAGTTGCCCAAGTGGTAGTACATTAATAAACGATAGTAGCAAAGGATATATTTGTACTAGATCAGCTGAAGCAGAAAGATATTATTACGATTGTAACTGTGATACGTGTAGTAGATGTGCAAGGGAGTCTTGTACAGAAAGATCTACCGGAAGATGTAAATATGACTGGTATTGTAGTAGATGGGGAAGCGGTGTAGGAGTATCTGGATGCGGAGGATGTACCGGTTCAAGCTGTTGTTGCTTACAAGAATCATGCAGTGAGTACGAAACTGAAACAGTATGTTCTTGTTCTCGTTACACTTATTATGATTGTAATTGTTCTACTTGTAGTGATACAACATACAGTTGCCCAAGCGGATATAATGTGTACTCCGGAAGTGGAAGAAACATGGTATGCTATAAAAAAGCAACTGCTAATGCGTAGGTGAAATATGAAGAAAAGTATATTATTAATAATAATTAGTTTATTACTCATAGTAGGATGTGGTAAAAAAGAAGAAGATAAAAAAGAGCCTATTCCTAATGAAAATAATAAATCAGTATATCAAGTGTATGATATGAAAAGGGATAGTGCAAAAATTGCTGATGTAAAAATTGTATATAGTGAAACAGAAGAAATTAAATTTCCAGCACAAATAAGAAAATTTATTCATAAAGGTTTTAGAACTGATTTACTTAATAGAAAAATTGCTAAAGGAAAGCTTGGAAAAGAAGATGATAAACTATATTTTCCAAATAGTGATGAATATTTAACTGTTAAAGCATATAATTATACTGAAAGTGAAAATGTTTATAGAAACTGTACAATTGTTGAAATAGTAAATACAAGTAAATATTTACAAATAAATGGAATTATTCCAAATAAAACAACATATAACCAAGTACTTGAAACACTAGGAAAAGATAATGCAAGCAGAGATGATGACTTTGACACTGAACTAGCTAAAGGACAAATTGAATTAGAATATATTAGTGATGAGTCTTATGAAAATACACCAACCTTAATTTACGAATATCTTACTTATAATAGAATAAAATTAAATATTAGTATAAATGAAGAAGGTATTGTTAGTAAAGTAAAGTTAACTTGGATATAAAAAATATAGGGGCTTTTAGTTCCTATATTTTTTTGTTATAAATTATTAGCAACTATGTATATATTGCATATATTAGAGTAGAGGTGAAATATGTATACAATATACCAAGTTATGATGGGGGATACTATAGAAGGAATAGCTAATAAATTTAATACAGATGTAAATACTATTATGAAATTAAATGATATAAATAATATTGTTCCTGGTTATAGTATAGTAGTGCCAAAAACTAATTCTTATTTAACACAATATATTGTTAAAGAAGGAGATACAATATATGCAATAGCTAGAAAAAATAATGTATCAAAAGATGTATTACTTACTTTAAATGGATTAAATGAATATGATTATATATATCCAAATGAACAAATACTTGTTCCTATGGAAGGTGTAGAAATATATGTTACTCGTGATAATGATACATTAAATAATATATTAAATACTATAGGTATTACCGCTAATGAATTAGTAAAACAAAATGATAAATTATTTTTATTACCAGATCAATTAGTTGTGTATAAAAAAGAGAAAAGTTTTTAAAAACTCTTTTTTTTTAAGTATAAATATTATATAATTTATATGGTGATAACATGAAGAAAATATTATTTTTAATAACATCATTACTATTACTAACAGGTTGTAGTAAAGGTAAATTATCTGAAATAAGTTATAATGAGTTTAAAACAAAACTTGACAATAAAGAAGAATTTGTACTAGTTATTGGTAGAGCTAGTTGTGGTCATTGCCTTGACTATAAAGAAACCTTAAATAAGGTATTTGAAAAATATAAAGTGACATTATATTATGTTGATTTAGATAGTTTTACAAGTGAAGAAGAAGAAAAATTTAAAACTAAAATATTATTTGACAATAATCTTATAGAAACTCCAACAACAGTTTATTTAAAAGATGGAAAAGAAGCAAATAAAAGAGATAGAATAGAAGGCGCTCTTACTTATTCTACTGTAATAGATTATTTAAAGGAAAAGGGGCTAATTAAATGAATCCAAATGAAATAAATAATAATCAATATAATGGTATTACACCAAATATGATTACAGGAAGTAATATTCCTAATCAAATGGGAACTAATAATGTGAATGTAAATCCTACACCAATTCCTAATGCAAATGTGGTTACACCAAGTATTATGCCTTCTACTAATATAGAAACTCCAACACCTGTAACTACTACTGTAAATCCAGTAGGAAATAGTGGCGTAAGTGAATATTCTACTCCACAAGTGAATGCTCAAACTTATCAAAATGTAATGCCAAGTGCACAAACACCAACTGATAACGGCGTTAGTATCGTGAAATTATATGGTGAAAATTTAACAACTAAGACTTATGTAACTAATCCAGCAATTGCTAGAGATGAAGAAATTAGAAAATTAATGATAGTATTACTCACTCCTGATAAATCTGGATTATTAGTAGGTAAGCCTGGGATAGGTAAAACAGCTATTGTAGAAGGATTATCTTATTTAATTCAAAGAGATGAAGTACCTAATGCATTAAAAGGTTATACAATTATTAAAATTAATTCAACTAGTTTAGTTGGTAAGATGACAGTTAATGGCAAAGAAGAAATGATTATTGCTTTATTAGTTGAAGAACTTAAAAAGATGGATAAAACTATTGTCTTTATAGATGAAATTCACACATTAATAGGAGGATCTTCAGATGGCCCTATGGACCTTGCTAATATCTTAAAACCAGCACTTGACCGTGGTGATGTAAAAGCAATCGGTGCTACTACTACTATTGAATTTGATACATATATTATTAGGGATAGAGCTTTCTTAAGACGTTTTGATAGAATAGATGTAGAAGAACCAGATGTACCTACAACAATTAAAATCTTAATGGGATCACTAGGAAGAATTGAAAAGAAAACAGGCATTAAGTTTAAATATAATGAATATATGACTGAAAAATTAGTTGAATCAATCGTAGAAGCTACTACAGAATTTAAAAGAGTATATGGTTTATCTGCTATGTACCCTGATATTGCCTTTTCAGTATTAACACAAGCTTTTTCAAATGCTTTATTTGAAAATAAAAGTGAAGTTGATATTGTAGATGTTTATAATGCTATTAAACAAAGTAAAAGAATTTATCCTGATAGTATCATAAAAGAATTAACTAGTTTTAGAGAAAAATTTAAAGATTTCTGTGAAAAAGAAAATATTGTTTTACCAGTGGTAACAATAGACGAAATTAAAAGTAATGACGACCATAGATAGTCGTCTTTTTTATTGATTAAAAGTATTTATTATGATAAAATGTAAATGAGGATAGTGATAATATGGCAAAGAAAAAAGAAATAAAAAAAATAAGCAGTAAAAATTATTTTATGTTGGCAGTAATATTTTTAATTTCAGGTTTATTATTTTGGCTAGTGGTAGAACCATTTAGAAAAAGTGACAAACAAGAGTCGAAATTAACAGATAAACTTGAAAAATTAAGTTATGAATCTATTGACGCTTATATTACAGAAAGACAAAATGTTATAGTATACTTAACTGACTTCAGTGAAAAAAGTAACAATTTTGAAAATGAATTTGAATCAGTAGTATTAAAAAATGACATTGATGAAGATGTTGTTTATATGAATACTACAGAACTGGCACCTGATAACTTAACAAAATTAAAAAATAAATATTTTAATGATAAATTAAAAAGTAGTAAAGTTGAATTAAATGTTATACCTAATTTATTAGTTTTTCAAGATGGAAAAATAATAGATATTTTGTATAAAGTTGATACTATATATGATAAAACTTCAATCACGAAATTTTTAGAAAACTATGGTGTTATAGATAATGATTAATATTGTTTTATTTGAACCTGAAATTCCACAAAATACTGGTAATATTATGAGAACTTGTGCAGGGACTAATGCACGTCTTCATCTAATTAAACCACTAGGATTTAGTTTAGATGAAAAAAGTATAAAAAGATGTGGAGTTAATTATTTAGATAATTGTAATTATTTTGTTTATGAAAATTATGAAGAATTTTTAGAAAAGAATAAAGGAACATTTTATTATTTAACTAGATATGGCAAAAAAGCACATAGTGAATTTAATTATACTAAGGATGAAAATATTTATTTAGTATTTGGTAGGGAAAGTACAGGTATTCCTAAAAGAATACTTAGGAATGATTTAGAACACTGTATGCGTATTCCAATGACTGATAAAATAAGAAGTTTAAACTTATCTAATTCTGTTGCAATTGCTTTATTTGAAGTATTAAGGCAAAAAGATTATCCAGACTTACTTAAGAGGGAACCATTTAAAGGTGAAAACTATCTAGAAAATGATTGAAAAAAATATCTATAAATGATATTATATATTTAGAATAAAAGGGGAGGCAGTCTATGGATTTTATTATAGATAATTGGCCATGGTTGTTAGCTATTGTAGTGTTTTTTGTTATGGCCATAATTGGTTATTATTCAGAAAAAACTGGCTACACCAAAAAAATAAAATTTAAAAAAGAAAAAGAACTACCTACATTTGATATAGATGTTGATCCTTTAAAGGATGTAGAAGAAGTTGATACTAAGGTAGTTACAGAAAATCAAGCGGAAGAAGAATTTAAAACATCAAAATCTGCAGAAAAAGTTGCAGAAAAACTTATTGAAAGAGCTGATAGAAAACCTGATATAAGAGATATAGAAGAAGAACCTACTAATGAATATGAATATGTTGATGTAGGTGATGATGATAATGTAAATGTTTTATATGAAGTTGTTGATGAAAATGGTAATTTTGATCCAAATAATGTTTCACTTGCAAATAATAATGGATTAACAGAAGAAGAAGCCATGAAAGTTAAATCATTACTTCAAAATTATGATGATACTATAAAACCAAATATTGAAGGTAAAAAATTATTTGGTGAAGAAACTGGATATTTGGATAAAACAGCTGCAGAAAAACTTTTAAAAGTTATAAAGCAATATGAAAAAGATATAAAACCTACTATGAATAGTACATCTAGTACTGATTTAATATTATCAGACTTATTAGATGCCGGTTCAAAAGTTACTTCAGCCAGCACTATAAATCAAGATATATCTTCAAAAATACTTGATTTATTAGCACAATATGAAGATATGATTAAACCAAGCATAAATGATGCTAAAGATATGCAAAAGCTGTTAGAAAATGTTGAAGACTATCGCAGTTATATTTCTTCTAAAACAGTTGCTAGTACTGATGAAAATGTATTTAATATGTTAGAGTCTTATGCTAATAGTTTAAATCAAAGTTTAAATAATAGTAATGATAAATTACTTAATATTGCAAGACAATATGAAAAAGATATAAAGCCTAATATTAGTGATTCTAAAGCGGCTAATGATGTATTAAATAATATTATGACATTAAGTGTTGATGTAAATAATGCACCAACTGATGAAAATATTGATAATTTAAATTCATTATTAGATAATTATAAAACAATTATAGAACCAGAATTAGCAGATAAAAAAGAATATAAGAAATTAACAGAGCTAGTTGATAGTTATAAAGATTTCATTTCTTCAAAAAGAAGCATTCCCGTTTCTCCAACAATTATTACTGAAGAAGAAAAAGCTGATATATTAGATTTAGCAGAACAATATAAGAAATATATAAAACCATATATATTAAACAAAAACCTATTTGGTAAAGAAGAAGGACATATTGATAAAAAATATGCCAATAATATATTAAGTTTAATTGAAGAATATGATAAAGCTATTAAAGAAAAATTACCTGATAACAAAAATGCTACAGAAATACTAAATAATATTATTGATTTTAGTAGTAAAACTGATTTTAGAAATATTACCCAAGAAGAAGTTGATACTTGTGAAGATTTAATAAATCGTTTTGGAACTATTATTAATGATAATGTAAAAGATGAAAAAGTATTATCTAGAACTAATGAACTTATCAGTGAAAGTTTAGAATATTTAGATTCTATAACAATAGCAAATAATATAATAGATTCTAGTGATGTAGAAGTTCCAAGCGTAGATGAAGCTATAGAAGATAGAGTAGAAGAACCAATTATATACACTTCTAACTTAGAAATTCCAGATTCTACAAATATTGAAATAAATAATGTAGAAAATGCATTAGAAAGTATGCATAATGAAGAAGCTTTACCAGCTGAGGATGTATTAGCTCCTGTAGTTATTCCATCAAAGAAGAAAGAAACCATTATGCCAATTGTTATTCCTTCTAAACCTAAGTTTAAAAAGAGTATGGTTTTAAAAGCTACAAAACAAAATAAAAAGGTAGCAAAACGCAGTATTAAAACTACAGATGTTGATGAAATATTAAGTATTATAAAAGATACTGATACTTCTATAGTAAAGCCTAAAACGGTTACTAAACCAGTAAAAGAAGATAAAGTAGAAGGTACTAATAAATTATTTACTACTTTAGAAAGTGAAGTACCAGTTATAATTAAATCTAAATCAAAAGAAAAAATTAAACCTGTAAAAATTACACGTAAAAAAGCTAAAAAGAAAACAGAAGAAGTAGAAGAATTTATTGGTATTGTAGATCCAGAAGAAGAACCAGTAAGAATTAGCAGTAAAACTAATCGTTATAAAAAGAAAAAACGTAATAAAATAAAAAAAGAAATTAAAAAACTAGAAAAAATTGAAAAAGAATTTGATCAAGAATTAAAAGGAAAAAAGGCAAATATAGAATTAGCCGATATAAAAGATGCTACTGATTCATTTGATATGGAATATGATATGATTGAAGCTGATGAAGGTAATTATGAAGATTAAAAAAGCGGTAGACAAATTGTGTCTACTGCTTTATTTGTATTTTGTAATTAGGTAATTTTATGGTATAATTTATTATGGATATGGAGGTTTATTATGACAGTAGATTCAATATTTGAATTATCAAAAAAATTAATCGATGTATTAATTTGTTGGATGGTATTTTATTTTATATTAAAAAGTTTAAGAAAAAATGTTAAGATGGTGCTTTTATTTAAAGGAGTATTCATTGTAATAGTATTAAAAATATTAAGTGATTTATTAAATTTAGTTACAATTAATTTTATTATGGACTATATTATTGAATGGGGACCTATTGCAATAATAATTGTCTTTCAACCAGAAATTAGAAATGTCTTAGAACAACTAGGTAGAAGTCAATTGCTTGGTAGACATAAAGTTTTAACTGTTGATGAAAGAGAAAAATTAGTCTATGAAATTGCAGGCGCTGTTGATTATTTAAAGAAAAATCGTATTGGTGCACTTATTGTTCTTGAAAGAGATAATAGTTTAGTTGACTACATTTCTAAAAGTAAAAAATTATATGCAGATATCTCTACAGATTTATTAATAACCATATTCTGGCCAAATAACCCACTTCATGATGGTGGTGTAATTATTCAAGGGGATAAAATTACTAGTGCAGGTGCCGTATTCCCAACTAGTGATAGTGTAAGAATAAGCAAAAGACTAGGTACAAGACATAGAGCTGCACTAGGTATTTCAGAAGAAACAGATTGTATTTCTTTAATCGTGTCAGAAGAAACAGGTAGAATTTCAATCGCTATGGGTGGAGAACTTTTCTATAATTTAAGTTTAGATGAATTTAAATTAATGTTATTAGAAGAATTAAAACCTAAAAAGGAAATATATGCTGATAATGAGGAGGAAAGAGATGAAGAAAATGTTGAAAACAATTAAAAACTTTTTCCAAAAAATTGGTAAATTTTTTGATAAATATTTAGTGACTCCAATTTCTAAAAGCGTTTTATTTATTACAAAGAAAATAAGTAATTCTGGAAAAGCTGTAGAAACATGGCTTAGTAAAACAAATACATTATTATTTGTTTCACTTCTTATATCTATAACTATGTTTATAGTAATAGATCAAGAAATTCTTAAGTATTCACAAAGTACAGCTGAAGTACTAGAATCTCTTCCAGTAACGGCTGACTATAATAAGAAAGCTTATGTAGTAGAAGGAATTCCAGAAACAGTTGATATTACTCTTATTGGTAATAAAACAGACTTATTTATAGCAAAACAAATGCCTTCGCCAGAAATAACAGTTGATTTAACTAACCTAGGCGTGGGTAAACATGAAGTAAAAATTAAATATAATCAATCAGTAGGAAACTTAAAATATATGATTAATCCTTCTACTGTAACAGTTGAAATATTTGAAAGGAAAACACAAACAGCTTCAGTAACAGCTGATTTATTAAATCAAAGTTCATTAGATTCTAAATTAGTAGTTGAAAGTGTTGAATTAGACGCTAATACTGATGATGTAAGTATAAGTGGACCTGAATATAAATTAAAACAAGTTGCAATAGTAAAAGCTTTAATTGATTTAAGTGAGTTAGGTATTACAAAAGCTGGAGAATATAAAGTTGAAAATGCTCCTTTAAAAGCTTATAATTCACGTGGAGAAGTTGTTGATGTTGAAATTGTTCCGGGAAAAGTTAATGCAACAGTAACAGTTAAGTCACCAGCTGAAGACATTCCAATTAAAATTGTCTTAGAAGGTGAAGTAGTATTTGGTAAAGCAATTAAATCAATAACTCCGAGTGTTGATAAAGTAACTGTTTATGGTTCTAGTGAAGCTATAGAAGCATTAAAATCTACTGGTATTGAAGTAAAAGTAGATGTAACTAACTTAAAAGATAACAAAATTTATAAAATGGATTTACCAAAACCAGTTGGTATAAAATCAATGAGCGTAAATTCTATTACTATTCAAGTAGTATTAGATACAATATCAGATAGAGATATTGAAAATGTAAAAATAAATTTTGACAATGTAGAGTCTGGATATATTGCTAATGCAACAAGAGTGGAAGATGAAAAATTAGCGGTTAATGTACAAGGTGTAGATTCTGTTATAAAATCTATTACTAGTGATGATATATATGCTTATGTAAATTTAAAAGGGAAAGGACCTGGTACATACAACGTAGAAATATATTTGAAATGTTCAGATACTAAGATTACTTGTACACGACTTAAAAAGACTATAGAAGTCGCTATAACGAAAAAGAAATAATTAAAAGTAGGATAATTAAATCCTACTTTTTAATTTTCTATATGATTAAATAATATGCCTATATTTATAAGACCACATATTCCCACTATTATATATATAATCTTTTCAATTATCGGCATAGAATTAAATAAAGCATTAACTAAATTAAAATCAAATATACCAACGAGTCCCCAGTTTATGGCACCAATAATAGTAAACACTAAGGCAATCTTTTGTACTGTTTCCATTTTATCCCTCTTTCTATACTATTATTTTTTCCAGAAAAAAAATAATTATACTTTTTTGCATAATTGATAACTAAAAAAATATAATTAATTGTAAAAAGAGGTGGAAAATGAAAAAAATATTTTATGCAATTATTGCAGTATTGTTTTTAGTAGGATGCGGTAAAAAGAATGAAAGTGGTGTTTTAAAAGAAGTAGAAAATAAATTAAATAAAGCCGACTCATATAATTTAGTTGGTAATTTAGAAATGGTAAATAATGAAAGTTCATATAAGTACGATGTAGAAGTTTCATATTTAAAAGATGATAAGTTTAAAGTAAGTTTAAATAATCAAATAAATAATCATACACAAGTAATTCTTAAAAATGATGATGGAGTATATGTACTTACTCCTAGTTTAAATAAGAGTTTTAAATTTCAAAGTGAATGGCCTTACAATAATTCACAAAGTTATATCTTACAGGTATTATTAGATGAAATGAAAAATGACAAAGAAAGAACTTTTGAGGAAACTGATGAAAATTATATTTTTACTACTAAAGTAAATTATTCTAATAATAGTGATTTAGTAAAACAAAAAATATATCTTGATAAAGATTACAATTTTTCTAAAGTAGAAGTTTTAGATGAAAGTGATACAGCAAAAATTATAATGACTTTTAAGAGTATTAATTATAATAAAGATTTTGATAAAGATTATTTTACACTTAACTATAATGTTAAAGAAACTAATTTAGATAAAACAACAGCTAAAATTGATGAAATAATATACCCAATGTATTTGCCTAAAAACACTACTCTAACTAGTCAAGATAGAGTTAGTTTACCTAGTGGTGAACGTGTAATATTAACATTTAAAGGTGATAAACCATTTACATTCATTCAAGAAACTATAAGTGTGGATGATGAACTTACAACTGTATTATCATATGGAGAACCTACACTATTATGTGACTCTGTTGCTAGTCTTTCATCTAACTCAATAACATGGATAAGTAATGGTGTTGAATACTATATAGTATCTGATGCTTTATCAGAACAAGAATTAACTGAAATAGCTGTTTCAATAAGTTCTATACCTGTAATGAAATAGATTTTTAATCTATTTCTCTTTTTTTATTAAAAATATGTGTTATAATTATATTGGTGAGATTATGAGCAAAAAGAAAGTAAAAAACATAAAAATAGATAAAAAAGTTATAAATGATGTAAAAGAAGAAAATCAAGTGAAGAGTTTCTTTATTATATTATTAGCCATGTTAATTTTATTTACAACATTCTATTTATTAACAGTGTTAATTAAACAAGAAAAGATATCTTTCTCTGATACTGATACTAAAACAGAAATAAATTATGATAAGATCCTACTAGGTAATATGCTTGATTATGATAATGAATATTATGTACTTGCAGTAACAGATGATTATAATAATTATTTAGAATTTATGAAAACTAATGAAGGTCTTGATTTTACTTCATTATTTAAGAAAAATTGTTATATTGCAGAGTTATCAAGTGGATTTAATTCAAAATTTGTATCAAAAGATTCAAACTTACTTGTTAGCAATATAAAAGATTTAAAAGTTTCAACTACAACTTTGTTTCACATAAAGAATAAAAAGATTGTTAATGCTTATGAAGGAAATGATGAAATATTCACTTATTTACATAGCATTACTAAATGAGGTGAAATATGAAATCTAGAAAACTTGAATTTAAAACTTGTGAACTAGTTATAATATTACTTGCAATATGTATATTTAGTACATTAACAGGTTGCCTAGTGGGATATAAGTTATTAACTAATAAAACTTTATCTAAAAATTATTCGTTAGTAGATGAAGACTTAGAACATTTTATAAATGAATATAATGAAATTAAAAAAAACTATTATGGTACATTTGATTCTAAAAAAATACTATCTAATGCCCTTTCTGCAGTCGTTAACTCTTTAGGTGACAAATACTCTGGTAAAATAGATTTGGACTCAAATACAACCGATTCTATTAAATTGAGAGGGGTTTATACTGGCGTTGGTATAGAAATTTATAATGATGAAAAGTTGAATATAATTGTTAATAGTGTATTTAAAGGGTCTCCAGCAGATACTTCCGGAATAAAAAAGGGAGACATTATAACTAAAATTAATGGCGAAAATGTTACTGGCACACTTACAACAAATTTAGTTTCTAAAATAAAATCATTAAATAATAATGTTTTTACATTAGAAATTTTAAGAGATGGTAAATATATTAATATATCTACTAAATCAGATACTATAGAATTAAAGTCAGCAACTTATAAAGTATTAGAACAAAATAATAAAAAAATAGGTTATATTAATATAAGCATATTTGCAAATAATACAGCTAAACAATTTAAAGAAGCTTTAAGCAAATTGGAAGATGAAAAAATTGAAGGCTTAATTGTTGATGTAAGAGATAATCCTGGTGGATATTTGGAAACGGCTATAGAAATATCAGATTTATTATTAAATAAAGATAAAGTAATTTATAAAACTAATGATGGTGATAAAATAGAAGCTACATATTCAAAAGGTAAAAAAGATTATGATAAAAAGATTGTTATATTAATTAATAATGGCAGTGCATCTGCATCAGAACTTTTAACTTTATCTTTAAAAGAAAATTTAAATGCATATACTGTAGGGGTAACATCTTATGGTAAAGGGACAGTACAAGAAGTGAAAAAATATAATAATATTCAATATAAGTACACAACAAAATTGTGGTTATCACCTAGTGGAAAATCTATAAATGAAACTGGTATTATACCTGATTTAGAAGTAAAACCAGATAATAATGGTGACAATCAATTGCAAAGTGCATTAAAACAATTTAATTAAAATCTGCATTAAATAATATTGATAAGTAGGAGGAAATGATGAGATTTTTAGATAATAAAATGTATTTAGATTCTATAAAAAAGGTAGCTTTAAACAATCAAGTTAATTTTGATAAATTTAATAATTCCAGCATTTTGATAACGGGAGCTTCAGGATTAATTTGTTCTTTTTTAGTAGATGTGTTAATGTATAGAAATAATAATTTAGACGCTAACATAACTATTTATATGTTATGTAGAAATGAAGAAAAACTATTAAACAGATTTTCTTGTTATGAAATAGAAAAATACAACGGCAAAAATAGAGGGAATTTAGTTTATATTATTCAAGATGTGTGCAATAAATTTGAATTTGATATCCATTTTGATTATATTATTCATGCAGCTAGTAACACTCATCCTAAACAATATTCTACAAATCCAGTAGGAACTATTGCAACTAATGTAATTGGACTAAATAATATTTTGGATTATTCTATTGCACATAAACCTAATAAAATTTTGATGATGTCATCTGTTGAAATATATGGTGAAAATAAAGGGGATGTAGATCTATTTGACGAAAATTATTTAGGATATATTAATTGTAATACTGTTAGAGCTGGTTATCCTGAAAGCAAAAGAGTCTGCGAAGCTTTGTGCCAAGCTTATATAAGTCAATATGATATGAATATAGTGATTGGTAGATTAAGTCGAATATATGGGCCAACAATGCTTGCTGATGATAGCAAGGCTTTAGCACAATTTATAAAAAATGCAGTTAATGGAGAAGATATTATACTAAAAAGTGAGGGAAACCAATTATTCTCATATATCTATGTGGCAGATGCTGTAAGTGCAATGATGACACTTCTTACTAATGGAGCTAATGGCGAAGCTTATAATATAAGTGATGAAAAATCTAACATTAAATTGAAAGATTTAGCAAAAATTTTGTCTCGTTATAACAATAAGGAAGTTAAGTTCGAACTACCAGATGAAGTTGAAAGAAAGGGATATTCGACAGCTACTAAAGCGCTTATGGACTCTAAGAAAATAAACGAATTGGGTTGGAGAGCAAATTATTCTATAGAAGATGGACTATTTGAAACAATTAATATTTTAAAGTCAGACTCTATGAATGTCGGTTAGATATATCAAAAAAATTATTTAGTAAATTATTATTAAATATGAATAAAAAAAGGAATAAATTTGTTCCTTTTTTTTTATTATTGATATATAATAATATTTAAGGAATGGTTAAAATGAAATATGAAATAGGGAGCAAATACCAAATACAATGTTATAAGCATAATGGTAAAATACATAGATCTTGGGATGAGGCAATCTTATTAGAAGATAAAAAAGATTATATGGTATTTGCAAATTGTAAAACACAGGTAATAAGAGCCGAAGGTATAGCATGGAAAACTAAAGAACCAGCTATAATGTATTTTTTTAAAAATAAATGGTATAACATAATAGCTCAATTAAAAAAAGATGGAATATATTATTATTGTAATATAGCAAGTCCATTCATTATCGAAGATAACACTATAAAATATATAGACTATGATTTAGATCTTAGAGTGTTTCCAAGTGGCGAATATAAAATACTAGATGTTTTAGAATATAATTATCATAGAAAGATATTAAAATATTCTGATGACTTAGATACAATCTTACAAAAAGCACTAGAAGATTTAATTAAAGAATATGTAAATGATTCACCAATGTTTGATGGAAAAACTAATTATGAGTACTATGCACAATTTTTAAAAATAAGAAATAAAATAGTTCATAAAAAGCAATAATTGAATATAATATGTATAGATGTGTATAAATCAAAAAAAAGATAAAAAACTTTTAAAAAAAGTATTGACTTAACCAATTTGATTTGGTATATTATCATTACCTTTTGAGGGGAAAACAACTTAGAAATGTCAAATTTAAAAAAAGTTAAAAAACTTTACAAAAAGTGCTTGACTTATTATTCTCAATTTGGTATATTACTTGTGCACTTGAAAAAAGCAATGCTTTAAAAGTTGCAAGTTGAAAAAAATGTAAAAATATATCGAAAAACACTTGACTTTAATTAACAGATTTGATATATTTATATTGCGTTGCAAAAAACGCATGAATGATCTTTGAAAACTGAGTAAAATATAAACAAGTCAATTTCATTAGTTAGGATGAAAACTTAAAAACGAAAAAGATTATTTTTTTTTGGAGAGTTTGATCCTGGCTCAGGATGAACGCTGGCGGCATGCCTAAGACATGCAAGTCGAACGAAGGGGCCCTTTGACATTTGTTGAAATCTTGAGAGCTTGCTCGATGGATGGATTCATTTAGATTTGGATTTTCCCCTTAGTGGCAGACGGGTGAGTAACACGTGGGTAACCTACCTCGAAGACTGGGATAACGTTTGGAAACGAACGCTAATACCGGATAATTTGTAATTGGATAACTTATTACACTAAAAGGAGCTTCGGCTTCACTTCAAGATGGGCCTGCGGTGCATTAGCTAGTTGGTGGGATAATAGCTTACCAAGGCGACGATGCATATCCAGGCTGAGAGGCTGATTGGACACACTGGGACTGAGACACGGCCCAGACTCCTACGGGAGACAGCAGTTAGGAATATTCGTCAATGGAGGAAACTCTGAACGA